>CATISE010000075.1 GCA_949538655.1 Marine Group II euryarchaeote MED-G33 | reverse complement strand
TGGTGCCGGGAACGGGGCTCGAACCCGTGACCTTCGGATGTCTCAGACATTTCGAGGTTTATCGCGCTCATCTTATTCCTTTGCAGGTGTCCTATGAGTCCGACGCGCCACCAACTACGCCACCCCGGCAACGGAGCCTTCGACCGAACTACGGAATATGAGTATATCCATTCAAGCAGACCGTTCGGTTGAATAGATGTCTGGTCCCCCAGTCGGCCATGGGTAGTCCCGAGAGTGGAGAACGCATACGCTTTACAGCGTCCACACCCGAGGGTTCGGTGACCCATGAAGGAATCCTGCTAGCACCTGCTACTAGCGGACATATTACGGTCAAATTGGACAACGGTTACAACATCACATTTGCCGAATCTGAAATCTCCGAAATCTCGACAATCGGTTCAGCGAAGTTGCCCGATACAATCACCAATACAAGTATCTCGGAAAATTCAGATTTACCCGAGATTTGGATTTTGCACACCGGTGGAACAATTGCTTCCAAAGTCGATTACGTGACAGGGGCAGTTGCCGCTCGATTTGAGCCTGAGGAACTACTCGACGCCATTCCCGAATTGGCAAACCATGCACGTATACGAACGAAGAAATTAGGGAACATGTGGTCCGACGATATCCGAGTGCGCCATTGGAATGCAATGATGGCATCGGCTGAAGAGGCATTTAACTCAGGAGCAGTGGGTGTGGTCATCACCCATGGTACTGATACGATGCATTATTCAGCGGCTGCTGCAGCTTTTGCATGGGCAGGACAGGGAGAAAGACCACCTGGGAGAATTGCGTTTACAGGCTCGCAAAGAAGCAGTGATCGAGGTTCAACGGATGGAACTGAAAATCTTCTCGCGGCTGTTCATTGGGCCGCACATGGACCTGAGCCAACTGGTGAGAACGGAGATGCGAGTGTCATCATCATGCATGCGGGTAGTGACGATGGAGTTTGTGCGATCATGCCTGGATGCTCTACAAGAAAATTCCATTCAAGTAAGCGAAATGCATTCCAGGGAATCAACGCGGACCCACTAGGATTCATTTCCGTCGGACGAAATGGCAACTGTGAAATCGACATGGATGTGCAGAAACCCACTCGAAATATTGCTGCTAAACCTGCCGTTTTTGATGAAAATGCGCGTATTCTACAACTCATGGCAGGCCCTCACCTATTTGCGGATCAAATCAAACTGGCTTCAAACTATGATGCGGTATTGTTCCACGGAACAGGTTTGGGCCACCTTCCCATCGAAGATCCCAATGGAGACAGTCCCGAAAATGCAGAAATGCGAGAGGCTGTCGCGAATTATTGTGCAAAAGGTGGAACCGCTGTAATGACAAGCCAGTGCGTCCATGGACCAATACACATGGATGTTTACAGTAAAGGTAGAGACCAACAGGATATGGGTATTGTAGGCAACCATGCCACCATTGGACCGGATGCTGCACTTGTCAAATTACACTTCTTGTTATCGATTGGAGATGATGTCCGATTGGGCTGGAATGCCAATTTATGTGGCGAAAATAAATCATCAATTCTCAATTGAAAATTTAATTTCCCAATTGAGAAATTAGAAATATCGATTGACCGCTCTCATGAAAGACCGCTCTCCTATGGAGAGCGATATGGGCGACAAGGCGGAAGACCTAGCTTGGCGTCGGAAACAGGCTTTGGCTGGTGGAGGGATTGCCAGAGTCGAGGCGTTTCGTGCTGCTGGAAGAGCTACGGCTCGAGAACGAATTGATGCACTATTAGACCCTGATTCATTCATCGAAATCGATGCATTGGTATCTCACCGTAATCATGACAACAATATGCACATGCATCCACAATTTGGTGACGGAGTGGTTGCTGGACACGGTAGTGTCGATGGACGGCGTGTGTTTTGTTTCAGCCAAGATTTCACTGTTTTTGGAGGATCCATGGGTGAAATGCATGCGAACAAAATCTCCAAAGTTGTTGAAATGGCTGAAAGGGCACGACTCCCAATCATCTGTATCTGGGACGGAGGTGGGCAACGTGCTCACGATGGTGTACATTCCCTCGCAGCCACAGGTGAAATGTTGGATTACTTTGTTTCGTGTTCTGGCCGCGTGCCAATGATTAGCCTGGTCCTAGGACCTGTAGTGGGTGTTTCTGCGTTGGCAGCGGCATTGACTGATTTTGTGATTCTTGGTGAGGGACGTGGGCAATTGTTCCTTTCCAGTCCCCTGGAAACCGAAGAGACGGCCAGTGGTGAGATGACTACTGAAGAAGTCGGTGGTGCACAGATGCATGCTTCGCGCTCCGGAATCAGTTGTCTGACCGCGAGCGATGAAGATGATGCGATGGAAATTGCTGTTGAATTGCTTTCATACTTCCCCGATTATTGTGGTGCATCCCCCCCACACCTAGATTCGGGAGACCCACATGACAGAGATTGTCCCGAACTTGGCACGATTGTACCCCATGATAGCAATCGACCCTATGACATGACGAAGGTGATTCAAACAACGGTAGATGATGGGCACTTTGTTGAGCTATTCCCGAGTTATGCAGATAACATGATCATTGGATTGGCGCGTCTTGCAGGGCACCCAGTAGGGATTATTGCGAATCAACCAAAGGTACTTGCGGGTTGCTTGGATATCGATGCGAGTATCAAGGCTGCTCGCTTTATTCGAACCTGTGATGCATTCAATATACCACTTCTCTCATTTGTTGATGTACCTGGTTTCTTGCCCGGAACTGTGCAGGAATGGGGGGGAATCATTCGCCATGGTGCCAAGATGCTCTACGCATATGCTGAAGCGACAGTGCCGATGATGACTGTTGTAACTAGAAAGGCATACGGCGGAGCGTATCTGGCCATGTCTTGCAAGCACCTTGAGTCTGATTACAATGTGGCTTGGCCAACTGGAGAACTTGCTGTGATGGGTGCAGAAGGTGCTGTCAATATCATCCATCGCCGAGAATTGAAAGAAGCTGAAGACCCACAATCCACGCATGCCGAATTGGTCAAGGATTACAAGAATAAATTTGGCGACCCATACGTCGCAGCGCGAAATGGGTGGCTAGACGATGTTATCGAGCCTAATGAAACTCGTTTGCGATTGATTCGTGCACTCAAATCGTTGCTATCAAAGAGGGTTTGGCAGCCCCCTCGAAAGCATGGCAATATCCCACTCTAATCGAAATCGACCAATTCGTCTTCAATTTCGGATAATTCTACATCTTCAGCATAACCGCCTCTGTTGGATGAATCGCCCAACATATTCTCCATGTCATCCTTAGACATTGTGACAATCATGTATAATCCAATCAAAGCAACAATTGTGGCGACTACAATCGCAAATACGACCCAGATCGAGAATCCTTCTCCACCTGCATCAACTGAAATGTCTGGTAAATTGTTATTATCGGACGAATTGGATGCTGGTGGAGAAACGGTGTGATAGTAGATTTTCTCTTCGCCCCAATTGCCACTTTCGTAGACTTGAACTTCAAGGCGATGGGCACCAGGGGTTAGTTCACTCGCGTCTGTTACCACAGTACATTCCCAATCCTGTGGCTGTTCTACACTGACATCACTGGCATCACAGTTGGCTTCGAATTCAGTCCACAACTGCCCATCCCAACGAGACCTTGCAGTCCATGGTGTGCCATCATCAGGGTCATGTATTGCAACGATGAATACGGTATCATTCCCGACTGATTCCAAGGGACCCCAAGTCAATTGCACCGCATCATTAACATTTGAAATTTCAAACTCGATTGGACCTGTTGAATTACCATCTGCACTTGTGACGGTGAGATTCCAACCTGTGGACAAACCCGACCAATCCGATGATGGAACAATACGGAGCACATTCGATAACACTGTAACCGAAACATGTGAATCACTTCCTTCAATTTCAAATTCAACAGAGTCCCCATCCTCATCCCATCCGAGTTCTGAAAGAGGGATTTCAAGTGGTGTATCTTCGATTACTGAAACCCGTGTTAAATTTAGGCGTGGGGCATCGGGTACGGATTCAACATACACATCGAATGTTGCCAACACGGGCGCACTGGAACCATCCCCTACCCAAACTTCGACCATCGCTGAACCATGCCAATTCAATTGGGGCATGACTGCAATATTGTCAATCGTCCATGCCAAATCCAAGCCTCCATTGGTTGACGCATTGATGATGGTTGCATTCGCACCCTCTGGATCTTCAAAATGAGAGGTGATGATGACAGACTCTAGGCCACTGTCTTCGCCAATATTTACAGATGGGATTTCAGTGATTTGGATGACTGAATCATCCACTGGGAAAACGGTTGCACTCAAGTTAAACTGCATCGAAAAATTAAGATCATACCGGTCATAAATGGTAATATTCAGAATTTCTGTTCCGGCCCATTCAGCATCACCAGTGTGCTCACAGGTGATTGATTCGACTTCGAGATAGCAGTGCATTTGGTTGGTGCTTGGAAGGTGTGGTTGCATCTCAACAACCAAGCTTGTACCATCGGGGTCAATTGCGAAATTAGAGTATGGTAAATGGGCCAAACCATGCTGAGGAACCTGTATTTCGGGCAGAGGTGAGACGAGTTGAGGATCCTGGTTTTGACGGAAGAAATCCAGACTTAGGTAAGATGGCATTCCATACCAATCAACATCGATTATGATCGAGCGGTTGCCTGGAGGAACGCCTTCGGTTGAAACTTCACAATTTGTGGCCGATGATGTACCATTGTCGATTGAGCTGGTGAATGTACCTGTAGAATTGATTCCATATGTTGAGTAGTCCATTGGATCCCACCAATCACCACCTTCCTTGATTGTGCAAAGTACGGTTGTCCCCACTGGAAGTGCACCATTTCGATGAGTAAGGTCGGTGCTGGCCGAAACCACTCGACCTGAGACGCCCTCCATCTCATTGACGTCAGAGGAATTCGCAGTCATCGTCATGAAACGTGCCCCATTCAAATCTTCGTAAATATAGGCATTAGAGTCAGATGGGCTTTGCCAGTTAACTTCTCGATTTGTCGCATTGAGCCACTGAGTATGATCAGCCTTTAGCATCAAATCAAGGTAAGGTGTTATGTGTTCGAGAGCGTGACTCTGTTGATCCTCACGCGAAATGGTTGCATCACCATCATTGAATCCTTCCCAAAACCCTGACTCATCTTGATATTGAATATGATTCCCACCAATAACCGACATGTAATGCCAAGGGATTTCATGCCCCGCCAACCATCGGTCAATGTTGGTATCTGCTTTTGCAATGGTATCCAGCGTACCTGTGAGGTAGAGGCCCATCCCTGGTTCGGGAGAGGACCCTAGATTGGCGTCAGAGATGTCTGTATTGGCATCTTCAAGTCCGAGCCCAATCAATGCAGTAGGTGGTGGATTCGTGATATAGGGAGCCCACACACCAGTCATCATCAGTTGACATAGCGCTGCTTGTTTGGCACCCAAACCATGCCCGCCAACACCCCAAGAATCGAGATCAAAAGCATCCTGCATATTGGCCGGATCCCCTTCGAGGCTCCCATTCTCATTGTTGTATTCTAATCTCATCCACAAACTAATAATCGAAATGCACTGAGATGCAGTACTATCTGAATTCCAATCTGGAGGGAGGACGATTGTGATGTATCCTGCTGTTGCCAGAACCTTCCCAATCCAGTCATATTGATCGCTATCTTCGCCATCGTCACCGACCCAAATTAACAGTGGATATGGACCGGAGCGATTGTCGATAGGTTGACCCTCGCCTGATGCATTCGCAGGGTAGTAAATTTGAGCCCAATGTGAACTGTTTTCATCACCAATAAAAACAAGATTTTGCCAGCCGGCGGATAGAGTACCGACATCATGTGAATCGCTGAAATCATTGGCGGCCGAAGAGAATCCTGTGAGGGGGGTCAGCAGTAAAAGGGCGGTAAGAAAAAACGCCGTCCGAATGGATGCCATTATCCTCTGAGATGAAGTAAGGCATTTGAAAGCGACGCCGAATGGTTCAATCATTCATAAGGGCGGATTCCATTGCAAGTAATCGAGTCATCGTGAGGCCCAGACCAGGGAGTAAGTGTGCCGCTTCTGGACTGAAAATTCGAGCCCATGCCTCGAGGTGTTGAGCGGTCAAAAGCCAACGACCATCCAACTGAATGCCTGACTTGGAATGTTCGACGACCGAACCAACTTCTTGAGAATTGTAAGACGATTGAATCTGTAAATCAGAATCTGCGGTTCGAATGTCTGCAGGCACCCCGGGCTCGGCATCGAAATCAATGAAAATTCGGGTGCCGATGTGGTCGACAACCCGATCACCAGAAATCAATTTCTCAAACCACGAACCACGCTTGTCCAATGGCCGTCGGCCACCCATTGACCATATTGAACCGCCAGCATCAGACCATGCAGCTGCACAGGAGCGTGCCGCTCCACCTCCGCCAATCATACACAACAAGGGAGAGTCAACACCTTCCAACTCGAAATCAGCCCCGAAATGACGAGCTAGAGATACGAGACCATGGCCATCAGTTCCTGCACAAAACCAATTATTCCCATCCCAACGAAGTTGATTTACAGCACCATTCTCTAGACTACTATCAACTGGATAAACACCCGAACGAGTGGAAAGTAAGTGCTTCAATGGGCTCGTTAAAGAGATCCAAGATTCATTTTCACCTCGGCGTGTTTTGATACGCTCGATAGAATCGTGGAAAAGAGTTTCACCATGAGGGACATGGTCTGAATCTGCTGTTTTAACTTTGGATAGCACAGCAGATGAAACACGGTGAAGACGAGAATGAGCGGCTGCAGTCGAAGGATCACCATACAGTGGATTGTGAACCTCGATATCGGAATTCTTGTTCACCCAAGCCCATGCCATTGGTGATGTGACATTGTCAGATTCGAGTAAGTTAATCTGCTCGACTTCGACCTCTAGTCCTGCTTGTTTGAGGTGGTTTGCTGTTAACACGGCCAAGATGGGAGAAAGTGAATGCTGAATCGGCATTCCAGCAACAGCATATCGAATTTGCATGCGACCCGATTACCCGTACCCCCCATCCTTCACAAACCAACCGGATGCGCACCTACGGTGCGCCGAATCATGAACGCTTGAATACAGGAAGCGTTGCAGCCGGTTCATGGCAACCGACCTGGATATTGCTCGCGCGGCATCCCCTGCCCCGATTGAAGAGATTGCGTGGAAACTAGGAATTGGGGTTGAGGAACTCTCACCAATGGGACGAGGTATGGCCAAAATCACTTGGGAGGGACTCAAATCAAAATTCGATTTGCCCCGTGGTTCATTGATTCTGATTACAAGCGTCAATCCGACTCCATTTGGTGAAGGGAAAACGGTCACGACAATTGGGTTGACACAGGCTCTGAACCGAATTGGTCAAAATGCGACTTGCACCATTCGTGAACCCAGCATGGGTCCAGTTTTCGGAATCAAAGGTGGGGCTGCTGGTGGCGGGCATAGCCAAGTGCTTCCAATGGAAGCGATTAACCTCCATTTTACAGGCGACCTACATGCTGTAACAAGTGCACACAACCTTTGCTCAGCCATGCTAGACAATCACATCTATTTCGGAAATGAATCCGACATCGACACAAACCGAATCCTTTGGCCGCGTGTCATCGACATGAATGATCGTTCACTTCGAAGCGTTGCAATCGGTTTGGGTGGTTCTAAGAATGGAGTGGCACGAGAAGATCGCTTCGATATTACCGCGGCATCTGAGGTCATGGCCATTCTCGCTCTCGCTTCAGATTACGCTGATCTTCGACACAGGCTCGGTGAAATTGTCATCGCTGAGAGTCGTACAGGTTTCCCGGTCAAAGCGGATGATATCGGAGCGGCTGGGCCGATGGCATTGTTACTTCGAGAGGCATTTTTACCAAACCTTGTTCAGACCATCGAACAAGATCCGGCGTTTATTCATGCTGGACCCTTTGCAAATATTGCACACGGGAATTCCAGTGTGATTGCAGATCGTATCGCCTTAGGCGTCTCGGATTACGTCGTTACAGAAGCCGGGTTTGGGGCCGACATGGGTGCTGAAAAAATGATGCACATCAAGGCTGCAGCGAGTGGTATAGCCCCTGATTGTGTGGTTGTCAACGTTACAGTCCGTAGCATGAAAATGCATGGTGGCGGATTTTCCACAGGTGGGGGGAAACGTCCACGCCCAGAAGAAATTGCCAAGGAAAACCTCGAAGCGGTTCGGGCTGGAGCCAGTACAAACATGGCCCGTCACATCCGTAACATGTCTCGATTTGACGTTCCTGTCATCGCTAGCGTCAACGTCTTCCCAACCGATACAGATGCCGAAATTGACATCTTGTTGGAAGAAGCACTGGAAGCAGGTGCAGCGAGTGCGGTTGTGTCTCGAGTCCATTCAGGTGGTGGCGAAGGAGGGGCTGAATTGGCTCGTGCTGTCGTAACAGCTTGTCAATCACACATCGCAGAAGGACGACCCTTTGAACCACTATTCGCACCGAATGCACCTCTGGAAGAAAAAATCCTGAGAATCGCAACCAACGTTTACGGTGCTGCGAGTATTGATCTAGCACCGAAAGCGCTGAAGGAACTCAAAACTCTACAAAATTGGGGATATGGAAATCTCGCAGTCTGTATGGCGAAAACACAGTATTCTTTTTCACATGAAATGAACGAGTTGGGTGCACCAAGCGGCTTCACATTGCCCATTCGTGAACTCAGACTCAATGCGGGTGCTGGATTCATTGTCGCAATTTGTGGAACAATGATGACAATGCCTGGACTTCCGCGGATTCCTGCTGGAGAAAACATGGACATGGATGAGGACGGGAACCTCCTTGGAATGTTTAGTTGAGGTGATTGGATGCGTATTGCTTACTTCCTCACGATGTTGATGCTCACTGCATCACTCGCAGGATGCTTGGGCGATGATGGCCCCGATTATTCTGATTTTGATGGATGCACAGACGATGATTTGGGAGAGGAGTGTTCACTCGGAACCTCTGACGAAAATGAAACTGTCAATGAAACCGCCACCGAAATTGGCACCTATGAAAATCAAACCGTTCCACTCATCGAGGGACTCGCTCGAAGCATGAATGGGGAATGGACAAATTGGTCGAGTGCAGGTTTGTTCAATGATACGGACAAATGGGTCCTCATCCAGTTCGCAGCAACCGATTGTGGACACTGTTGGAACGGTGCAGAATTCATGACCCAATTGCATGAAAATTACAGTGACCAAGTTATTTTCATGTCATTCATCATCAATTTCTCATGGTCAATATCCAATCTTTCCGAGATCGCTGCGTTCCAGGACGAGGCGAATTACAGTGGCTGCAATAATGACAACAACAATTGCAATGAGCGCCCAGGTTTACCACACAATTGGACCTACTTTGACGACCGTACTGCAGAATGGGCGGTTGAATTCCACATGACTGGAACACCTTCCTACGTTCTGATTCAACCGGATGGTGTCGTTGGTTGGCACCATAAGCAAAGAAGCGAATCCATTCAGGATGCAATGGCCAATCTCTTCACCCTCATGGAGGGTTGAGAATGAAGAAAGTCAAGAACATCGAGGAAGGTGTTCGACTTCGAGTACAACATGAAGATGATTTGTGGGTTCTCGAACAAATCGTTCGACCCGGATGTCTAGTTGGTATGATGGGATTCAGACGTGACCAAAGTACTGGGACCCAAGAATCCGGTAGAGCAAAATCTGCAGACAGGAAAGTGGTGTGGATTGTTCTCGATGCTGAATCGACCGAGTTTCATCCATTTACCGATCATCTCCGAATCCATGGCGTCATTGCCGAAGCCGATTTTGACAAGGGAAGTCACCACACTCACACGGTGGGCCCCCGTGATGAAATTGAAATTTCTTGGAAAGGAGGTATTTCTGAATCCGACCGAAGTTTACTCGCTGAGGCAGTTCAAGACAGTGGTCGTGGTCGCGCCGCCATCGCAGTCGTTGAGAGTGACGAGATTTTGCTCTTTGAAATCGCACAACACGGCATGCGCCAAGTGGGAGATACATTCACACTCAGAGGTGGAGGGAAGCGTGAAGGGAAATCAACCGAGATTCGAACCGCCTTCCTTGCCAAGGTTGCTGACCAAGCATCGAAAGCCATCTCGGCCGACATGCCGATTGTCATTTGTGGACCTGGGATGGCCCGAGAGCAATTTGAAACTCTACTCAAAGGAACAGGGATGGGGCATCGAACCCTCAACATCGGAACCAGTATCGGTGGACGCTCAGCCGCCAATGAAGTGATGCGCGAGGGTGGTGCTGATGCAGTCTTGGGCGAATTTGCAATGGCAAAACAAGTGCGTCTGATCGAAGAGGGGTTGGTCCGAATTTCTACAAATGGTGCTGTTGCATATGGGCGTAAGGAAATTCAAGAAGCCGTGGAGCAGGGCGCTGTGGAATCGCTGATTATTGAAGCAGGTATGTTGCGGAGTGAAGATTTCTGGGCGGACATGGCATCACAAATCCGAGAGAAGTCTGGTGAGGTGGTTCAGGCGAGTGCTGACCATGACGCGGGTGAACAACTGATGGGCATGGGAGGCGCCATCGGTTTGTTGCGATGGAAAGTCGAGTAATCATTGATTGAAGCCAGGATACTGATCCCTGGTCATTTCTTCTGCGAGGTCAGGTTCGAATCCTCGAGCAATCATGAGGCCGTAATACACGTGTGCAGGATCAGAGTCATCAGTCGGCATCTTGATTTCAGGGTTGATTTCTTCTTGACCCATTACTGAGGCGGAGGCAGCGACAGTGACTGCTGGTGCTGTGCTGCCATCCTTTAGAGTGAAACCCATAATGATTCCAACAATCAGAATACAACAACCACAGGGAAACAGACAAGCAGAAGATATCGCAGCGAACATTCCGCCGATCAATTCTGCAATTTCTTCATCATCGTTGACAACCCAAATCGGTTCACTGGATTCGATGGTCAACGTTCCTTGCATGCAGCCCCAACACGCGCGCCCGATTTTGATCAAATCTTTTCCATCAACTGTGCGCGTTTCACCAGAACCAACATTGCATTCACTATCCCCAGAATCAACTTCAAAGTAAAACCGATCTTCGTCGCTTGCATTCACAGCATAGGATTCATTTGTACCATAATTTTCCATGACCATACCATCATGAATGGCTGTGATATTCACACTATCACAGATATCCCAAACTCCGTTTCCATCGACATCTTGGTATGTACCTTCAACGAAAATGGTGAAACCCCAATCTCCGAAATTGTCGTCATCATAAACTTGGACATCGCCACCAGTTTGATCTGAAATGA
>CATISE010000074.1 GCA_949538655.1 Marine Group II euryarchaeote MED-G33 | reverse complement strand
ATCGGTTGTCGTCAAACCCAATACAACCGGACCAAATATTCCTGCGATTGCTGTGATTGTATTGATTCCATCAATGTATAGGAAATAGGCCAGCATGAAGAAAAATAGTGTACGGAAGTCTTTCCTTTTGGATAGTGTTGAGCTGACTTCTTTGAATGCAAAAATGGTTGTAGCCTTGAAACTCATCTTCTCCATTTCATTTTCAATCGGAGGTTCAGGGACCCACTTGAACGTTAATAGAGAAAATCCGAACCACCAAACACCAGATGACGCCATACAGAACGGGATTACCCAGTCGCCATCTTGGCCCATCACAAGGTAAAGGTGAAACACCAAAAGGAGGCCACCACCAAAGTAACCGTATGCGAAAGCCTTGTTGGAAATCTCGTCCATCTCATCATTGTCTCCAAGATGAGGCAACAAGGCATTGTAGAATACGCCCGCACCGTTGAGCCCAATATTTGCAAACACAAACATGACCATCAACCAAGCCCACTTCATGCTGATGGGGATCATGTCGGTTCCAGCCAATGCCAAGAGGAAAGTTGACCCCGCACCAACGTAAGTTAGAATTCTCAACCACCACATTTTGATTTTCTGACGATCTGCAATCACGCCCAAAGATGGGCTGACAAAAGCGACCATCAGTGTACCTAGGGCTACTGAATAGGACCACATGGCGGAGCCAGAGAGTTCTATGTTCGCGATTGTTGTTGTCAAGCCATTGGCTTCAAGGAATAGATAGGCGAACCAAGGCGGAAGAATCGCTGCGGTCACGCTGGTTTCAAAGGCGGATTTGCCCCAATCATACATGCAGTATCCACGAACTGCCTTGTCCTTCTCACCTGACATAGACACAAACGATTGCGGGCGGTGTTTAGGCTTGGTGCAGGGTGACGCTTGAATATGGGTATCAACCATCAATAGCCGATGTCCGGTCATTGGGAGAAGCCGATTGAGAATTCAATCGATGCGCTCCGCCATGGAATGACGGAATTCGATGGTGTCGAATTCGACATGCGATTGACCATGGATGGAAAATTGGTGCTGTTTCACAACAATCACCTTTCAAAGGCACAGGTTGAACAAATCGGCGGGTCAAAATGGACCGAAGATCATACTGCCGACGAATTGGCGGAAGTGGGGATTCAAACCTTTGAGCAATTATTGTCTGACGAAGCATTCACCCATTCTTGGAGAGAACATGGCAAGGTGGCATGTGTTGAACTAAAGATGCCCCACCCGAATTCCAAAATTGCTGGTTCGGTCAAGCCGAAGAAACGAGAAAAACATGCCAGGGTCATGGCCAAATTGGCTGATTCGATGCTCAACGAGGTGGGATTACAACAATCCAATGTTGTATTGATTTCATTCAAGCGAAAATTCCGTCACACGTGTGCGCGTGCTAACGTTAGGTGGCCAGTTGCACAATTGAAGCCGATGATTCCTGAAATTGGAGGCCAGAAAATGAAGCGTATCCTCACCTTGCCATCATTCATGTGGCTTTCACTCGCTTTTCACTTGAAGCATCAGAAAATGGTTGGAGCACCTATTCTTCCCTGTGCATTGGAATATGTGTATGGAGCAACACGACATATCACTCTGGGTCGAACCTTTGGATTGAAAGGTTACACAGGGAGACGTTTGAATCGACTCCGAAAAGGGTACCAAGCCTATGTCTGGCCCGCACCGATTGCAGTTGAGAGTTCTCTTCACGACCTAGGGTTGACTGGAATGACTGATGATACATCTCCTGAAACCATTACACACCCAGATGGAGGGGCAAGGTGGACACGCTGGGCCAGCCAACCTCTAGATTCACAACGTGAAAATCTGTTGAGAAATGCAGACCCGTCAGATCATTTGGCTTTGATTCAAGAAGCTGCAAGAGAGGTTACGCCTTGGCATGAGTTGACAGATATTGAACGAAGAGGATTCCTGTCAATCTGGCGTAAGCGATGGAACTGGAAGCGTGAAATTGATGAATTGGCTACTGATTCAAGCCCGCAGACAATGCCTTGGGAAATGAGTCGATTGTTGGGGCACCGCGGTTCAGGAAAGGACTTCGATTAATCGAGTCGCCGAATCGTTGGGTCTGCTGCGTAATACTTGGGACGGTAAATCGGGGTCCCACGTCCACCACGAGCATTTCTCTCATCGAGAATTTGAGCAGAGATTCCAGCAACACGTGCCCACCCAAAGAATGTCGTGTAATAATCCGGTTTGTGGAATCCGACTGCATTGAGAAGAGTACCGGATGCAATGTCGACGTTTGCATTGGGGTTGCTAATCTTGGGGTTCTCACTCAGAACCCTCGGAGCGACAACTCGCAATGCCTTGACAACCTGGAAGTTTTCATCATCTGGACAAATTTCTTCACCGAGTTTGAATTGGGCAGCAGCTCTTGGATCTTCAGCACGTAATACGGCATGACCGAATCCGTAAATGGGTCGGCGGGCAGCCAATTCCTTACGAACAAATGATTCAACTTCTGCCTCATCAGATGTGCCAATTCGCTGTACAAATTCAAGGCAGGATTGGTTCGCCCGACCATGAAGTGGACCTGAAAGAGCATTCATTGCACTAGAGATTGAGGCATAGAGGCTGGCCCAACCACTCGCGACGGCTTTTCCTGTAAATGTAGACAGGTTTCCACCTCCATGATCCATATGGAGTACGAGGAAAACCCGTAGTGTGCGAGTCATGCGTTCTGCTTCGTCACCTTCAATTCCAAGTAGATGCACGAAGTTTTCGACCATACCAAGCTCGGGTTGGCTGCCTACTTCTGGTAGACCTCGGCCCCCGCGTAGGCGGAAAATAGTAGCCATGAGTTCAGGCATACGAGAAATCAGATTGAGGCCATCAGCCCGAATATCCCCGGTTGTCTCAGCAACACCGAGAGCCTGAATTCCAATACTAAGCCAATCCATGGGGTGGCCCGCACTAGGGGTTAGAGACTCTAGAACTCGGAGAGCACCTGTCGGTAGACGTGCTGCACGTTGTGCCAATTCATGACGGAAGTCTTGTGATTCCTGTCGGTTGGGCAATCGTTTTTCAAACAAAAGGAAGATGACGTCTTCTGGGTCCATGTCGGCCAAATCACCGACAGGATAGCCACAGTAATGGACTCCTTTCTTGGGATCGACGAACGAGGTTCGGCATGTTCCGACAGGGATTCCACGCAAACCGGTATCAAGGTGGTCTTCGGTGACCTCAAAGAGGACATCCTTGCCGTTCTCTTCGCTCATCTACACTCCTCGACTTGCGGGAATAGAGGGTTCGGTATAAGGGCAAGGGTTGGGTGTATAACACCCAGAATATCGAAAACAGAGACCAGAGTCGCACATACATGGCCAAGCGGCAACCATGGTATTCGAATGGCGTTCGATTCGAATGTCAACCGGACTGTGGGAAATGCTGTGACCAACCCGGTGGTGTGGTGTTCTTGGCTAAGCATGATGCTGAGAGACTTGCCAAACATCTCAAAATGGAGGTGGAGGATTGGTTAGATCGAGATTGTACAAGGAGTAATAATGGCCGCTACGTGCTTCGTTCACGCCCTGAAGATGATATTTGCATCTACCTCAATGAGGACAAAACCTGTGGTGTCTATGAAGCCAAGCCGGACCAATGCTCAGCGTTCCCTTGGTGGAATGAAAATATGGCATCAAACAGAGCATGGCACAAAACGGTTCATCTCTGCCCTGGGCTCAGACAACCTGGTTCCAATGTAGTTTCTTTGCCAGTCATTCAAGGACACTTGGCCAAAGACGCAATTGCTGAGAAAGGTTTCAGAAAATGGGATTAGGGATTTAATCATCACTCAACAGGAAGAAGAACACGACGTTTGAGTGGCCATAGAATGGCCATCTGCGGCTCAGTATAGTCAGGAATGAGTACTGGCCTCTCGGTGGCTTGAATCAATTCACTCGGGTTGAAATTTTCAATTTCGGGTGCATATTCTCCTGCGCTCAATTCCTGTAATTTGTCAAGGTGGCCCTCGATGGCCAGCATCCGATCGGTGAACGTTACCAATTCATCAGAAGATGCGGTGTCAACCTTTCTAGAAATTTGATGGATTTCCCGATTCAATTCACGTAATTCAAATCGATGCTCGTGAATGATACTCTCCAAGTGATTCAAGGCAGAGTCGGTGAGGGCATCGATGTTCTTTCCAACAGGAATTTCCGGTGCACTGGTTGATTTAGAACCTCGTTCAGCAATCTCATCAAGGTGACCTCGCAAAGTATCGGCTGTAAGTGATTCAGCGGCCTCTAGGGAGGAGGGTAGTGCAATTTCCGGTGGGACGTAGTCATCTGTAACCTCCATTCGTTCGCTGATGATTTGGGCACGATGCTCGGCAGGTTCAGGCAATACAGCATCTAGTACTTCTGAGACAATTTTTGCACCACGTGCATCCGTATCCATCGAATCTTCAATCACGTGATCTGGCAAGTTCGGTTGCTCGCCTGAAAGCAATGTTCGAACATCGGCCGCACCCATCAATAGAGCCCCTGACTCAAGGGCGAGGCAAACGGTTTCGAAATCTGCCTTCGCACGACTCCACTGACCCCGGCTGCGACTGACGATGATTTGCAGTTGGGGGTCGGTAAGCGATGCACCTCTGCTCAGCGTGTTTCGTCTAAGCATCAATAACATCGTCGCCTCTGATGGGGTTCCAAGTTCAACATGAACGCCCGACGATATCGCTTGCCGAAGTCTACCAATGGGCAGTGAATCCGCAGCCAAACGTCGTGAAGAGGTCAGGATTACCTGCGCACCGATATCGATGGCCCACCCAACAACATTTGCTAGATTAGCAGCTCCAGTTGGACGCATGAGAATACGATCTGCATCATCGATAAGCAGTGAACTGGCATACAAGAGCAAATCATCCCATCCGTCGGGTAGATGCTCAGGGAAGGTTTCTGCTGTAATCAGACGGACATCTCGATCTGTCATACTGTTATGCAATGATTCCCCTATAGCCCACAGTAAGTGACTCTTTCCGGTACCGGAATCGCCGTGAATAAGTAGGGGGTTTAATCGGCGACCTGGATAATCAATGACCTCATTTCCAGCCTGAGTTGCAATTCGATTTGATGGACCTTCTTGCCAATTGGCGAAAACAAGTTCTGGGCGTTCGGTCAAGTAAGGTGGCCAGAAACCGGTATTCTCCATCGAAGATGGACCGGGGCCAGAGGAGGTGATTTGTGGACTACCCAATTCAGCGCCACTCAATGGATCAGCCGGGTTCAAGCCTCTGTGTTGATCTAACACCTCGCGCCAGATGGGGACGACAGGATCTCGGGATTCGGGACCATCTGAACCGGTAACCCAACGAGGGGTACCCGCCGGCAAATCAGAAGGTTCAGCATCAATATTCAAGGGACTATCTTGTAGAATTCGGTCTCGCATAGCTTCGAGACGCGTGTGAACCGTCTCTGCATAATCCGTATCATCACCGCTGAGGATCGACAGTCGTTCTAGAGGAGAGGGGGCATTGTGTGGTAACTCGTGCCGTGCAGCGAATCTCGCTTCCGCGCGAGCACGTTCTCGAATCGAAATATGATCTAATAGCGTGCTTTTACCTTCCGGATCGGTTGGAGCACGGTTGGATTCACCAAGGAAGCGACGACTGCGTTCCATCGCATCTCGTAACGGTGTACGAATAATTGTCATTTTTCAGCCTCCTTGAGAGCAGCCAAAGCACCATCGGGATCGACCTCAAACATATCGACAATCGATTGTATTTCGACACCCCGTGCTTCTAACTTGCGTAATCGTTCCCAAATAGTAACTTGAGAACCACCACTTCCAGAGAATGCATTTTCCATCACACGAATGGACGCCTTTTCCGATTCTGCCAACCGACCGGTCAAATGTTGTGTTCGTTGTGAACGACTACTAGCCTCTCGGACGGATTGATTTGTCGATAGAGGGGGCGATACATCTGAAAAATCGGCTCCAGCGGCTGCACGACTGGCTGCTCCCATGCCAATTACACGAAGGTCTGGGCCGGTTTCATAGTGAACACCGGGCTCGATGATTCGGGCCCTACTGGCTGCGAAATCGAGTTTGTTTCTTTCAGTAATCACTTCACCTGGAAGCACGACTTTGGCTTCGATATTCCGGGCTCGGGATGCTGCCAAATCCATCCCATCTTTTTCAAGACGGTTTGAATCTTCAGAGATGATTTCCCCAATATCCATTGGTTTCAAGAAAATTAGGCCGTCTTTGGGCGAGGTTGTTCTACGAACCTTGCGAGCAACATTCCCACGATGATTGATCGATGGTGATTTCGGACCTTTGGGGGGCACAGGTACGATTAGAGGTGTAGGCTCCGGCTCTGATTCTGGTTGTTTTTCAGGGACTGGAGGGTTTCCTGTTTCCACTGCTAATTCTACTATTTCTGCAGTATTCTCAGCTTCTTCTACACCGCGGTTGGCAGAGGGGGCGGTTGCCCACTCTGGCAATTCTACATCGGCTTGTTCCAGTGATTCCGTCGCATTGACCACATCTTGAATTTCCGTTTGGCGTTCTTCTCTCCAAGCATCGACCACGCCACTAATCGACCAGCGATTGTCGGAATCCATAACCCCGGGAGCGGTTTTCGGCTGGGGTGTTTCAATGACTGGTTCTGGGATCTCAATCGCAGACCAGTCGTCCGAGCAAAATGGGTGGCCTTCTAATCTCGCGGGCCTCTCAGCCCAATGATTCACCCGCGGCCCTTCCAACACATCCACTTCTCTGACCAAAATTGCCCGTTCACGGGTAGCGAAAACATCGAGATCTACTGGCAACAGTAACAGGTGCTCATCGGACGTAATCGAATCAACCAAGAATCGAATCAATTCAATTGAACGGTCAAAACCATGTAACCCTGTAAGATATTCTAATCCATCCAATACGATGCATGCACGCTTTGCCCCAAACAAGAACCCGTCGATCTTACGCCGTACTTCTTCCAAAGTTGCATTGCAGACATGTTCCCCCTCACCCTTTTCTGTCAACCATGATGTGACAGATGCGGGCAATCCAGCCTCGTCTTCCAAGCGATTGGTAGGGATTCGTGAGATGACCAGCAGAGGGTGTCCAATACGACCCAAATGAGAGGCCATCGATAGGATTTGATCGGGTGTTTGTGTATCGATGAGTGCAACCATACCTGGTAACAACTCGGAACCTGGGTGAAATGGGAGAGGAGGGAGTTCGGTAACGGATTCTTCTGAACCCGGGTCGTCATCTGGCATCCATGCATCGAGACGCTTCCATTGCCGCCGCTTTCTCTGTCGGCGATGCCACCATGCTTCTGCTTCGAAGTCTTCACCCCATGGCAACACTTCACCGGCTTCCAAATGCAATAATGCGATTGGATGTAAGCCTTCAATCAAATCGAGATCGATTCCATGATGCCTCGACAACTGACTACCCTCTAGAGATGCAGCTTCTTGCAGAGCCCCGAGTGCCGCATGGCCTGAAAGAACTGAACCTTCTGAATCCTCATACAATACCATCGAAGGCGTACCTTCACGAATCGTAATTTGTCCCACGGCTCCACCCAATGCACCTGCTTCGCAGCGAATGTAACCGGATTCAGAACGCTTCTGCATATCGACCAAGAGTAGTTCGAGAACACCAACGCCTCCACGCCGTGTTTCGTTCACTTCACCTCTTGGAAGTTCGACCATGTTCTCACCGACGCTACGCGTCGTGTCTAACGCCTCTTGAATCAACCGCCCCCCAAAGGGGGCGAGAAGCCGTTTGCAGATGGCTCTACAAACCGCCGAGAAATTGATGGACAAGGGCCCTTTCGGCATAATGAGGGCATTCTGTGGAATTATCCGAGGAACAATGTAGCTGGCTGGATGCGGGCATTGAACATTTCAATGCAGGTCGCTTTTGGCATGCACATGAGGATTGGGAAGATCTTTGGAAATCACTGAAAGGAAATGCCAGTCAAGAAATCATCGATGGAGTTCAGGGGCTCATTCAAATTGCAGCAATGTTGTTGAATCACGAGAGGAAGAAAAGTCGTGGAGTTTCCAGCCTTTGGATTAAATCAAGTGCTAAATTAGAACCTGTTATCGATGGACTATTTGGCATTGATATCGCGGTTCTATATACGGATTGTGAACCATTCCACCAAGATGTTGAAGACTTTTCTTTGGTAGCCCAAACTGTGAAAATCAAGCAGCAATCTTGAGAGGGACGACACCATCCGCCAGATATGGTCGACATCGACCCCCCCTCGAATTCAAGATTGCTTTCGGACACCGATGTCGCAGATTCGTGGATTAATGCAAAGCAAATTTGGATGCAAGGAGGATTTTATCTCGTTTTGATTGCAATCGTCATTACAATTGTGACCAGTTTGGAGATTATTCAATCCAATCATGCCGTTCTGTTGATTGCAATCGCTGTTATGGCAATCATTAGAATGAATGTTCAAAACACAGTCCTCGCCAAAGAAAAATTGGACGTGATCGCTATTTCCACCGGCCACCCATGGCATGATTCGGAATCGATTGGAAACACGACTGTGTATCTGTTTAGCGGAACAGAATGGGTTGGTTTGGAATCTGACGTTCGTGTTGTCCACACAAAGGATTCGATACTTGAACAAACTGTGCTCAGAAATGGAGATACAGAAGGCGATATTTTGGTACGATGGAGTGGTGACATCGATTTGCAAATTGTGTCGATTATCAACATGGCTCAAGCCTTGGCCAATGCACAAGATCGTGATGAAGATGAAATCGATTCTTTTGAAGCGGCGCGGGAACGGGAAGAGTCGGGTGAGGACTTACTTGAACGCGAATGGATGGACACAGAGGATGGTTCAATCGATTATGAACCAGGGGCAATACTACGGAAATTCAAACGTTCAAAGGATTCTGAAAACGATTCGGAATAGATTGAATTTACAGTTCAATCGATTGATTGAGATTCAACTCAACCCGTAAGACCATATGCGTCCCAAGATGAAAATATCTTGATGAGTTGGCGTAATCGTCTAGATGATCTTCCGCCTGAACAACGCATCTTGGTTGAAGGTGGGAGTCTATCCCAGCGATTTTCTAAGCGATCATTGACCTTGACACATCCAGCATTCATCGGGGGATTCTACGGATTTCTAATCTCAATGGCACTGTTTCTCCCACACGCATATGCAAAGGGTTGGAATCAAGATTCAATTCGAGATTTGGCATTCCTTGGCGTACTGCTGGTTTTGATTCTCGCAATCATTGGCCATGCTTCACTTTTCATGGCGCAGTTTTTGAAGCGGCCACCCATTTCATTGAGAAGAGATTTGGTTTACCCTATGCCGTTCATCGGCCTCAGTATACTGAGTGTAATGTTGGTCACCGAAATGGATTCTGGAATGTCCGAAAACCTCACTTCTGGTATTCGTTATGTGGGATGGGCATTCTTACTGACACCTGGGCCAATATACGTCCACCTTTCTTGGGCACCCCGCTGGAGATTATTGTGCCGTTTGGAAGAAGGTTTAGACCCGTTTGAAGGTGAAATGGAATTGGAAAAAATACCTGAAGAGGGCAATGAAATCGGAGATTTCGATCTTGAAATGGCCATTGAAGATATTGAGGAAGACCCCCCATTGCTTCACATTGCAGAAGGTGAAGAATAATCAGATGAGGCCAACCTTTCTGCCTGCTGATTCATACCCTGCAAGAATTGAGTCTAACTGTTGATCTGTCAAACCTGCAGATAACTGGTTACGGACGCGTGCTGCATCTCTTGCGACCATTGGGAATACGATTGCACCTGCTACGATACCCTCGTCCCTGAGGGCTGAGACCAAATCTTTCGCCAACCGGCTGTCCCCACACATGACTGGAATGATTGGGGTTGTTGAAACACCCAAATCAAATCCAAGGCTGTTCATTTCTGCTCTGAAACGATTTGTATTGGACCAAAGGCGTGCATGGTGCTGTGGTTCATCCATCAAGACTTCAACCGCTGCCTTTTGAGCTGCTGCAACGCCCGGTGGTTGGCTTCCGGAGAGCAACCAAGAACGAGAATGATTCAACGCATGTGTTCGCATTTGAGCGCTACCTGCTAGGATTCCACCTTGGACACCAAGCGCTTTGGAGAAAGAGCCCACTTCAAAATCAACACGACCTTGTAAACCGAAATGATCTACGATTCCTGCGCCCTTTTCACCCATCACACCTTCGCCATGACAATCATCAACCAAAATCATTGCATCATGGGCCTCCGCCAATTCGGTGATTTCGTCCAATGGACAAATGTCTCCATCCATTGAGAAAACGCCGTCGGTGATGATGAGTTTTCGATCGGCATCAGCATGATCTTTGAGGGCTTGTTCAAGACCCCCCATATCATTGTGAGGATACACGGCTCGCTGGGCCTTTGTTAGACGGACACCATCAATGATTGAACCGTGATTCAGTTCATCTGAAATGATCACATCTTGCTTGCCCTGAACCAAGGTTGGTATGAGTCCCACATTGGCGGTATATCCTGCACTATAGATGAGGCTGGCTTCTACACCCTTGAATCTCGCGACCGCTTCCTCGGCGGCCAAATGAATGTCCATGGTTCCCGAAATCGCCCGAACTGAACCGCTCCCCGCACCATACTTCTGAGTCGCCTCAATCATTGCCGACATCACTTTTGGATGGGTCGTCAAATTGAGGTAATTGTTAGCAGACAACATGATCATCTGTTGACCATCGACAGTACACTCTGGTTCATTTGCACTTTCTAGGGTAGGAGGATCCCAATTGAGGCCACCTGCAACCAGCTCTTCGTAGCGCTCAGCCATCCATCGATGCTCGCGTGCCATGACAGGGGCAGTGTCGATTGGCTGTTGATGCTTACGCCAAGACATTCATGTCAAGAGGATGCTAGGGGCACCCATGCGAGACGTGCGGGTGACCGTTCTTGGCACGGCACAGGATGGTGGAGTTCCACAGCCTGGTTGCATGAGAGAATGTTGTAAAATCATCCGCTCAGGTGAGGGTTTGAGACGCTTCCCCGTCAGCCTTGGAATTGTTGGAAGCGATGGTTCGGCACATCTTATTGAGGCCAGTCGTTCAATGGGGGAGCAGTTTGAAATTTGGGATTTGGTCGAACCAAATATTCAGCCCTTGAACTCACTATCACTCACCCACAGCCACCTTGGGCACATCGATGGACTGGGGTTGTTCGGCAAGGAGGTCATGGGGCTACATGGTCTCACAGTCCATTGCAGTGAATCAGTCGCCTCACTAATCGAACGAAACCCAGTTTGGAAACTACTCTGTGAAGATGGTGTCATCAATCCTAAGCTTTGGAAAGCAAATGAAGCGTTTGAACCATCTGTTGGATGTGGATTTAGAATCAAACCAATTCCAATCCCCCATCGTGATGAATTGAGCGATAATCATGCGATTATAATCGAAGGGCGAAATTGTAAACTTCTATTCATGCCAGATCATGATGCATGGACTGATACACTTTCAGGTCAGACAATTCGAGAGTGGTTGTCTGGTTTGGAAATTGATATTGCCCTAATCGATGGTACATTCTGGGATTCAAACGAATTGCAACATCGTGATTTGAGTGAAATCCCCCACCCTACGGTCTGCGAAAGTATGGAACGACTTGGAAGTAAGGGGATAAATGACCCCGACATTCGATTCTTACATCTGAATCACACAAATCCACTCTGCAATCCAGACTCACCCGAATTGGCTGAATTGACTAGAATGGGATGGGGCTTGGTCAAAGAAGGGGATTCGTTCACGCTTGAACGGTTATGAGGGGGGGGCGCACGCGCTCGCCCATGCGCCTCACCGGAACGGTCAGTAGTGGACTCGGACGTGCACAAGTCTTCATGGCTCAAGACCACTACCAGACTCAATTCAAGGCCATTCTCGAAAATGAAGCATGGCCCGGAACCCTCAATGTCAAAGTCGATGGTAAGGATTTGTCAACCTATGTCGCTCTTCGCAGCCTTTCCGGAGTCGATACATTGGATATCGCAGATGAAATGAAAGCGAATTCGGAACTCATTGATGTCTCAAATACCAATGCGATTCGAATTCGAGGATTCTTGAGAGAAGGTCGCTCATTTGGAGGGGCGACCGCATTCCATGCGACCATTCGTTCTGATGAGCAGGAATTGCCTTGCGCAATTCTCATCCCTGATTTGACGAGGCACGTCGATGTAGTAGAGGTCATTTCTACAGAATTTTTGAGAGATGCACTCAGTATTTCGGATGGAGATCTTGTCATACTCAACTTGAGTTGAGGTATGTTAACCAGGCTGACTGGTGTAACTGATCTTGCTCACCTCTGGCTTTGTTAGCCCACAAACGATAGGCGCGACCATCAGGTACACTTTCAGCAAACAGGGGAAGTTCAAAATCGATTTCTGATTGCTGACAAAGATGTGGAGTCCCAGGGTGATCAATCGACCACAATGTGAGCCATTCGGGTTCTGAGCGACCGAAATCAGCAGGTGTCTCTGGAGAGGTGAGTGCTTCACGAATTTCATCTGATGAAAAACGACCCCGGGCCAATCCTAGCATTGCCGAAGCAATTCGACGGACTTGATTCCACACGAATCCTTCTGCCTTGATCGAGAATCCGAGAATTTCTTTATTTTCATCCAACCAAGGTTCGCAGGCCAATACTCGCTTCACCGTCGAGCGCCCTTCTTGCGGGCGGCAAAAGTTGCGGAAGTCATGCTCGCCGATGAAGAGTGAACACCACTGGGATAAATCTGAAACCGTCACACTGGGCCAACCTTTCAACGCTTGTAAACGATAAAGATAGGTTCGACAATAAGCATTCCTTGTTCGTAAATCTGAATCTACTGATTGTGCCGCCCAAACTCGAATGTCGGTTGGAATCTGATCATTGATTGCGGTGATAATTCCTTTCTCCCCTACGCTGTTCCAAATTTGTTCAGGCAGATCAAAACTCCCAATATTCATTCTTGCATCAACGCCGCCATCCGTACGACTTGACAGAGTCACTGGATGAGTGCCGTGTTCACACCACTTCAGGCGGAATAGGGCGGCCTCCAACTCGCCTTGAACAGTGGGTACGTTGGGTTGAACTTGTGAACCACTGTAACCTCTACCCAAATAGCCGACGGCAATGGCGACACGGACCGCCCCCATGGGACACACCATCACTCGCTGGTCAGGGTTGCAACTGCATCTTCTGCAGAATAACCAAGGCCACCAACAGCCCAAATCAATGCTTGTTTCAACCAAGGTTGAATCATTGGGCTATCTCTTCCTTGTCCAACCCTTTCAATTGCATCCACAATCAATCGGCTTGCATCGAATAAGGTATCCTCAACAGGGATATCGGCCAAATCTGCCATCTTCTCTAGACGCTGGTATTCTTTGATCGCCATTGGAATTCGGCCGCAATCAAGGCAAAAATTGGCAAAACTGGCTACATACTCAATATTCTCTTCATCCAAAGCCATTGCTTTTTTGTAAACCTGCATGATTTTTCCAGCGGGCACATCTTCTTCCATATCGATTGAAAGTCGCATAAATGCCGACTCGGCCCAACCATAGTGACCGATGGGGTTTTCGGGTTCTGAATCTATGAGGCTCTGAAAAACATCCATGGCCCCTTTGAAGTCACCTGCGGACATTGCTTGCGCGGCTTGTAGCATAATCTCGTCTGACATGGACCCTTGCGGGTCGAAACCCCCTATGAATAAAGCGGCGCGAATGGGTCACTCAGAAATCCAACAACTCATCCACATCTGGGAGGTCTTCTGCTGAATCATCGCCTTTGCCTTGAGAGAGTAATTCGACCATCTGCTTCTGTACCTCAAGTTGCTCTTCTGCCTTTGTAACAGCGGAATTGGCATCCATCATCTTTAGCATCAAATCGTAGGCTTCTTGCCACTGCCGAATACCATAGAATGAGATGTCTGGAGTGAAACGCTCAATCTTCACAGTTCGTTGATACGTAACCAAGAAGAAGATGCGTCCAATCCACTTCAGAACACCACCTGGTGTCGAGTTTGGGTCGGCAGGGGGTGTGGTAACAGCGACGCCGCCACCGATTGTCTCTGATGCGACATGTGATTGATCACCAATATTGCAGTATACGGTCGCATATCCAAACATGGCACCGATGGGTGTTCTTCGCTTCATTACCGCTCGAATATTCTCGTGGAGGAATGTCAAACCATCGCGTTCGTAGATGAATGACTGGTGGTGAATGATTCGATCAGATGTTACAGCGTAAAGGAAGCTCTTCTGATACCAGAATGTCACGCCCCAGATAATCGCCGTCCATAGGACACCAAATAGCGTGAAATTCCATTCAATTGGCATTTCAAATGTCGAATCAGAGAAGAGGCGTATGACTCCATCAATTTGCAGAAGGAAGGGCGTCAATGACGAAAGCAGGAGGACAGATGTCATCCATTTTCCACTCGCAGGATGATTGATGAGGCGATTTAACCATGTGAAAAACAGCATGACGAAAGCAAAACCTGCCCCGCCAGCCCAACCACTGACTTCAACCAAGAAGTAGAACACTGATTCAATGAATGTCGCATCCTCTGGTGCCTGTGCCCATCCAAAGAATAGGTGAATCGCCAAAACACCCAGACCAACCAAGTAAGCCGGCATGAAGGCGAATAACGAGGGGCGTCGGATCATGAGAAGTTCTTCTTCATCATAGAGCCTCAATTTCGCACGGAGGCCCTCATTTTCGTTCAAAGGTGTAGGTTCTGGAGTCGGTGTATACTCAGAACTGCCCACGGATGGTGGTTCAATTGCTGAACCCATACTCCTCTTCATTTCTTCATCACTCATGGCTCTCCCTCATATACTGCTGTGCACGAACGATGATGAATCTTCTGCCAACCTGCGAATCAAAGATTAGTGCAATAATCCCCAAGCATGTTCGGCATTTCCATGAACCCAATCGAAATCATCCAATGTCCGAACCCCTTTCTCATCAAGTATCGTCAATGATTCAACCTCCAATGGATATTCATTGTATGTGAGATGACTCACGAGACCTGCTCGGGTCGGTTGATCGAACTTCCAGTGCGCACGGTTTGATGCGCGGACTTTGAGACCGACTTGGGTTCGACCATTCCAGACCCGTATCGAAAATCGAGGCAACAACTCCCCTCTAGAATCACAATCCCCATCAGATTCTGGCGGTAACAATTCAACCTCGCACCGTTCAAATCGCTCACTCCGGCCTCTTTTCTCATCGTGCAATAATCCTGCTGTCTTGAGTGGTGCCCGAGCAATATCGCGAAGTTTCCAAGCGCGTGAATCCCTGGCCGTCATTGAGAATGATGCGTGAGGAATGAACCAATCTAAGTAAGTACCATCACTGAAATGAAGGAAACCCCAAAACCAAGGAATCGAAGGTGCTTGAACTGTCACTTTCTGGAAGTAAGCACTCCCTTGCACACTATCCTCGTCGACCATACCTTGGCATTTACAAGCGTGAAGGCGGATGATATCATACCCCATGTTATTGCCGAAAACATTGTTTGAATATGCTGCAGATGAGGCAGCTTTGGTCCAAGGAGTAATCTTCAGGTCGAATGAACGGGGGGCCCCTTTTTCAACCGCAGAATCATCACCTTTACATCGCAACCAAAAGTGACTTCCATCATCAGCTAGACCCATGGATAGATCATCCTCTGACACGGGAATCACTGCACCTGAACCTGGAAAATCGCCTGAACCTGGCCAATCTGGATGTTGGCCATCCATTGCTGCAATACGTAGTTCACGCATCAGATAGGGTTCATGCATGTCTTTACCATCATACCACCATGCACACACCATCCCTGGCAATGTATGTCGCCCATCCTCGTCGATATGGAAGCGACCTTCAGGTTTCCAATCGTGTTCATTCACACGGACGTGTGGAGCATCCTTGGTAGACCACAAAACCATCAGTTGACGACTCCTCTTTGGATTCTCAGCATCAGGGAGGACAATCAGCCACCACCACCACCACCATGACAAACGGCGTAGAGGAGGCAAAGTGTCCAGGCGCCACAAGGATGAGAGATCCCCTCCAAATGTGGTTGGGGGAATTTTCTCCATTTGAAGGCCTCAGTTTAGTTCACGTTTCTTGAACGAAGATTGTCCGATTAAGACAAATAGTCCTGAAATAATGATTAGTACCACGATTGAGATAATCATATTCACCAAGGGTGAGGTGGTTGGGAATGGACTATACCAAACCGTCCAAAGGGCTATGTCTACCGCCAGGGATTGACCCGACATCATTGCGAAATCACCCCAAACCAGCCAAGCCGTAGAATTGATGATTTCAGAACCCCAGAACGAAATCGAGAGTGAGGCGATACCCATGTCTCGCGTCGTCCCAATCATCGCCAAGAACATCATGAAAAATTCCCATACCGCAAACAGTAGTGCGACCAGAACACCATAGCGTCCTGCAACAATACCGAAGGTGATGAATACAGCACCATATGCGAGAACCGTGAGGAATGTCGCAATCAGAACACCAAACCAAATGCCCAAATCAGAGAATCTGTAGATTGAATCCCCTGGACCAAAAATACCCGTCACAAGTGCTGATAGAACAAATAAACCGACAAAATAAGGCCATGCTAAGCCAATAAACCCTAGCAAACGATACATCAAAATCTCGGCTCTAGCAATCGGTTTGCCAACTAGATAGTGCAGGGTTCCCGAATCCATCTCATCGCGAATCAATCCTGTTGCGAGGAAAAGCGGGACAAAAATACCCAAGATGAACAGGAAACCAAACTTTCCAAATCCAAGTAGGAATGAACGGTGTAATGCTTCTTCAAGGAATTCACTTTCATCAGGATCTTCATCGACATTCCGATCGGGATTAATCGAAGTTACCATTCCAGAGCGGTCGTACGTGTAAACGACATTGCAATCGACACCGTCATCATTGGAATCACGTAACCATGGTTCCAAAGCCAAACAATCACCATCATCATCTGCCATCGGACCACTCACCTCTCGGCCCGCGTACTGCATGTTCTCCCATTCCGTCCAAGACGAGGAGTCCTCATCGAGGAGTCCATCGCCATCATCGTCCACAGAATCGATACCCGCGCCCATCGCATCGATGTAGAATAGCAAGACGATGACAACGAGAAGTGCACCGACGGCACCCACTGTCCAAGTCGATCGCTTCTTGCGATATTGTCGAATGGT
>CATISE010000073.1 GCA_949538655.1 Marine Group II euryarchaeote MED-G33 | reverse complement strand
GTTTTCCATGGCATCCGCATGCCAATCATTCCAGATCGTCGCATCACTGGGTGTGCCATGGTGGCAAACAAGAGCGATTTGCGAACTTGCATCTCCTCCAACCAAAACATCCAGCGTTCGACCATCACGGGCCGTAAACAACTGAGTTGTTGGTGAATCCATCAGTCATCACCCTTCATCGCCTTGGTTGCAGCATCGAGTATACCGAGCAAACTGTGAGCTTCATCATCCGTTGGCATCCCGCGCAATATCACTCGACTCAATGTATCTGCAGTGATGGCTTTTTGATCATCACGCTTTGATGATGCATCTGCGATTTCCTGCGCCCTTCGGCGAATTTGGCGCTTCAAATCGGGATTGAGTATTCTTTCCGTATGGACTGTTTTGGGTAAAGCCCGATCATTGCCAACCTTGGGTAAAAGAGTTTGAAACCACTCGTAGCAAACGATTGCAACCGTGTGACTCAGATTGAGTATCGGGTAGCCTTCCCAGGTTGGGATTGTCAGCATCAAATCGCAAGCACGCAATTCTTCTTGAGTCAGACCCATGCCCTCTGGACCGAAAACAATCGCCACCTTTCCTTCAACATCTGAAAGTCGTTCACCCATTTCTGCGGGCAAAAGGAAATGTCGGAACAGAACTTTATCACCCATCTCACGCTTACCACTTGTGCCAATGACCAAACTGATATCCTCAAAGCAGGCATCCCAGTTCTGATGAACTTGACAATCGTCCAATACACTCTGAGCATGCTTTGCTCGGTTGCGTGTTTCGTCTGTGAAATCACCATCATGCCGAAGAATACGTAGTTCATGGAGTCCAAAGTTCCTCAAACATCGTGCGACTGCACCGATGTTACCGTCAAATTGTGGTTCGACAAGTACAACGACCAATTCGCAATTCCATTGGGGTTGGGGGATTTTCGAATTGTTACCCATCTTCAAGCCTCAAACTTGTTGATGACTTCATCAGATACGCGTTCATACAAGAACATCATCCAACCTTCGCCCCTTTCTTGATCGGGCATCGGATATGAGAATCGCAGAATCTCGTTTGATTTCAGAAATTTCATGAAATCTAGAAGCACTTGACGCTGAGGGTGATGGACATGTCCAATCTCACCTGATTGATCGACCTCAAGGGCCGTCATATGACCGCCTCAGTCCTGACGTCGCTGCATGTAGCGAGTGACATAGCCTGCAATCCAGTTTCGCATTCGCTTGTTATCCACATCGGTGTATTCAGCAACGAGTGCTTTGTTGTGGTCGAAATCTGCATTGAACTGATCTTTGTATTCTTCACAAAGACGAATGGCGCGGATTTTGATAAATGATGGTCGAATATTGCCCATTTGATTCACTCCTCAACAAGTTTGATTTCGATTGGGAAGCCTTCTTCCCTGGTAGCCACGATTCGAATCTTGCGTGGTGGCTTTTGGATACCACGTTTCCAAATCGCGTGGTTGACGGCTTCGTCAATCCACAATTCTTCATCCTCAGTCACCTTCATGTGGCGATTTACATGCTTGCGGATTTCCTTAATTGCACGAGCGGCTCGCTGAGTACGTGGAACAGCCCAAGCAGCTCTTAGTGGAACGACCATTTCTTTTGTTTCAGCCATCTTCATCCCTCATTTCAGCGTTGTAGTTTACTGCGTCTCCAATGGTGACGCTTTGGGTGAGTTGTGACTTTGCGATTTGTGCGCATCATAACCCATACAGGAACACGGCGGTTTTGCTTTGTCACCTTGTTAAGGCGCTTCTTCTTGGCGTAGGGCTTGTGACGTGCCATAATGTTCCCTCAGATTCTACGAATGGTTGTCTCCCGACGGTTGTTTTCAGTAAGACCTTGCAATATACGCTTGAGCATTTCATCATCCACTGGGATGTTGATGCGGTTGGCCTGATGTAGAGTGTAAAGGTGCTGCTTGACAGTGGTTGCCAATTCAGGGTGTCCCAATTCGACACGTGCCAAACGATCTCTGGCTTCTGGAGTTAGAATTGTGCGCATTGCAGTTGCGATAATATTGGCCTCTTCCTGTGCCGCAACCTCTTGGGCTTCGGTTTGGATATGTTGCTCAGTTTGAGCTTCAATCTGCTGTTGGATTTCAGCCTGTCGAGCAGCGCGAATCTGTGCGAGTTCGTCATCTGCAATAGACATCGATTCACCCACAGTCTCCTCTCCATCAGTACTTTCCAAGCCCAGGATATGCTTCCTCGGCTTGTGGACGAACTTCATGTGCAACATTGTCCAACAACTTTTGACCCGCAGGGGTAATGATACGACCCATGTTTACATTGCCAGCCGCATTTCTGCGTACGGTCACTAGGCCCGCATCTTCGAGTTGCTGAAGAGATGAACGAATCACATTGCGACTGCCAGCCGCTGCACGATTGGGTGCTGCCCCTCTGTTCTTTGGTCCACCAAATGCTTGTGAAAGGTGGTTTACTCCAATAGGCCCCATCCGTCCGACTTTGCGTAGAATCGCTGCACTGCGAAGGAACCACCAATTGGTTTGAACAGGTGGACGCTCTTTGTGGATGCCTGTTTTGACGAAATCAAACTTCTCGTCTTGGGATATGACCTCGTAATCCTTCTCCAAACGCTCGGCTAGTGCCGGTATCAAGAGGTCTGCGGGAACATCGTAAAACGTGGTCATGGTAGCCACCTAAGCAGTTCGCCGACCAACAACCCATATTTAACGCTGACCGACCGCCTACGGGAGGGTAAATCATCACGTGATTTCCGAAGGTTCAAACAGTGCTTGCAGTTGGGCGTTTTAATGAAGAAGGCCTTGGCTCAAAATCCGAACATGCTTCGGACCATGATTGGGCTTGGATTGACGCTCATTGTAATCCTGTCGTATGCAGTATATGGAGCAACCATTGCTTCTTCGTATTACATGTATCATACTACGAATGAAAGTGTAAACCATGAAGTAAACAATCAGGGTTTGAGCCCAGACAATACGACCCAAACTTGGACATTCACAACCAATCGATCTACAACTTGGCTGAATGTTACTATCGATGGGGTCGAAATCGAAGATACAATCTCCGTGGGTGTATCAGATGGCGTTTGGTATCACCACGAAATGTTAGGTAGCGAAGATGCGGACCGTTTCAGTTGCCGTCAGACAGATGATCAAGGATTTGAGGAATACAATGTGTGTACTGCTTCTAAAGTTCACAGTTTCACGGCTGAATCTGCTGGTTTGTTAGTCATGCGAGGTATTGTTTCTCCTGAACTGCCAATGGGTGGATTGGGTAGTTTGTATGCTGATTCATTGGAAGAGGCCGAGGAGGATTCATCGGAACTCATCGCAGCACACAATGGTACCAGAGTTTGGACGATTACACTCGAAAGTAGTGACGAAATCCATCCATCTGAATACAGCCCCCTCGTAGAGTCAACGACTCATGAATTGGAAAAAGTCGAGCCGTTCACAATCAATCCTGTAACTGAAATGCTGTGGTCGATTTCCGCATTGATCGGCTGCTTCGCAATCGCTCTTGTGATTCCTTTGTCAATTTATTTCGCAGCTCGTGCCAAAGAACGACGGGAAGAACAAGTTCGTAAAGTCGCATTGGACAAAACAACCCAACAAGAGTGAGCCGGTCTTTAGACCGGTATGTTGATGAGTTCGCGAGAGTGGTGGAAATTGAGGCGCATGCGTTTCTCTACCAATCCGTCCGCTTCTCGGCTCGCGTCGATATTGGTCATGCTGATGCTGGTTTCCATCATACCAATTTCTCAAGCAACACAAGGACGGGCCGGGCCAGATGTTACACCAACGACTGCTTCTGTGACCTACGTTAGCAGTACCGATCATTCGAACCACGCAGTCCTTTCCTCACAAGACCCCTCATCTATTGGCATGAGTCGTTCAGCAGACTTATGGATTATTGATGGAATGCTTGGATTATCTCAGCGTATCGAAATTACAATCGAAAACTTGGGCGACTCTATGGCCAGTAATTTTAACGTAGATATTGATATTCTTCATGATGAATATTCAGACTTTGTTCTTCATTCTCATCGGGCTACTGTGAGCTCTGTATCAGCTGGTGGCAGTACTACAGTTGCAACAACATGGACCCCAGATTATAGTGGGAATCACACCATCAAAGTGACAACCATGCTTTCGAATGATGCGAATTCAAACAACGATATTGGTACTCGGAGTTTGACGATTGGCAATCTATACGATCGCGCTGAAGCATCAGGAAGTTGGACGCTTGGCAACAATTGGTATGTTTCCAATGAAGCATCCCTCAGTGGTAGCAACTCATTCCACGTTGGTGGAACAACATCATCTACCAATTATGGTCATAATTGGGACACATCGCTTACCAGTGCTATCATCGATACATCTGATGCTCACCCTTCGCCAACGCGTGGAATTGGGATTGGATTTTTCTACACAGGTGAAGCACTCAATGGTGACGGGTATGATATCGATGTGTGGAATGGAAATTCATGGCAGAGGATTACGACTACTGTCGCGTCTAGTGTTGATACTGATTTTACCGATGGTAGCAGTTGGTTAATCAATGTCAACCAAATTGGAAATCAAGTAGTTCCATGTTGGAGCATTCCTGCATCAGCAATGAACTCACAATTCAAGTTCAGAATCAATTTCCATTCAGATGCATCCGGTTCTTCCGCTGGTTATTGGTTTGAGGACATTGTGATGTTCTATGACCAAAAGGCACGAGCAGATGAATTTGCCATCTCCGCTAGTTCGGGCACAAGTGGTCACGCGCAAGCAGGAGAATGGGCTGAGACGACCATCAGTTTGACCAACTCGGGTAACCTATCAGATTCTGTCGATCTCAGTCTGACAAATCTACCAGAGGGTTGGAATCATCGATTCCAACACATGACTGGTTCACAGATTCAAGATGGTGTCAGTATCGATCTTGCCAAAGGTGAAACACGTTCGATTAAACTCCTCGTTCAACCATCTCAAGGGTCAACTATGGGTTCAACCAGTGTGAATGTCCATGCCCACAGTATGGAATCGACTGTGATAGCAACGACCAGTGCGACATTCATTGTCGATCCCGGGTACCAACCAGCATGGGTGGAAGAAGATCCAGGATTCCCATGTGCACCAGGTAGTGCCTGTGATTTTGAAATTACATTGCGAAATGATGGGGATGGGCAAGATACGTTCTCACTCTCATCCACACCTGTTCTGAATCAGGATGGTTGGACTTTCGGCCTCAAATGGGATCAGCCCACGATGGTGACCATACCCCAAGGCGGCACTGAAACAATCACAATTACCTCTAATCTCGCGCAAGATGCATTGCCGGGTATGCGCGCAAATACCGCCTTTACAGCGACCAGTCAGGCCGACCCTAGCAAAATCTCAATCATGCGTGCGAATGTAACTGCATCCATGGTTTCGAATGGTGGTGTAGGAGTCAACCCTAGTGATGTGCCCGAAGAAGGGTGGTGGATTTCACCTGGTGAAACTGTCACAGTTCCTTTCACAATTTGGAACAATGCAACTCAACAAGATAGTTACACTTTTTCCTTTGATTCAACAGGTGTCTTCGGCTGGACGATTGAATTGCTGTCATCCGAATCTGTCATCATCGGCCCAGGTGGAAATGCCCGAGTTTTGGTTTCATTTACTGCCCCAGATAGTGCACAGGCCAATGACCCAGGTCCAATCTTGACCCCGCATGTCATTTCGACTGAATCTGGCATGTCAGGTACTGAAGATGTGTTTTCTGAAATCCGTGTCCGACAATTACACGATGTAACTTTGACTATGAATACCCCCGAAATGGACATCTTGCCTGGTCATGTAAATGAAATACCATTTGAAGTTGAAAACCTTGGCAATGGACCTGAACACATTCTCTTTAATCTGCAGGCACCTTTGGCTTGGAATTGGTGGGTTGAATTCAACAGTGCCATCATATCCGGGCCTCTGAGTCTATCAACGGTTTACGATGGCAATAGTGCTGCACTTGGTTCTCTTTGGATCGAGGTCCCTGGTAACGAGGACCCAGGACAAGTGGTTGGATTGACGTTTACCGCTTCGTCAATGAATGGAGTTGACGCATCCCCTGAAGATTCGACATTTTCGTGGGAATACAGGACACAGATGACTGCGATTCCGGAAATATCGGATTTTGATTCACAAGAAGTGTCACTTTGGCTCGGTCAGAGTGAATCGTGGACCTTGTCACTGCAGAATTCCGGCAACACATACGATAGTAGCATGAGGATGCGAGTTACATCGGACAAAAATGTCCCTGGGATGATTGTGCAAGCGGTGACCTCCCGAGGTACTGGTCAGCTCAATGGATGGATTGATGTTCCAATGGGGCCAGGTGGTGTGGAAGAGGTGCTGGTCATTTTCGAGTCACTTGATAATTTCCCACTTGGTGAATCTGTGAGATTATCTATCGAAGTTGAAGGTGGGCAAATTACCAATCAAGACCCCATCCAATCACTATCGACAGACATAATCGTGTCTGTGGATCAAAAACGTAGTGTGGCCGCAACATGGAATTTAGATCAGACTGTTCTGCACAACCCTGGTGAAATTAGTACATTCCAGATCAATGTAACAACCGATTCGACAATGGCGGTAACCATCACCCTCAATAGCACGACTCCGGAATCCGTTTTCTTAGATTGTAGACCCCGTACTCAGGATGGAAAAATTGTCGTTTTCATGCCCGAATCGAGCCCAGGGCCTGCTCAAACTTCTACCATTGATTGTGATATTTCATTGGATGCGGATGAACGGGAAAGAACAGTCTTTTTCGAAGTGACCGATGATCTCGGTGAATCAATCTGGTCCAGTGGTCCAGTACACCTCAAAACCAAACAAATTGATGATTCTGGAGGGTTTGCTGGTTTGGGTGATGCAACGATCCTTGTGGGTGGTTTAGTTGGTGGTATCGCATTCATTTCTTTCTTTGTTTACATGATTACAATCATCATCGGTCGGCGTCGAAAGTTGGATGAAATTGAGGATTTAGATGAAGATGAAATCGCCACATACGGTGCAGTAGCAGAGCCTACTGAATCGGTGGCACATATACCTGCGCAATCCACCACTCAAAGTCCACCTGGGCCAATGCCTGGAGCGCCCGGTCCAATGCCCACCGCAGCACCAATTGTCCAACAACCGATAGTGCCTGTTGCCGAGCCATCGCCTGCTGATTTCACGGATGAACAGTTGAGGGCATCTGGATGGAGTGATCAACAAATCCAAGAATTGCGAGGCGTGCCCACCCAATCAGTGACCGATTCTTTTGATGCACTTGGTGCAACACAGGAACTCGGTACGGTTTCCAGTGGTGCATCATTGCCCGCTTTCAATTGTATCGTCACTGGACAAGTTCTGAGTGCATCCGATGCATGGTGGCAGTGTTCAGGGTGTGGTGGCTTTGCTGCGGCGAACGCCATTGCCCAGTACACACATTGTCCTACTTGCAATCTAGTTCGAGGATGAGTGCCAATCCAGTCCCAATTTCTCATCTGGTTCTGCCAAATCACCACTGGGGTCGTGCCCTGGGCCTCGCTCCCAATTTCCATCATGTGGGGTCTTGGAAAATCCAATCAAACCCAATTGATTGAATCGTATCAAAGCCGATTCAGTTCGCTCTGCAACCGGCGCAATTCTTTCGTGGAATGTAGAGTCCATCAACTCACAAATTTCTTCGAAAGGTCGATGACCATCACAAAGTTCCCACAGTAAGCTGTTCAAGTCATCAAGTGGGCGACGTAATTCGTTTGGAGCTTTGAACAGGCGAGCCAGAAAACCCTCAAACCTACCGAACTTCTTCGGGTGCCGAATCACGATGAAACGACCTGTGATTCCATCCAACTCAGGATGCGGCCCGGATGGGCCGCGACGACCCCACCAAACAGGAAGACGAACGGGATAGGCACCACTGAGTTCATTCATTATATGACCTCAAATGTCCATGGATAGTGTCCAGCCAAGAAGGGACAGCATACAGGCAATGCCCGTAAATGCGCAGAGCCGCATCAAATCATCGCGTTCAGAAAAATTTCTGAGATACCAAGTACTGACACCCAGAATCGAACAGGCTGACAATAGCAACCACCAACCGTCCGGCATGTTGTGGGCTACAGCATCCCCCTCATTGCGATGTCGCCTAAAATCGCGATTCTCAGTTATTTTAGGCGCTGTTCTTTATTGTCGGTTTGACGCCCGGACGTATTGTGCTAGGCAAAGTAGACAATGTCCTGGTTCGTTTTTCTCGTATTTTTGGAACTGGAATACACGTTCCCATTTACCAGCATACGGCGTTATTGTTTTCGTTTGGAATCATTCATTTGGTCGCATTCTATCTTACATCAGTTCTCGCATGGGTAATGCTTTGGCTCGGTTTTTTTGGAGTCCTTGGAGTTGGTCGTGCATGGGTTGCAAATGAAAAATTGCGCACGAAAATTGCGCGTAAATTATCTGATGAAGACCCTGACGAGTTGCCGGATTTACGTGTAAGTGCTTTGCTTTCTGCACTCCAATTGTTCGTCATCATCCCATTTTTGATGAAATCGAGTCATGAGATCTTTGGACTTTACCTCGTTCCCGAAAATGCAACATTACTGGACTGGATGTTGTTGGGGGTCGATTTGCTGTTCAGATCGATTCTAGATTGGTCAGAAATTTATGGAGTCCAGATGAGTTCAATTGAACTCGATTCTATGGGTGGTAGGCACCTCGTCATGACTTTCTTGCTAACTATTGATTTCATTCTCATACAAGGTATTGTGCGAATTTTTGAAATTCGTAGAACCATTTCAGAAGGGGTTGCTGCTGCTGTTCGCGACCCAGAGATGGCATACAGACTGGGCAGTAGAGCAGTTCCCAGTTTACTTGAAATGCTTGGTGACCAAAATGTGACTGGGGAAAATTGCAAACATGTCATTGAAGCACTGGCAGTTCTTCGAGAACGGAAGGCCTGTGAATCGATTGTTGAGCGGTTTGAAAATGAAGATACACATACAACGGCAGTTGCTGCAATGGTCGCCATCGGATTTTTACCCCCACTATTGGATGCGATGTCATCTACCCAAAGCAAAACTCGAATCGGTGCCCTTACTGCAATCAGGCGTTTGGGTGATGCAGAAGCAATTCCAGCGTTGACTACTGCCATGAGAAATTCATCGGACGTTGAACGTGAAAAAATTGTCAGGGCATTTGCTTCGATTGGTTTAGTGGCACATCCAAACTTGATTTCGGCCCTATCAGATTCTTCCAAGAATGTACAATTGGCCGCGTTGCAAGGATTGGCCCTCGATCGCAGTGAAACGTTGATGGTGAAGTTGATTTCGATGGCCAAACATTCCGACCCTGATGTCAGATTGGCAGCTGTTGATGCCATGCAGCGATTTTCTGACGGACGTGTCGTCGGCCCATTGGCAGCAGCGTTAGAGGATGAAGATTCACGTGTTTCTCGTCAGGCCAAAAGGAGCCTGGATCATCTAGAGTCGGTTGTGGCACGCAAAGGCACTTCATCAGACCAGTGATCCATTTGATTGAGTGTCATTGTGACATTCACTGCTTCTCCATCGGTCCACCAATCGACCGCAATAAATGTCGGCCGTGAATCGTGGATTTCCCAGCATTCTATGGACCGATTTAGAAGGAAATCATACGCGTTTACAATGGGAGCCCGTTGAAAATCGGTTAAACCGGATTCTAGGGCAAGCCAATTGTTCAAATGCCATACAGGTTGAGTAGAATCGCCTCTAAGAACATCGCAATTCATTTCCTCTGGATGTCGATCAGCGTAATTGGTCGTCCAACCATGCTCCGTGAAACTGTGGAGGAAAGGATACTCAGAATCAAAGGAGCCTTCAATGAAAACAACGAGGTTTTTGTCAGCATTGACCATTTCTCGAATCGTTGGCCATGGTTCATTCAAATTTTGCACATGTACATACTCAATCAGTCCACTCATTTCGAGAATATACTCAACGTGGCCATACGGAACATAAACTTCCAGTAGCAGTGTAACAACATCATTTTCAGATTGGGACATTTTTTCATGCAATTGTGTGAGGAGTTCGACCCCATTATGGCTACCATGAACACAAGGATGGATGCCAGTGGCGTACGAGCCGTGACAAAATGATGTATTCACAAGATCTTGAGAATATCTTGAATGGTGAACATCCATCATGAATGCACGGAATCCAGCATCCCACTGATGGGTGATGTTTTCTCTATGATTCGATGCAAGAAAGTTGAATCCATCATCTAAGGTTGAGTGGGCGTTGTGGGTTTCGGGATAAGAGACATCAGTGTAGGATTTATCGCAATTTTCAACCGACCCATTACAAGGATCACCTGCCAGTTTATTGTTTTCAAAACCATCCAAAGATGGCAAAAGAACCATCGAGAAAATTGCAAGTATTAGTGCAATGGATTTAGGGCTCGTGTTTGAACTCAAAGACTTCACCATTCACCAATTAACGAGCCAAATTGTCAATCATCGATTCGATGGTTTCTGGGTTTGCTTCTTTGTCACGACTGGTCATGCAAGTACGCCCGATGACATCTGCGCCGATAAAGGAAAATTGTTGGCGCATTGCCATGATAACGTGCGCACCACCGCCACCACTGTGCGTGGCCAAACCAACTGGCTTACCGGTGCACAAAGTTCTGAAATCTTGCCATGCCATGGCAGTAGACATCCAAGCGACTACATTGTTTAGAGTCGGGGGCATCGACCCATTGTATTCAGGAGCGATCACAATCCATGCATCAGCCTCGGCCATCTTGGAGAGTAAATCTGAGATATCTGGCGCACTTTGTGGATCTTTTGACCGAGCCATCGTGAACATCGGTAGATCCATTTCGACGAGGTCAACTACCTCGGCGTCATGCCCTTTCCCTGTAGCGGTGGTTGCGAAAACATCTGCCAAATCGCGATTGGTGCCTGAGGTTGCTGTGATCATTAGGAAGCGTGCCATACAACTGCGAGTGGTGGCGGATTCTTGAACTTGTGCCGTTACAATCGACCCTATGGGTCGCAACCAGATACAGCGAATGCTTATGCGTTGAAGGCGAGCGTCAGAATATAGGTCAGAGTCATGCCAGAGCACGGACACGTTGTTTGCCCACATTGTGAAGCGCAACTTCAAGGGTCGGAAGTAACATGCCCAGCATGCTCTGGTCCGCTTTTCGGAATTGCTCCAATTTCACGTGAAACTGAAC
>CATISE010000072.1 GCA_949538655.1 Marine Group II euryarchaeote MED-G33 | reverse complement strand
AGAATTGCAATGTCGACTTCTGCACCCGTAACTGGACCATAGGCGTCGTATGACAACGCATTGACGTTGTATGTTGAATCAACTGGCATGGTTTCATCTTGATCGACCAAGACACCCAATGCGGAACCGATGAATATCTCATCCACACTACTCTCATAGGTCATCGCCACCAGCATACTTGGAAGAAGTGGCTCCAACTTGATTGATGCATCTGAGACCTCATCAGCATAGGCGTAATCCTCCATGGGTTGGCTGAATGTCCAAATGGTATTCTCGATTGAATCTGTAGTCAATCGACCCAGATACAGGTGCCGATCGTTGTCCCTTTGTGTGAGAATGGTCGATTCCACATTTCCAGATGAATCGGTCATCGTCATGGTGAATGTTGCTGGATATTTGGAATCATCTTCAGGGCCCCAATATCTCATTTCAACACCGAGGTCAAGCACGTTTGGATTGTATTCGGTTGTTTCTACATCGTGCAGTTCATCAAAAATGATGACTGCTGGGCCGTTGTCATTCTGACCATCTCCATCCTCGTCTTCCCATTCTGGATACCACTCGCTATCTCGGGCTCCACCCGATGCATTGGAGAGCCACTGGCCAAATTCACCCAGTGCCTCACCTGCGGATCCCCAAGCGGGGTCCTCGAAGGAACTGATTAGGTGGTCAAAGCAGTCTTCTGGAAGGGAATTGAAATCATCAAACGCATCGTTGACCCATGAATCGCTGGATTCCATATTGGCTGTCCAAGCCTGCCCTTCTGGTGTTTCCATCAACTGTTCGTATTCCCAGATGAACTCATCTGGCATTTCATCACCATCGGTGTCAACAGCCTCCATGTCTTGACTCACAAATCCAACAACGAGTTTTTGCATTGCGGTCATGTTGTCGACATCTTCATTCATTAGGGGTTCAAGGTATGCCTCCATTCCAGCGATAATCGCCTCGGGGTGAATTGAGACAGAGAGTAGAGCGATGTTCTTCATCAGCGTCTGCGCCGCTTCGAATTGCTTGGTACCGTTGGCCAAGTCATCGAGTGCTCCCTTGAGTGCCGTCCACTCGTCACTACCCAACATGGCATTGTATGCTGCCTCAAATTGATCTGTCCCCTCAAATCGAGTGAAATTCTCAATCGGGTCAAAGGTCATCATATAATCGGCCATTTCGTCAAATCCATCCATGGTCCGTGGTAATGGGAATTCATTGAGGTATGTCATCAATCCAGACATCATTGCAAGAGCCGCATCAACATCCTCTGAGTCAAGGAATTCCATGAGGAACTCGAGGAATGTCGCACCATTAGACAGATTGTATTGGTCCGCTGAATCAAGCATCGCTTGCCAACTACCTGGGCCACTGCCATCAGTGGCTGTATCGACAAATTCAGCCCAACCTCCGTTAGACAGCACCTGCATTTCGAGGACATCGAATTCGCCCTTGATTTGCGCTGTTGGGTTTGCAGTATCCCATGCATCATCGATGGCTTGCAGAACCTGTTCAAACTCGTAACGGAAAATTTCCTGATACTGTGTGGGGTTGTCCACCGCTCGCATGAATCCATGCTCAGCGGTGAATGCAGCCGAATAGACGCCACCAACTTCGGAGACAGGTAGAGTGAATGTTCCATCCCAAATCGCTGTATTCCCATCGTCCTCATGAACGCCAGTCTTGGTTAGAACGACGGTTCCGACCAATTCACCAACAGTTGAGGTTGGGCTTCCAAATTGGCTGATGAGGTCCAATGGATCAATATCCATTCGGGAAATATCTGCTGTGACGATGGTTTCACTGGTGTGTCCTCGTGTCAGAGCTTGAACTTCGACATCTCCTCCAACACTCACCAATTTGGTGATGACAGAGCCATCGATGCTCAATGTGTCTTCATTCCCATGGTTGTCATTTGGTGCAGGGATGCCTGCATATTCAGCCATAATCGCTTGCATAGACATACAAACAAGTAGGCCGACAATCAGTACTGCGGTTCTCTTCATAGCCCCGTAGGGGCTTGCGGCCGTATTTCATGGTTCTCTCTTTATTCTCATCGCAAAAATTGTCACGAATCGGCAATCGATATTGCAAGTCGCAATATTTCATTCTCGTCGACGAGAGACGCGCAACCCCTCTCTTCGAGATCTATTTCAGTCCAAGTCCCAGGCACGGGTGTGAATGTTGTACCGGGCAAAGCCAGAGCTTCGAGATAGATATTCATCGGTGCAATCGCAGTCATCCCCTGCCCGTCTACAGCCCAACCTTGAGCCGCGGTAACGGTCTGATTTTGTCCCATGCACCAAGGGTGAATATCTGCATCATTATCTCCCAGTTCAAGCAATTCGCGCATCCCCTCAGACTTTGTGGGCGTATTTTCGGTAATCGATACATTCTCCATTTCGATCCATAAATCTGGATGCCCTATTTTTGTGGCTATTTTGACGGGTTCAAGTAATGAAGTCAAATCCACATCGGGTTGCGATCCAGAATTACAGGTGAAGGTGTCCGGAAGGCATCCTTGTACATGTCTGGAATTGTCGAGCATTGCTTCGATTAGAATCCACGGACCAGTTCGGCTTTCCCCCTCGGAAAAGGCTGCATTGAATCGGTCACCTGGTTGCCAAAGAGGTGGGTTGTGAACAATCATGATATCCCATTGTGTAGAGAGACTTCCCGCATCCCAATCGATGGCCAACCATTCCCGTTCAATCATATCCTCTTCAACGAATTCTCGCAGGTGTAGGACGCTTAGTTGCGCCTCGACTCTTCCCATGCCACCCGGTCCACCTTCCAACCCGGTGACATTGACTTGGCCTTGAATCATGATTCCTGTACAGTTCGCACAATCTTCGCTCACGACACTTTCGACCTGCATATCGACCGTGGCCATCGCTCCTCGATCATAATCATTCAATCCCAATGCATTCATCGATGCTCGGGTCGATAGTGTGACTGAGCCTGATAAGTGCGTGACTTCGAGTTCTTCCTCTGCCACGACCTCAGGCTCGACACCGATTGAAAGAGTGGCTAGAACGACCAGCCCGAGGACCAGCCATTCACTCATGCCTCTCGGCAGATTCTCTGGTACTCGATCCATTTTCCATCACGTACTAGGAGACTTTCTGAATTCGTTCTGAACCGACCCATTCATCCCAACTCGAATCAAACCCAACATAGTGAATCAGATACTTCTGGCCGGCGACTTCGCGTATCAGGGAATCCCACCATTCACCCTTCCACTCGACCTTGACTTGTTCACCGGCAGAGTATGGGTTGTTGAAGGGATGATCAGCAGGAGGGGTTGTCCATCCCGTAGGGCCAACAACATACATTGTGTTTCGAGTTTCCACTCGTGCAGTGGCCCTTTCATCGTAGGTGATTCCTAGAATACTCGACGTGCTGACAGGTCCTTCACCCAATTTGGGATGTGCGTAGGCATATCCCTTGAGGCGCCCATCAATAATTTCCGCGTCTCGAACAATCACCTCGACTTTGGGTTGTTCTGACTCAACGCCCGCTTCTGAACTGACCATGTATTTGGCCAACTCACGATAATCAATTTCTGAATCCATTCCAATTCCAAGGGCTGCAAATTCTTCCAAAACATCATCCACTGAAATCGGTTCATCTCCAACTTCGGTGAGAATTTCGAAATATTTCTGCGCAGAAATGGTGCCAGTTCCATCTGCATCGAAGACTTGGAACGCCTCAATCAGTTCCTGCTCCTCTTTCATGACGTTCTCGACATATTCCTGAACCTCTGCAGAATCTTCTTGCATGGGTTCAATGCGACCCCATTCGACATTGTCTTCAACATCTCCATCGTCAAAGTGAATCATGAATGTGTGATCATCATGTTCGCTTGCAATGCGGCCAGGATAGTAATGTCCGTATCCCTTCCAATCAACGAATACGCGATCACCGGCGTTGTAAGGTGGACTCGCAGGTCGAATGGTACCAGGGGCTGACCCGATGACCACAGCATGCTTTGTCTCCACTCTCGTGCTCTTGGGGACTTCGATTCGATAGGTTCCATCATCGTTGATGGCCACGACCTTGCAACGGTCCAGCCAGCGCGCGTTGGTTGGACTGTGATATTCAACGTGGTCTCCAACATTGAATGCAGCAGGCAACACAACCTCCGGTGTAGGTGGGGGTGATGCGGGTGCAGATGGCGTCTGATTGACCATACCCATTTGCTGTAGTGCGGCAATCACTGCACTCGTCACTGCTACAGGATCATTATTGATCACCGTACTATGGACGACATCTCCCCCAACCACAGAATCTTGCATATTGAGCACTTGTTCAGGTGGTGAAGCAGGGGCTTCTTCGGCAGTTGGAGGGGCGGGTATCCATTCAGTTCCAGTCCACATAAATTTCCCGTCTGGGCTGTATACGGGGTCGGTCATGGACTGCACAGCGCACTATTCTATTTGGAATCATCACTTTCGTCCGCTCTATGGATTTTGGTGGAGGCAAATCCCTGTTGTCGCGCAGATGCGCTCTCCAGTTTCTTGCCTCCGTAGCTTGTTGTTCGTGTGTCAACATATGAATTTGAGAGAATGAGTTCATGACAACTGTTCTGAGGACATTGTTGGTGTGAGGGGTGAACTCATCCTGCTCACCCTTCCATACCACCTCTCCTAGAAGGTCTAGTTGTATGTAGACTATAATCGCCTACAAAATCTATTGAGGTGGGCATTCCCAGGGTGGACATCCGTTTCACCGCAAGAGAATGCACCCGTCTTCTCCACCCCGGTTCTCCACGGCATCATTGGCTTCGGGTAGGGCTGCTCCATTCCTGGCCTGACCTAATCCCCCGATGATTGAATCTCTATTTTCTTCCGAATACAGTTTTCCAAAACCACGATCTCATGAAGGCGAGGCATCAACGTCCACAGATGCGTCCTACGATGCTCGGTTTTGCCGCCCCTGGGCGTTCGGACCGCCATGTTGCGATTTGCGGTGCAGGGGACGCCAGCCCCCCTCCTAGCCCAACATTAGCGCCACTGCGGGCCCATATCAAACCAACGGTCAGGCCTCAGCCTCATATTTGGAGGGGCATCCGGTTTTGATTTCGTATGCGTGCATGACCCACTCTTCTCCATTTAGCATCAATTCACCACGTACAGAGATGGATTTTCCTTCATCAGCACCAGTGGGCAATGAAGTACCACTGTAATCGATTGAGATTGAATCGGTTTCGCCAACTAGAATGAGGGTTTGATTTCCTCTGTCTAGACTTTCGACCGTACCATGTAATCGTAGAGTCTCACCTTCATATTCCTCGGGAGATTCCATTAACTGGTCAACAGACAAGTCCACTTCGGGTTCCACGCTGATCAACATCAGCCCCATCAAAGCAGCAATCAGTCCAAAGGTGACCAAAATCCGCACCCTTCTTTCCAATCCCTCAACTCCGATGTGCATGGCCTACCGCTTGCGACAGACTCTGATAACCGTGGGTCTTCAATTTGCGATTTAGACCTTTGTTGATGGCCTTGCTTACACCTGGCCCTTCGAATACCAATGCACTGTAGAATTGCAAGAGACTTGCTCCTGCTGCAATCTTTTCCCATGCACTATCGGCATCCGAAATACCACCTACACCTACGATTGGCAATTTACCGCTGGTGTGAGCATACAATAGATGAATCACTTCAGTAGAGCGTTTTCGCAATGGTTTTCCAGACAATCCACCGGACTGACTCATGATTTTGTCACCCGTAGGACGCGATGTCGTAGTATTCGTTGCAACAATGCCTGCACATCCTTGTGCGATTGCAGAATCAGCGACGGTTTTCAACTGCTCATCTGACAAATCTGGTGAGACCTTGACGAGTATGGGCTTTTGTCCGCCATCCGCCGCTTGTGCCATTCGTGAATTTACCTCATTGCAGGCGGTTAGAATACGATCTAATTCAGAACCCGCTTGCAATTCCCTTAGGTTGGGTGTATTGGGGCTAGAAACGTTGACAACAAACAAATCAGCAAATTCCCACAACCGTTCCATGGTGCCTGCATAATCATGCTCAGCTTCTTCGTTTGGTGTGATTTTGCTTTTGCCTAGGTTGACTCCAACAGGAATAGACGCCCACTTCTTCGATTTTTGTTTAGCGAGATTTTCAACCATCTGCTCTGAACCTGGATTGTTGAATCCCATGCGATTGATGAGCGCGCTGTGTTTGGTGCTGCGAAACATTCGCGGCTTGGGATTGCCATCTTGTCCATGCAGGGTGATTCCACCAATCTCCATCCATCCAAAGCCAAGGGACTCCCAATTGGGAACGTTCTCGCCCTTTTTATCCATCCCAGCAGCCAAACCGACAGGGTTGTCAAAATGAATACCAAAGCAATCGGTTGGTACTGAAGGGGATCCATACATGAGTTTCAGCATTGATCGATATCCAGGAATGTATGTCGATCGGATCCGAATTTGTTTCATCACAAGGGAATGCATCGTTTCGGAACTCAACGGTAGAATCGCCATCATTGGCCGTGCGAATAATCGCCACAATAGTCCCATTCAAACCAACGGGCTCGGCCGACATCCTTCAAGGGTTCCGTCCTTTCGCAGGTCCAATGGACGCGATAGGCCCGTGTTTAGCCGAGGCGGCAAGACGTTTGCTTCGCACCGAAGACACCACGCTAATCGTGCCGCAGCACCTCATGGATGAAGCCTTAGAACTGAGTTTAGCCATTAGTGATGGGATTCCCAAATTGATTCGTGAGCCAACGGTAGCTTTGGGTACTGATGATTCAATCCAAGTCGAAGGCATTTCACAGTTGGGCGGTGAAGAACCATCATTGTCGGTTTGTTGGGTACCGAATCATGCGGATAATCTAGATTTAATCTGGTCGCGATGGGTACAGCAAATTCGGGATTTGATGGTGGCAGGTTACCCCGGTTGCGTGGGTTGTGGAGGCCCTGGTTCAGAAGGTGTCTGGGATGAAACGGCTTCGCGCGCGCGCACACGCGTGACCTGAGGGGTTACTACGTAACCCCATGGAACCTGGCCTTGCGGGAATTTTGCGCAGCGTTTATGGAGGGCTCAGTATCGGGCCTCGACCGGATGGGGAATATATGGATCTAGTAATTGTCGAATCAGGTGCCAAGTCAAAGACGATTCAGAAATACCTTGGGAAGGGGTGGATAGTCGCTGCCTGTAACGGGCACGTTCGCGATCTTCCAACCAGTCGCGATACCAAGCATGGGAAGAAGGCAATGTGGGCATCAACAGCCGACAAATTGCCCAGCCCACCATGGGAATGGACTGAGAATTCAGAACGTACAATTGGGAAAATATTGACGAAAGCCAAGGATTCGAAGGTTGAGAACATCTACATCGCAACTGACCCTGACCGAGAAGGAGAATTCATCGCTTGGCAATTGGTCCAAATATTTGCAGAAAACGGGTATGAAAATATCTGGAGAATCACATTCAATGAAATTACAAAAACTGCAGTGCAAGCATCAATCGATGCGCGTGGCGAAGTGGACCAAGGTTTGGTTCAAGCAGCGATGGTTCGTCGATTCATGGATCGTCTTGTCGGTTTCCGTTCTTCTAAATTCAGTCGTTCATGGTCACTGCCTGCGATGGGCCGAGTCCAGACTCCAACCCTCGGATTCATCGTCGACAAAGAGGTAGAGCGTGAGGCGTTCGTCCCGCAACCATACTTTGCAGTTTATGCAGAAGCAGGCGGCCTACGCTGGAATGCGAAATTCCACGACAAGGATGATTCGGATGCGTGGGTTGACGATAAAGGGAAATTCAACGCAGAACGAACAAATGACTCTGAATTGGCCAACAGTGCATATGCTGCTGCTGCCAAGGGTCTGACCATTGCATCCTCAACCCCAGGGCAGTATCAGCGAAACCCTGACCCGCCATTTACCACGGATACACTGCTGATGAAAGCGGGTTCAGAAATGAGTTGGAATCCTCGCCGAACCATGAAAATTGCAGGCGAGTTATACAATGCAGGTCACATTACTTACATGCGTACCGATTCAACACGAACCAACACAACAGCTCGCGAAGATGTCAAATCTCACATTCGTGAAACTTGGGGTGATGACCACCTCGGTGAGGGTGTTTTGGGGCCGGATGCAAAAACAGATGCAACCAATGTTCAAGATGCTCACGAAGCGATACGCCCTACACGTCCAAAGGACAATTCTCCAGACGGGTTGTCAGCGGAGCAAGCACGACTTTACCGACTCATTTGGGCACGTTTTGCCGGTAGCCAGATGAATCAGAGTCGGTATGAGAGAATTTCGATGACTGCCAATGCAGAGGGTTTCAATCGTCCATTTTCCAGTACAGCGTCATGGCGTGTCCATCGGGGTTGGGAGGCTGCATTCGAAGGAATCAGAAAAGAACCGTCTATTTCTCCTCCCTCTTTTGATACAAATGTGGGCTCATCGTTGGCATTAGATGATGCAGATGAAGAGAGTGAAAACCCCTGTCTTCGAGAGGATGAAACCACGCCACCTCCGCGTTACAAACAACATTCTCTTGTTCAACAAATGAAAAAGGAAGGTATTGGTCGCCCCTCCACTTATGCCGCGACAATCGCCAAGTTGTTGAGTCGCAAATATGTGGTTGAGGAAAAAGGCTCACTTCAACCTTCAACCGAGGGTAGAACACTTTGGCTCGAGGTGGCACCATTCTATGACCGCAGTAGCCATGGGGTCGAAGGCCATCTGTTTGGTACAAATTTCACCGCTGAAATGGAAACCAATTTGGATGCAATCGAACTCGGTAATTCTTCTGCGCCATCAGAATGGCACAAATTCTCAGAGCACTTTCAAGCCCTACATTTGTCTGCACTGGAGAAAAAGAAGCAGTCCCCTACACCCAAACAACTTGCTTACTATGTTCGGATTACCAACAATTTGTCGGAAGAACAAATCAAAACTTACTCTGGTGGCAAAGCACCCGAAGAAATGACTGGTACGGAAATCCGTGAGATTCTCGATGTGATGACCAAGGCACATCCCGCTGAAACCCAACCTGCCTCGGAAAAGCAGACCAACTGGATTGCCTCTTTGGCTCAAGGCGCAGAATTGTCTGAAGCCGATGCCAGTGCATTGGTTGGAGCAGTCAACTTTGGTGAACTGACCGGTGGTCGTAAAGGGACGGCAAGCAAACTGATCGAACAACTTCTGGAATTGACCAAAGGTATTCCTAGGGAAGCCTCAGAAAAGCAGATCAAGTGGATTCAAACTCTTGTAACAAGAGCTGAATTATCGGAAGCCGATGCTTGTGCGTTGGTCGAAGCAAAGTCATACACAGAACTCCAAGGTGGCGCCGGTGGTACTGCGAGTAAGTTGATCACCATTCTCAAGAAGCGCACCGGTGGGAAGAAGAAAGGTGCTAAGAAAAAGGGTACATCGAAGAAAAGTACTCCGAAGAAGACCAAGAAGTCAGATGATGCGGACAACTGAAAGACCTAACCCGTCAGGCCAGTATATCATGCAAATCAGAAAAATCATGATTCTGAAGGGCGAATCATGATAGGTCACTACTGTGGCTTGGTAACATGACCGGTCACGATTACGATGTTGTCATCGTTGGGGCCGGCCCAGTTGGCGGGCACCTTGGCCATATTTTGTCTGAGCAAGGCCTACATGTTTTGATGTTGGAGGAACACCGTGAAATCGGCAAACCCTTCCAATGTGCCGGCCTTGTTACTCCCTCGGCAATGAACAGGGTCAACTTGCATCACACCATATTGTCGGATGTTTGGGGTGCGAGAATCCACAGCCCTCAAGGCCGTCCTGTAGAAATTGGCGAACCGTCAATTTTGCGCACCCATGTTGTTTGTCGTAAATTATTCGACGAAGGTTGTGTCCGGCAAGCGATTGAATCAGGTGCTACACTTTGGCTTGATTCCAAACCTACCGATGCAGTGGTCGAAGAGAATGGTGTTGCAATTACAATCATTCGTGAAGGTCAAGAATGCATAATTCGAGCCAAACTTCTCTGTGGAGCAGACGGCGTTCATTCATGGACGCGTCGTCATTTCCGATTTGGAAGGCCAAAGGAATTCATGATTGGCTTCCAAGCTGAAGTATCTGGCTATGAGGGAGTTCCTGGGCGTTTGGAAATGTTCTCAGGGGAGGACATTGCCCCCGGCTTGTTTGCTTGGGCGATTCCCAATGGTGATACACATCGAATTGGAGTTTGGGCTCACCCCGATCGTCTGAATGGTCGTTCTTGTGAGATGCTTTACGATACACTATTGCAACATCCTTTGTGGAAAGAAAAGTTCGCCAATGTGAGCGAAACCGCTCGATTCTGTGGACCTTTGGCCAGTGGTATGGTAAAGCGAATTTTCAAAGAGCGTGTGTTGCTGTTTGGTGATGCTGCGGGCCTCTGTAAACCGACCACTGGTGGCGGTATCGGCCCAGGATTCGATCAAATCCACTACTTGGCCCCGGAATTGGTCAAAGCCGTCATTTCTGACAAGTTAACCTCTTCCAATCTGAAACGAATTTGCAAGCCGATGGAGAAGGTCAGAAAAGAGCATGAACGTGCACGTATTTTGCGAGATTTATTTGTTTCATCGTGTGATGATGATGAACTGGAAACCACTTTCAAAATATTTGCCAGGGAAGATGTTGTCACACTCATCAATGAAGTTGGCGACATCGAAAAACCCGTACCATTGGGAATACGTTTGCTAAAGGATATCCCTGAATTCAGGCGCATGGCTGTTCGTGCCACTTGGGCCTTGCTAACAGGCTGAGGTGCTCCTATGAACGATGCGGATTCCGGTCATGCAGTAGAGATAAGCATCAGATTTCCACCGTTTGACCCCAACACGGTCATTGCTTCCGAGCTCCCCATTGCCCGCGAATATTTCAGCTTGAAAGAAAACTCTAGTGTTCCGTGTTCAGTTCGAATCGGTGACGAAACAGATTTTCATATTCATCGAAATATCATAAAATTGTCATCCGGTTTGTCCGAATTTCGTGAATGGGTCACACTCTCAAATCGGATTCCAAGACGTGTTGAACGGGAGCGTAAAGGTTGGTTCATACTGCCGAGTAAAATGCACAAGCGTTCGCGACGATTAATCCCCTTTGCCGTGATTGGGATTATTGCGTCATTGGCAATCCATGCATTTGAACCAGCACTTGTCAATTCGGGGTGGGTCGATGGCTCATTTGCAGGTAGTGTACGTCTCGGATTACTCGATTATCCCGTTCTCCTACTGATTTTCTTACCGATTTTCTTCATTCCGATTATGATGCGTCTGTTCGCAAGTGTTTGGGATTTCAGGCGAACCCGTAAATTCCGAACAGATTTACCAGTCGATCCTGTATTTGAGATTGGAAATGACGATTGTACCGCAGAAGAAATCTCAGTCAAAATCGATTTTCCAGAAGTTCGTGATGATTGGATTTCTGCTCAAGCCCGCGTAGAGGTAGGGTTACTGAACCCAAGACGCCCAATGCTCCTACATGCATTGGGTCGTAAAGATGGACTTCAAAATCCACCTGGAACTTCAACGCCGTTATCAATCCGTCAGCATGCGAATTCAGAATTGGGCACTGGTTTTGGAGAATCAACTCCGCTCGAAGGTCCTGATGCAGAGCGACTCTTCCTTTCTCCCCTACCAGTCCGATGCACCGGGCGTTCATCTGCTGTTTCGATGGATGGTGAATCCATCTCTCTGGAACTGCCTAGCGGTAGTTGGCCTGGGAGTGAGTATCATCCACTTTTCGCGGTTCATTGGGAAGTGATTGTTCGGATTGAGCGAGAGGAAAATGGGCCCTTGCTTTTCGTCCACCCACTCATCATGAAACATGATGGCAGTCCCTGCAATGTGCAAGTGATGCCCACTCAATCAGGGCGTAGCGAGATGGCGGACAGTTGATGTCCCGATTTACCTTCGCAGAAGTATGCGGCGAACTTGGCACGCACTGATTCTTACGATTTTGATGCTATCCTCCGGTTGTTTGGGTATGCAGGAAGGAGATTCTCCGGGGACGACAATGACAGAAAGTATCCCTCTCGAATTGTCATTGACAGGTGATACCGAATTTGAATTCGATCAACCTGTCTTCCTCTCTGGCGAGTGCAATTGTGGAGACCTTGACGCCAAGATTGTCGCCTCTGTTGCCAATGGGGTTGTTCAGGGCACAGTTGAGGTCGGAATGGATACGTTCACAGTCGATTTTGGAATTCTACCTTCTGGAACGTATAATGTACGAATCACCATGACGAATGAAATTTCCACGCAAAAGACAGAAGTGCTATTCGCTTCTGTAACAATTTCAAACCCCCCTGAAGACCCTGTATCAATTTCCGCATTTCCGCCGGTGATTTATGTGGAACCTGATGAATCAGTGATTGCTAGAGCAAAGATTGTTCATTCTGCACTAAACACCTGTTCAGGAGTTTGGGTTGATGAACTAGAGCGCATTCAGACAGTATCAATTTCAGGTGAATACGCATCGATTCCACTAGGTTTCGTCGAATCCTCGTTCAATGGCACATTCAGGATTTCCTGTGGGAGTTCAGAAGTTACAACAGACAACGTTTCGATATACGTGTATGTCTTTGCCGAAGAAAACCCAGATCTTGATGGAGATGGAATTCCCGATGAGGCAGACAGTTGTGTGGAAAGTAGTGTGGCGTTCGTATCTGCCCCTTCAAACGATATCGATGGTGACGGGTGCCATGATATTTCAGAGGATACCGATGATGATGATGATGGGCGCCCCGATACTTCAGATCGGTGTGCAAGAGGATTGATTGGTTGGGATTCAACGAACACAGATTTTGATCATGACTCAGATGGATGTCAAGATGTTTCAGAAGATGATGATGATGATGATGATGTCATTACCGACCCTTACGATAATTGTCCACTGGGTACACCCGGGTGGCAATCCACAGGTGCATCTGATTACGACCGTGATGGGTGCCGCGATTCAGATGATGATTTGGATGATGATAATGATGGAACACTCGACGAAGTAGATTCATGCCCTAGGGGTGTTATCGGTTGGACCCAAAGTGATTCAACTGACTACGACATGGATGGTTGTCGGGATTCTGATGAAGATGGGGACGATGATGCCGATGGTGTCATCGACTTTGATGACCAGTGTATACGAACCCAGCTTGGAGCTGTAGTCAATGAATTTGGATGCGCCTCATACGAATGGGATGGGGATAATGATGGTGTCATGGATGATACCGACCAATGTTCAGGTACACCAACTGGCCTCGATGTAAACGAGGTTGGCTGTGCAGATTTAGATGGTGATGGCATTTTTGCGAATGTAGACCAATGCCCTGATTCTGAGTCACGATGGACATCGAATTCCGAGGGTTGCACAGTATTGCAAGTTCCTATATCTTGGAACACAGGACCGTCTTCTACAGAGAGGTTCGGAATCGCTGGTGATTTCACACTACAAACAAAATCCGGTAATTGGGTGATGTCTCGAGATTGGGATGGAGAGAGTACATACCTGTTCATCTTCAATCAGGATTCCAGTTCTTACATGTCGCCCATTTGGAAGCAAGATATTGCTCGTTTTTTGAATACACTACCAGATAATGCACATGTTTTCTTTGGATCTTTTGATAGCGATTACCGCAATGACATCGATGCAATGAACAACAGGGTAAATTCATACAGAAATGGGTTGAACGATGCAGACAAAGCATGGGTCGATTCTCATGTCCATTACATCGATCAACAAGGTGGTGCCATTGGAGGTGGTCTTGGTGGGGTGATCGGTGATTGGAGCGCATTTTACTACGGAATGGACCGATTCCAGCAGTGGCGCGAAATAGGCTCGTTGTATAATTGGGCTGGAACACACGGCGTTCAATATCGCTTGGATTATATTGCAAAGATGCCTTTGCAATTCAATTCCGAATTCCCCACAGAAATGCGCCGGCACGACCCTAGCATCACAGTTGTTGACATCATGGTTGCACAGCGACATAGCGGTGGTTGGGGCGGTGGGCATTCTTCATTGGCCAACGGTTCATTCCCAAACGCATCCATCATGGAGGGGTTCAACACGATGGAACTCTACATGCATCATGGTTGCAGTGAACATCGAGATCGATACCAGAAGGATGACGGGTCCTATGGCGGGTGTCACGAGTGGGATTACAGTCAGTATATGCAAATCTGCGATGAAGTAGGCAATGCTTCAACGTGTAGTACTGAATTTGGCTATTGGATTACGACCTACGGTCGTGAAGGCCGATGGTTGACCGACATTTCACCACGATTGTTTGAGCTGACCGATGGTGGAGACCACATGTTCCGTTATCGTGGTGCCAACGGCGGTTGGCTCAATGTCAGCGTCTACCTCTCAAATTGGGAAGATGATGGGCTACGCCCGACCGATGCGGAATTGGCGTTCAATGGTGGTTCTTTCCGTGGTGAATACAATAACGAATCACAATACAAGCGTGTACACGATTTACAAATTCCTGCAGGTACTGAGAAAATCGAAATCTATGCCGTCATCACGGGTCATGGATTTGGAAAGGACAATGCCAATTGTGCCGAATTCTGCAATCATGAACACCGCTACAGTATGAATGGCTTCGTTACACAGGAAGATCATCCAATGGCTGGAAATGGCTCTGTTGGAAGCGATAACGAAGGTTGCGCAAAGGAAATGCACAATGGGGCTCAGGCCAATCAATTGGGTTCGTGGCCCTATGGGCGTGCAGGTTGGTGTGCAGGACAAGACGTCAAGCCATGGACATTCGACATCACGGATTGGATTGATTTGACCAGTGGACAAAACAGTCTTCGATACCAAGGATTGTACAATGGGCAAAATTACGTGCCACAGAATGAACAGTCAGGTGCCAATCAGAATATCCATGCCAACATTTGGGTAGTTTACTACACCAACGTCAGTGAAAACATCAGCGCACAAGTAGATCATTCACCAGGCGTTGCAACACCCACAAATGATACCGGACAGATTCAAACAACTGTTGAAATCATTCGACAAGAAGAATGCTCCACTGAAGGAGATGAGTAACTAAGCGTTCGTTGCTGGTTGTAATGGAGGGGGCGCGGGGAATCCCTGCACATCCGATGCAACATCGGGAGTTTCGAGTAAATTGTAGTCGGAATCTCTTCGTAAAGCGACGAATCCTGCACGGCGAATCGCTTCTTGCAACTCGATCTCAAGCGCACACGTCTTCTCAGTCCCGGATGCAGATACCACATTTTCCTCCATCATGGTTGAACCAATGTCATCCGCACCTCCAAAGAGGGCCATCTGCGCAATATCTAGGCCCATTGTAGGCCACGATCCTTGGATGTGGTCGATATTGTCGAAGAACAACCTAGAGACGGCTACATGGCGCAGATATTCGGTTGGACCTGCTCCCAATTCGATTCGATTCCGACCACGATTCCGCTTTCCAAATACATTGGTTTCCAATTGCACGGGCCAAGCCACAAATGAAGTGAAACCAGTCCACCCTTTCGCAATTGCTTGATCTTGTAAATCGCGAATTCGATCCATGTGTTTCACACGGTGTAATTCAGTTTCTCCAAAACCGATGACATTCGTAGCTGAAGTTGTCAATCCAAGTGATTGGGCTTCATGCATGACTCGAAGCCAATTTTCTGCACTCCCTTTTTTTGGGGAAATATCGAGTCGAACATCATCGACGAGCATCTCTGCCCCTCCACCGGGTAGTCCATGCATTCCCGCCTCTTTGAGGGCGGTTAGTACTTCGAGAGTTGATAGATTACAGACTTCAGCAATGCCTTCAATTTCAATGGGTGAAAAACAATCCAATGCAATTGAGGGGTGCTCCTTTCTCAAAAAGAGAATTAGTTCTGTATACCATTCTAGTGGTAACTCGGGATTCACTCCTCCTTGCATCAATACACGAACCCCATCAACCTCTTCTAATTCAGTAAATCGAACAGAAATCTGCTCATATGTTTGAGTGTAGGTTTCAGAATGTCCTGGTGGTCGATAAAATGAGCAAAACTGACAATTGATTGTGCAGACATTTGTATAATTCACGTTACGATCAATCATGTAAGTAACATGGTTCCCTGGATTGATAAATCGCCGTCGTTCTAATGCAACACTGCGAAGCATATTGAAGTCTGCTTTTTCATACAAAATGGCAGCATCTTCAACACTCAAACGGGGGGGTGATGGCCCACGCTGTGCCTCAAGAATTTCCATCCACATCGTAATTCCTCAGTTGGAGCCGACAAGGGCCTCAATTTCAGTGATTTCCTTGGGGCATTTTGCGGTGAGCACAACGGGTCCATTTTCAGTAATGAGGACATCATCTTCGATCCGAATCCCGATGCCGGCCCACTTTGAATCGATTTCGATATCCTCTCTCCAAGCACCGAAGTAAAGGCCGGGTTCAATGGTTACAATCATGCCTGGTGTCAGTATTCGTTCCGGCTTACCATCACCCTGCCGTCCACCTCCGACATCGTGTACATCAAGGCCCAAGAAGTGACCTGTTCCGTGCATGAAAAATTGCCGATAAAGGCCATTGAAACTATCACCTAACGCTTCTTCAAATGTGCAATCTAAGATTCCCAAATCAATCAGACCTTGAGCCAGGATTTTCGAAGTTGCATTATGCATGGAACTCCATGGGGAACCCGCTTGACATGCTTCTATTCCAGCCAATTGGGATTTAAGAACGAGCTCATAGATGTCTTTCTGTGCGCCAGTGAACTTTCCATTTACGGGGAATGTTCGGGTGATATCGCTAGCATATCCATCAATTTCGCATCCCGCATCAATCAGGACCAAATCACCATCATTCATGACATCAGTATTCTCATTGTAGTGCAAGATGGTGGCATTGTCTCCACTTCCAACAATGCTGGGGTACGCCCATTCTGATTGGTGATAGAGGAAGCATCCTTCGATGATCGATTGCATATGCCATTCACCCATGCCGACTTTGCATTCACGCATTGCTTCGATGTGGGTGTATGCTGCCAAATCTGCAGAATGTTGCATCAATTCAATTTCCCTTTCTGACTTGATAACTCGGAGGTTGTCGAGGATCAGTCGAGGATCTAGTGGCTCATCACGTAATGCCTGTTTGACAATTTCATCGACTGAAGTATCTAGTCCTTCAATATGGTAAATATCCTCACAATTGGACAGCAGTTTGGAGAGATTTTCGGCCAATTCATATCGACTATTTGCTTCATCTACAGGCCAACCAGAAAGTGCCCCTTCGAGGCCAGGTCTTCGCCCCGTCCAAGTTTCCTTTTCGACATCTCGGGGCTGGACATAGAGTCGGCAATTCCAATTTCCATCGGAGTGGTGGAAGACTGCCACTCCTTCCTCTCCGTGCCAACCAGTCAGATAGTGTAGGTAGGAGTTGAATCGATGACGGTGATGCGTGTCACGACTTCGAATAGACACAGGGTTGTTAGCAATGATTGCTACAGAATTGATTGGTAATTCCGAACAAAAACCCTTCTGCCGCTGACGCATTTCCTGATGCGAAATCGCATCGGGTCGGTTGCCCAGAGTAGAGCTAACTCTCTCATACATCATTACGCCGAATCATTCGACCTTCATGAGACATTCGGGTCATCATCTCTTCCATTTGGGAATCGCTGTTGACTTACCTGTAAAGCGCTGCATTAAGGCCATGGTAAGGGGTATGGCGACAAGGATGGCCCCAAACACAACCATTAGCAGCCAAAATTGGTTATCGGTATCGTCTGCCACATACATTGGATCAGAGGGTGTGTCTTGGACACCAAATGTGACTGTAATAGTATCACTCATCCCATCGTCATCCGTCACTTCGAGCATTAGCGTGTGAGGTTTGGAAAGATCTTCTGGACTCACTAATTGTCTAGACCAACCTGTCATCAATGGCTCGTCATCAACATACCATGTACAGACAAGCCCTGATTTGTCATTATCACTATCCGTTGAATCGCTACATTCAACCAGCCATTGTGTACTGTCTGTAAGCGTAATCTGGTCTCCATCTTCAAGCGCCTGTCCACCGATTCGGAGTGCCGCTACTGGAACTTGATTGGTGATGTTGAATTCGTGCGAAACCGTATCGGAAAATCCGACATTGTCAACAACGGTCAATGTCAGTGTAAAATTTCCTGATTTTGAAGCATCAACGTCAAACGTACGAAGATCAACTCCACTTCGGATTGTCTTTTCTCCTAATTCATCTTCAAGTACCCACAAAAATACCAATTCATCTTGTCCCCAAAACAAATCGCTACTTCCTGTACCATCAAATTGGATAGTCCCCGAATATTCAGTCATTTCACTTGGTCCATCGATTCTAGCCGTAGGTGCATTGTTGTCGATACCAATCGGCTTACATGCGCAAGTGGAATACAAATCATCTGATACAGCCCTCACCATCAACGAATATTCACCATCGTCGTAGGCCAATGTATCCAATGTGAATGATTGACTTGAATCTGGTATTATAGCAGTCATATTGTGCCATTGAACTTGTTCTGGTGATTCAATCCACGATTGGATACAAGACATTTGGATTTCGCTACTGTTACTAATCGCCCATTGTGCACTTGTGGAACCGGACATGTCCATTGCGATCGTATCAATCTCAACCTCCCCTGTCAATTGCCCTATGGGATTTTCAAAAATAATCAAGGGATTCAATTGGGTTAACGATTCAGCATCTTCGTCTTGGGCAAATAGAATCAATTGCGCCATGTCCTTTTGCCCGTTTGTATCGGTGGCTTCAATTTCTAGAACACAGGAACAGGAGGGTGTTGATGTGAAATTGAGATTGATGTAATATTGCCACGAGTTTCGGCTTGAGGAATGTGAATCTCCAGATTCGGATAAATGATCCAGCAAATCGCCTTCATCGATTCGTTCAACTCCATTGTAGATTTCCCAGGTCATTGAAATTGGCAGTAGTTCATCGATATATGTCCCCGTTATATTGATGTTTGAATTAACATTCAATCCATGGTTTTGTTCGATGATAATCTGAGGTGAATCATCGGTTGGTTCATTGACAGAGGCACCAAGGGGTGAGATCAGAATCAGCAGGCACAAGGCCGAGGCAAGACGAGTAGTGCCCTGGACCATGACAGCAGGGCTACCTGCACTGTTTTGAATCGTTGGTTCGCTTGAGCGCCCTAAAGGGCGCTTTTCCAACTAAATTCATCATTCAAAGTTGTCACAGTGCTGGCCTTGGCCAGGGAAGCTTGTCGGTTCACGTGGATTTGTGTACCATTTTTCTTCACATTTATTTGAGTAACCATCTTGATCAACGTCGATAATTGCGTCAGCGGCATCGAATGGATCGAATTGGAAGTAATATTCCCACCCAGAAGCCATGTCATCGTTGTCATGGTCTTGGTAGAATACTTCTGGACCATCTTCTAAACCATCACCTTCAGTATCGTTCTGGACCGGGCTGGTGCCATTCAACAATTCCTCATAGTTGGTAAAATTCTCCAAGTCATCATAGAACTGCCCACCTGCTTCTGTGGTGGGATCAATGTGACAATTGAATGTGGTTGGGTCATTGTGCGAGGGGCAATATCGGTTCAATAGGTTGGTTCGATTCAATCCGTCTCGATCGAAATCTTCCTCTCCATCTTCAATCCCATCTAGATCGCTGTCAATCATGCTTGGATCCATCGGTCCGCGAGCTCCGATTGCTTGTAGTTCCTCGGAGTTTGAAAGTCCCAATTCTAGCGCCTTATCCGACCAGTAAACTTCCCAGCCATCTGCCAATCTGTCACCATCAGTGTCGTCATCAACGGGGTTGGTATTCCAACGGTCCGGTGCCTCCATCGCGTTCGGCAGGGTGTCGTTGTCAACATCGAAGTTGGCATCTGGCAAACTACCCATCGCGGGGTCCAGTGCCCAACGTCCACCTTCTGTAGGCATTGAGAAACCAGTCAGGTTCATTTCATGGATGAAATATTTTGGATCTGGCTTTCCATCATTGTCAGCATCTCCAGCGCTACCGGACCATTCTTGGATTCCATTGAGATAAATCCAACCACCAGGGGCCTTCTCACAGGATGAGTCCTCACAGCCAACAGGTCTCCAAGTACTCATGGCAATCCACAATGAATGGGATCGGGTATTGTCCGTAGTTGATTCAACTTGCATTTCCCATCCGTCCAGCATGCCATCATTGTCTGTATCGTTGACAAGAGGGTTGGTGGCTGACTGCCATGGGCGAGGGATGAATAGAACTTCATCACCATCATTGAGCGTGTCATTGTCAGTATCCGAATTGTTGGCGTGTGTGATGTACTGATCGAGACCAAGGGCAATTTCTTCACCATCTTCGAGCCCATCATTGTCGGTGTCGAACATGGATGCATTGGTTGTGTATGGTACACCATCCCAAACGTATCCATCAACTGCTTCCGTGTAATCTTCTAGATTGTCACTGTCAGTATCGCGATTGCTCGCGTTGGTGTATGTGATGTAATATTCACGACTGTCATTTAGTCCATCACCGTCGGTATCGAAAACCCCGGGGTCGCTGGTTACGTGAACTACATTCACGCCACGGTTGACAACTCGAATGGTCCATCCCATGACTTCGATTCCATCCAGTAGCCCATCCCCGTCGGTATCTGGGTTCAATGGGTCACTAGAGCGCCCATCGATTACACCATCACCATCACGGTCACGGGCCTCGTATTCATCGAGGTTGGTGAATCGCTCATTGTGTTCAACAATATTCATCCACACAAAGCTACGTTCAGTAATCTCTTCATTTACCTGTGCCGAAATCGAGTAAACAAACCCGTCACAAGGTGCCAATAGCGGAATGAGTTCATATTGTGACCCACCTGAACTGGCGCCAGACAGTGTGACCTTTGCCCATGCTACGGTTTGATTCGCCGTCACTTCTTGATAGAGATCGACATTCAATGAATGCACTCGGGCAAATCCATCAAACTCTGAAAGGCGGACATCCCCATTTCCATTTTGGTCGAATCCATCATGGTCTGGGTCGTCGATTCCATTGCTACCATTGCGGGGATTCAATCCGTTGTTGGCTTCCCATCCATCGGGCATGAAGTCATCATCAGAATCTGGATCTGTTGGGTCCGTGAATTGAGATGCACCCCAGGTGTATGCAACTTGGTATTCTTCTACGTTCGACAATCCATCGCCATCGGAATCTGAAAAGGAATCTGTAGCATTTGCGGGGTCAAGAATTTCCTTGTAGCAATATTCGAACCCATCAGGCATACCATCACCATCTGTATCCCAGTCACCTGGTCCGTTCGCTCGTCCATCATTGTCCATGTCTTCCTCAAACCATGCGAGATTCTCTTCGGTTTGACGTGCCTGTGTAAATGGAGCAGAAATGGACATCGAGTTTACAGTATTTCCACAGTATGAATCGATTGTTATATCGCCGAATCCAACTTCGACTTCATCGCCAATGAGGTCGCCATCACTGTCCTCTGACCATGGATCAGTTCCATATCGCTCCTCAATGTAATTTGGCATTGTATCTGAATCGACATCTAAAACCGAGTCGCAGGAGTGGCGGTTTGAGAAGGAATCTTCCAACATATTCCACTCGTCAATTCCAAACGCAGCAATCCAGTCAGCTTCGACTTGTGGGCTGAGAAGACTGCATTCCCAGTTTGCATCTGTTGGGTTCATCAGCGTGAATGGGATTCCATCAGCACCGATTACGGTTTGTTGGTGAAGTACTTCCCAACCATCGTTAAGGCCGTCAGAATCACTGTCTCTTAGATTGGGATTGGTTCCATATTCAGCCTCTTCAGCATTGGGCAAACCATCACGATCAGGGTCTCCCATAGGGCCATTGTCTGGGTCGGGGAATGTTTCGTTATTCTCTCCTGTCGTAACATCATCCTCATTTGGATTCTGACTGGATTCAATTTCTCCAAAGTCGGCGTCGCCATCATCGAGAGGATCTAGACCATTGGCGACTTCCCATCCATCGAGTAAACCATCGCCATCGGTATCGTCATTGTCAAAATCAGTACCATATTGGGTAATTTCCATTCTGTCACTCAGGCCATCTTCATCAAAATCTGAGCCTTCGAGTTGTGTTTCATCTTCAGGTGCTTGGATGTCATCTCCAGCACCCTCGAATCCTGCAGAATCGAGTGTTTCTAGAGCCGAACCGACAATCGTATACATGCAGGCTAAGCAAAGTGT
>CATISE010000071.1 GCA_949538655.1 Marine Group II euryarchaeote MED-G33 | reverse complement strand
AATCTGGAACCATCACCCCTCGGTTCCTATCCAGATTGGGGGCGTTTTCCGGAATATTCTTAATCCCTTTGCGGTATTGAAGGGGATAGCTTTTTCTTGGTTTGGGACCTATGTACGCGGTCTGTTCCTTGGTCTTATTGTACTTCTATGGTTCACCGTCTTCCCAGAGATTGAAGAAATCAGCCGAGGTTTGGGAGTATGGATCTTTCAAGTTTATGCGATTAACCTGGGCCTAATGTTAGGCTGGACCGGCGGGCTCCACCTGTATTTTTATACCTTGCATATTCAGAACCGGTTTTTGGAATATGACGTCAACAACATGCAGACAGGCAATAAGTTCACGTTTGGAGATCAGGTCTGGGACAATATGTTCTGGTCACTTATTTCTAGTCTAACAATTTGGACCGCCTACGAATGTGGTTTACTCTGGCTGTGGTCGCAGGGTGCAATCCCAAAATGGAGTTGGGATGATGGGGCCATTTGGTTCATCGCACTATTCATTTTGATCCCGTTTTGGGACAGTTTACATTTTTATGTTGTCCACCGGATACTACACTGGAAATGGATGTACAAATATGTCCATTCTGTCCACCATCGCAACATCAACGTTGGGCCATGGTCGGGTATGTCAATGCACCCGATTGAGGGTGCGATCTACCTTTCCGTCATTCTCATTCACCTGATCTTGCCATCGCATCCACTACACATCGCCTTTCACATCAGCTGGTATGCCCTTGGCCCAGCCGCGACACATTGTGGATTTGAGGCGGTGTCTGTTGCCGGTGGAAAGTATCCGCGTTTAGGTGATTTCTTTCATCAACTTCATCATCGATTCTTTGAGTGTAATTACGGCAATTCTGACGTTCCACTGGACAAACTTAGCAATACTTTTCACGATGGAACAAAGGCAGGTACCAGAAAGATGCTTGAACGAATGAAACTGCAGCGCAAAGTGAGGGAATAATTATGAAAAATGCGGAAGGCGACGAAGTCTTGATACCGGAAGGTAAAAGCAATGTATGGAATTACCACCCGAACCTGCCAGTTCCAAATTCACCTGTATTCCGGTTTCCTACTAGGATTCTTTTCGTGCTCAATTGGTTTCGGCGCGGTTGGCTTGGGCTCAGCGCGACGACTCTATGGGTGACGTTGGCTTTTGTGACCTACAACTGGTTTCAGCCCTCACTCGAGCATTGGAGTATCCATGCCATCGGGATGATGTTCTTACGCAATCTTGCCCTAATCACGATCATCGCTGGTGGGTTGCATTTGTGGCTCTGGGTCATGCGCCGGCAAGGTGATCAGTTGAAATTCGACAGCCGCGACATGATGCGCGACAATGGCACTTTCACGTTTCGCAATCAGGTGCTGGACAACATGTTCTGGTCCATAGCCTGGGGTGTGCCGATCTGGACGCTCTATGAAGTGATCTATTTTCGCGCTGTTGATACTGGGCTGGCGCCGACGTTTCAGTTCAGCGACAACCCGGTCTGGTTCATCCTGTTTTTTTGGGTGATCCTGCTCTGGAAGGGTTTTCATTTCTATTGGGTGCACCGTTTTTTGCACTGGCCGCCCTATTACCGTATTGCCCATGCTGTACATCATCGGAACCTCAACACCGGGCCCTGGAGCGGATTGTCAATGCACCCGCTGGAAACCTTGCCCTATTTGTCGAGCCTGCTGATTCATTTGGTTGTTCCCTCAAATCCGGTGCATTTACTGTTCCATACTTATGCGCTGACATTAAACCCTGCACTTGCGCATTCGGGATTCGATGCGCTGCTGGTTCGCGACAAACGTCAGTTGGAGCTTGGCGAGTTCTTTCACCAATTGCACCATCGCTACTTTGAGTGCAATTACGGCACCCCCGAAATGCCGTGGGACAAGTGGTTTGCCACCTATCATAACGGAACCGAAGAAGATACTCGAAGTACCCGAGAACGCAAAAAAAGAATGTACACTAAATGAAATTCCAATCGTAAAATCCGACCATAAGCTTTTTTATATTTTTTATTCATTCAATCTAATTTTCTAAAGGCGTCATAAATTTTTGTTTTGGAGTGAACAACTTTGCTGGAAATTTAAAAATAACCAGGGATCTTATGGAGGCAACAATGCATGCAAGCATACTAGATAAACGTTTTATGATT
>CATISE010000070.1 GCA_949538655.1 Marine Group II euryarchaeote MED-G33 | reverse complement strand
TCCACCATCCACTATGTGCAATGATCGGAACAAGCGCAACCCCAATGAAATCTCCGGCTGACCGTGAAACATTCCCGAAATTGAAGGGATGTCGTTTGCATATTCAGCAGCATGACCTTTGAGTTCGTTCAACAAATTATCAATCATTGTTGGTGATGTCGCCCTTCCTGCAGGTAGCTTTGGGCGGTGGACAATGTCCTTTGGTAACTTCGTGAGATTTGCTGCCTCTCGTAGAGCCGCCTTTTCCACACGGTCAGAGAGCTTCCAATGGGTTGGTAGTCTACTGCTGGCATCGAGATGGGGGTTTCCTAAAAATGGGACACGGACCTCAAGACCATGGGCCATGCTGTGGCGATCTACCAATCGTAACTGGAAATTCGTCAGTTGGCCATGATTCATTTCGTATTGAAGCGTTGTTTCTAAATCAGAAAATGCAGAACTAGGATTGTGATTACCGCGCCAACCAGGTGTGGTAATCGGACCGGAAAGTAGGGTGTTCGAAAATGGATGCTCACAGGATTTCAGCCTATAGTGAATTAAATTTCGATGTGATTCCAAATCCCTGTAACGAGGATACCCTGCGTGGAGTTCATCAGCGCCTTGGCCACACAAACCAACCGCGACAGATTCGGACATTTTTTCAAATAAAGGCTGGAAAAACAATACAGTCAAATCTAGATCTTCGCCATACCACCCTAAATTTGGAAGTGACTTCTGAAATACATTCTCATCTAGTATGTGTTGATGGTGCTCCAAATCTAGAGTCTGGCAAACATGTTCTGCAGCAACCCAATCGGGATTGTCTTCGGATTCGGCAACCGTCCAACAAGCAGGCAAGGGGTATCCTGTACGTTCTGACGCTTCGTGTGCAAGTGCGGCAACCATGGCGGAATCGAGACCACCGCTGAGAACGATTCCCAATGGGACATCAGACATCAGACGATCTGCGACAGATTGTGTGAGAGATTCTAACAACGGGCCTGCATCATTTGGTGGTGACCATGATTGATTGACATTGATTGAAGTGTCATCGACCCAACGATGTACTTCTTCGATTTCGGCCCTATTATCATTTATTTTCCAAATTTCAAGGTTTCCTGAACGAACCGAATGAACGCCTTCAAACAAAGTAGTTTCATCAAGAGGATACTCGTATGCAATTCTGGCGACCAATGCATCGAGATCAAGTGTAGGCATGTGTCCTGGATGGGCGCGCAATGATTTGACTTCGGAACCGAATAGTAGGGTCCCCTGATCAGTCACTGTTCTGACCAATGGTTTCACCCCCAAACGATCTCGGCAAAGAATGAGTCTTTCACGAATGGGATCCCATAGTGCAAAGGCCCAGATTCCATCCAACCTCTGAACCCAAGAAAAATCATCATTACGCGCAGCATATGCAGCTAAGATTGCCTCACCATCGCCTTTTGTGCGGAATTGGAAACTACGCTCCTGATTGCGAATTTGTTGATGATTGTAGATCTCCCCATTGACGATTAGAACACAACCATCATCTGAATGCAATGGCTGATCGGACCCCCTTATGTCCACTATGGACAATCGAGTGTGGCCAAATCCTACGCCACCGTTGGAACATGGTTCCGCCCAGGAACGTGTCCCATCAGGACCTCTATGATTCAACAATGAGGCCATTGAAAATGCCATTTCGAGGTCATTGCCATCGGGTCCGAGGAGCCCAGCAATACCACACATACCAAACGGGGCGGGCTTGATTCATTTCAAGTCGCGGAAAGGCCCACGTCCAAATCACGTGTAAAGGACCATCGTAATGGCCAATGCAAGCATCGAAAATAGATAGGCAAAAATGTACAGACCTTGACCAGGGGCATCGTCAGTATACGGGGCCGCTTCTTCGGACATGGTTGGTCCACAAGAATTCGCTTTGTAAACGTAGCGTGGAAATGAGGGCCTTCAGAGGAAGGGTACTGTCAAGATTACAGTGGCGAGAGGAATTAGAATCATTGTGGCATTATCATCAATCCATCGCAACTTTGGAAGTTCAGATGCCATGGTCAATGGACCCATGTACAATGCCATCCAATATGGGGTCCCGAATAGATATCCGCTAACCAACCAGCACATCATACACACGAATGTACCGATCGCATACACTGCTCGATTTTCCAAGCCCTTTCGACGAGCCTCACCCATCGAGGGATCTCCAAAAGCAAGAGAGAAAATAATTGGATAAACCAACCAACCCGCATGCTGGTCTGCACTTCCACTCCAAGGTGAAAGAGCAACAATGGTCAGTGCAATCGAAACTGCGCCCCAAGCAAGTGCACTGAACTGGTGTTTCTCGTATTCTCTTTGGCCAACGATCAGGAGGCCCCACCTCATTCGAAGTAATTCAGCAAAAAAGGCCACAAAGCCTAACATTGCTGCAAATTGTACGGGAGTCTGTGAAAACACATCAGCGATTGCTTCACCATGCTCAAAATACAACCAAGGAAATACAATCATCCCTACGTGGAAAAAACGGCGGAAAATGTGACCCCCTCGGCCACCAATACTGTGCTTGACGTGATCTGCTTCGTACTCAAAATCTTCCATATTCTAACCCCGGTGAAGAGCACTGAGTGCTTCTTCAATGGATAGTCGCCCCTCACTAAGGCCCTTGAGGACATCGGAGAATTGAGGATGAGAAATCAGGTTTTCTTGGTGGGAGGCTAGCAACCGTTCACGCGCACGAGCAATCGAGGGGCCTCGTGCGTTTGGAAGGGTATCAATTGCAGCGACCATGTCGCCAATTCCATCTCCAGTTTCAGCAGAACATAGTAGTACATCTGCACTTTCACCTTCAGACAGATTCAGTGAAAGGCGAATTTCGTCCGCAACTTTATCCGCGCCTGCCAAATCACTTTTGTTGACGACAATCAAATCAGCCAGTTCCATAACGCCAGCCTTTTCCGCCTGAATCACGTCACCACGACCGGGGCCTTCAACGAGAAGTAAGCGGTCTGCAACAGCAACAATTCGAATTTCAGATTGTCCAGAACCTACAGTTTCAATGATAATCTTGGTCCAGCCTTCATGCACGAGTAAGTCGACCATGCGATTGAGGCGTGAGGGGAGTCCCCCTGGAACATTTCGAGTTGCTATAGAGCGAAAGAAAACATCATCTCCTCCATCGACTGATACCATTCTCATTCGATCACCCAGAAGAGCACCTCCTGTAATCGGTGAGGATGGGTCGACAGCGAGAATCGCAACCTTCTCCCCACAATCCAGCCAATGGGATACGATTCGTTCAACCAAACAAGATTTGCCGACACCAGGGGAACCAGTCACCCCTAGAACGCACCAGGGTTCGAAGGACCTTGTGGGAGCAGTAATCGAATCTGCAGAGGATAGAGCACGCGCAAGTTCGCGCCGGTCCATGCTCAGACCTCCAATCCTTCGAGAAAATCAACCAATTCAGTAGAGGTTGTACCCGGCCCAAAGATTGCAGAAACACCTGCCGCAAGTAAAGCCGGTCGATCTCTTTCTGGAATAATCCCTCCACCAAAAACAACAATGTCGCTCAAACCTGCTTCACGCAGCAATTCACAAACTCTTGGGAATAGGAAACCATGGGCACCTGAAAGTGATGAAAGACCAACTACCTGGGCATCTTCATCCATGGCAATCCGAACAATTTGTTCTGGAGTCCTGCGAAGTCCTGTGTAAATTACCTCATGCCCGGCATCCCTGAGGGCACGAGCTACAACCTTTGCACCACGGTCATGACCATCAAGCCCAGGCTTGGCGATGACGATGCGCAATGGGGTTGCCATGATTGGTCGAGCCGTGGAGCACGCTTGAACCTCACTGATGGCTGAAAGAGCCCCCTAAGGGGGCTATCTTCAAGGGCGGACTGTGGTAACGGGGTGTTTGAGGGCCATGGAAACAGCGGATGAGCGACTCGACGAACTCCGTCGCCGAAAGGCTCAATCAGAAGCAGGAGGAGGTTCCCAGAGAATCAATGCCCAACACAATCGGGGTAAAATGACGGCCAGAGAACGGCTAGAAATGTTGCTAGACGATGGATCATTCCAAGAAGTCGATGCACTTGTCGAACACCGATGTACTGATTTCGGAATGGAAGGAAACGTCATCCCTGGAGATGGTGTTGTTTGTGGACATGGAACCATCGATGGAAAAGCCGTACATTGCTTTGCTCAGGATTTCACAGTTTATGGTGGAAGTCTTGGTGAAATGCATGGTCTGAAGATTTGTAAAATCTTGGACATGGCCATGAAAGCAGGAACCCCCGTCATTGGATTGAATGATTCTGGCGGCGCCCGAATTCAGGAAGGAGTGGCAAGTTTGGGGTCCTATGCTGAAATTTTCTTCCGCAATGTTCGGGCAAGTGGTGTCATACCGCAAATCAGCGTTATCATGGGCCCGTGTGCAGGTGGTGCAGTCTACAGCCCAGCAATTACCGACTTTATCGTCATGGTTGACCAAACAGCGCATATGTTCATCACAGGCCCTGAAGTCATCAAAACCGTCACCAATGAAGAAGTCACATTCGAAGATTTAGGTGGTGCAATGACGCATGGAAGTAAGTCAGGAGTGACACACTTCACAGCGAGTTCTGATGAAGATGCAATCGATTTAACACGTGATTTGATTGGTTTGTTGCCATCGAATAACCTCTCGGGCGTTCCAAACAAATCACTTGGCGACTCATCAGAAAGACTCTGTACTCCTCTGGATTCAATTGTGCCTAAAGATCCGAATAAACCGTATGATGTCAATGACGTAATCACTGAAATTCTAGATGCGGGGGCATTCCTAGAAGTGCAAGCAGATTTTGCAGGAAATATCGTCGTTGGATTCGGTCGACTTGATGGGACAACCGTAGGTGTCGTTGCAAACCAACCAAAAGTTCTGGCTGGATGTCTGGACATCGATGCATCGACCAAGGCAGCGAGATTTGTCAGATTCTGCGATGCGTTTGGAATTCCGTTGGTCACTCTGGTTGACGTCCCAGGATTTCTGCCCGGTGCAAACCAAGAATGGGGAGGTATTATTCGCCATGGGGCCAAACTTCTCTATGCTTACTCCGAAGCGACAGTCCCTAAGATGACGGTGATACTGCGAAAGGCATACGGCGGCGCATATGATGTCATGTGTTCGAAGCATATTCGTGCCGATTACAATGTTGCTTGGCCAACGGCAGAACTCGCTGTCATGGGAGCAGATGGTGCGGTTCAGATCATTCATCGAAGGCGAATTGAAGCAGCTGGAAATCCAGATGAAGAGCGGCAGCGCTTGGTAGACGAATATACCGAAAGGTTCGCCAACCCGTATCAGGCTGCAGCGATGGGATACATCGATGATGTCATCGAACCGAGTGATACCCGACGTCGTCTTGTCAAGGCCCTTGGAATGCTTCACGACAAAGAGGAAACACGACCTGCCCGTAAGCATGGAAATATCCCACTTTAGGTGAAAATATGTCTACTGAATCATACGCTGAATCCTTGGAAGGGGTTTTGAAAGCGGCTAGAGAAAAGGTTCCAATCGAAAAAAATGTATTGACCGAAACCAATTCTCGTCAAGATTTACTTCGTGCTGCCGCCTTGGTTGCAGTTCTATCCATGAGCCAAATTTCAGATGAAAGGAGCTCATTGGGGCGCCAATTGGGTCCTGCTTGGAGCCAAGATCATAGAAGAACGAGGATGGGGCAATCCAATCTCATGGAATCGCGCCAAAAGCGCTCTACTTGGAGGTGAAATGATGAGTCAATCCCGCAAGGTCATCATCGATGGTGAGGAATTTGAGGTTGAGGTTGTAATTGAAGGAGATACCTATCGAGCCACCATTGAAGGGCAGACCTTTGAATTCCAAATCCCTGAGTCAAAGGGGAATGCACCTCGAAAGCGAGGGAGTGGAGGAGGTCGGAAGCGAAGTGGGACTGTAAGTGCCAGCATGCCAGGTAAAGTCGTGACAGTCGAAGTCAGCGTGGGAGATTCTGTTGAGGAAGGTGATACGATTCTGATTCTTGAAGCCATGAAAATGCAAAATGAAGTCGCCGCTCCCATCTCCGGCACCGTCTCTGCTGTACACTGCGAAGATGGGATGAATGTAGAAGCAAACATCCCGCTTGTTGTGATTCAGCCCCCTGTGCAGGACGAGGGTTGAAGAGGAAGGAGGTGTATCGATGTCTGGAGATAAGATGCCGCGCTGTGATTTTCCTGGCTGCGATGAGGATGGAAACACCATCTCAAGACTCTCACCAGAGGGTTATCTCGTTGCAACTGGAAAGAAGGCGTATTCATTCAGAGAGGCATATCGTCGCTTCCACTATTGTGAGAAATGTCATGGTGATCTGATGTCGGGCGTTTGGAATCGTGTTCGGACACCCGATGACAAAGATGACGATCACGTTGCTCCGACGGCTATCTAGGTGATTTCATGCAAACCCAATCACCCTGGGAAAATGAATCGAACCAACCCTCTGGGCAAGTTGTCATCGGAGGGACACAGCCACAAATCCTTGCAGGGCAACCTACTAACCAGCAGGTCATCTATGTGCAAAATCCCGCTTTCAAGCCCAGTCCAAATTACAGACATATTTCTTACATCATCATTGGATTTGGAATTATATTTTCACTAGTTGTCTCATTTTTGACCAATTTAGGGGATTTGGGTGGCATTGGAGAATTAACCAATTCCATGTGCTGTGGTTTTCTTGGAATAGCATGCATTATGGATGCGATGTACTATAATGACAAATCAGCTTGGGAACGGCAAAACGGCGGCAAGGATTCAAGCTCGATTTTAGGCATGATTACCAATATCATTTTTGCAATGATTAGCCTTGGAATGGCGTTGATGTTTTTGGTTACACTTTGAGTTATCAAAGAACACCTTGAGCCAGCATAGCTTCAGCGATCTTCAGGAAACCAGCGATATTTGCACCGATTACATAGTTACCAGGGTGGCCAAAACGATCAGCAGTCTCAAAGGCGTTTTTGTGAATGTTTACCATGATGTTCTCCAACTTCTCATCAACTTCTTGACGGGACCAGTTCAAACGCAGACTGTTTTGACTCATTTCCAGACCAGATGTTGCTACACCACCTGCATTGCTAGCCTTTCCAGGTGCGAAAAGCAATCCATTGTTCTGGAATACTTCAACCGCTTCAGGAGTACAGGGCATGTTGGCACCTTCTGCAACCGCTGAGCAACCACCGTCAACCAATGAATGGGCTTCAGCTGCATTCAGTTCATTCTGAGTTGCACAAGGTAGAGCTACATCGACCTTCACAGACCACAACCCATTCACTGAAGGATCAGGTTGTGATTTCGTATAGGTGACTCCGTCGAAATGGTCAGCATATTCACTGATTCTACCTCGGCGATTATTCTTGAGGTCCATGACCCAAGCCAACTTTTCGCGGTCAATCCCAGCGGGGTCGTGAATCCAACCACTCGAATCACTCATGGTAACTGGTTTCCCACCCAAATCAAGGACTTTCTCACATGCAAACTGCGCAACATTTCCTGAACCACTAATCGATACTGTCGCACCTTCAAATGACATGCCCTTGGTAGCAAGCATCTCGCGCGCGAAGTAAACCAGACCGTAACCTGTGGCCTCTGGACGAATCAACGAACCGCCAAATGACATGCCCTTTCCAGTAAGAACACCCGCTTCGAAATCATTCCTCAATTTCTTATACATGCCGAATAGGTATCCAATTTCTCGACCACCCACGCCGATATCCCCTGCAGGAACATCCAAGTTGTGACCAATGTGCCTCCAGAGTTCCATCATGAATGACTGACAAAACCGCATAACTTCCGAATCTGATTTCCCTTTGGGGTCAAAGTCGGAACCACCTTTTCCGCCACCCATTGGGAGGCCGGTTAGGCTGTTCTTGAAAATCTGCTCAAACGCTAGGAACTTTAGGACGCTCTGGTTAACCGTGGGATGGAATCGAAGACCACCTTTGTAAGGTCCAATCGCCCCATTGTACTGGATTCTAAATCCACGATTGACGTGTTGACCCCCGCCATCATCCACCCATGGGACACGGAATTGGATGATTCTCTCCGGTTCACATAGACGTTCAACAATTGGAATATATTCTGGATGTGCATCGATTGCTGGACCGAGAGTTTCCAGCACTTCAAGGCAAGCCTGCTGAAATTCAGGTTGGTCGGGATCTCGGGCAACAACTTTGTCGAAAATTCTTTGCATTTCAGAGTGCATTTTCTCACCTTAAGAAAATCAAGCGAAAGTACGCTTGTGATTGAGGCGCCCACTCAAGTATCCCTTTTGAAAGGTCCGCAATGAGAAACAGGACGGCGATTATTTTCAACTGTTTACCACAGTACCATCCTCGCAAAATTCTACAACTTCATCCGTTCATTAATTGGGATAAAATAGAGGTTATTTTTATAATTCTGACTTAATTTTTAGGTTTTTTTGGCCAAATGTATAATTTCAATCATGTTTGTTGAATTTATGTATAGATTGTGAGTCTAATGTTGTGCATGTGTATAATAATATACTGCCTCAACCACGAAGGGGTCGGTAGTTATGACAGCACACGCGAAACTCGAATACATTTGGCTAGACGGATATGAACCGACGCAAAATATGCGAAGTAAGACAATGATTAGAAAGGATTTCAATGGTACGATTGAAGAATGCCCCATGTGGTGTTTCGATGGTTCATCGACCAAACAGGCAGAAGGTGGAGATTCCGATTGCTTGCTAAAACCATCTGCAATTTATCCTGATCCACAGCGAGACAGTGGATATCTTGTGATGTGCGAAGTCATGAACCCAGATGGTAGTCCACACAGCAGCAATGGGCGAGCAACTATCGATGATGATGATGAAGACTTCTGGTTTGGATATGAGCAAGAATATTTCATCATGGATGTTGAAACACAACAACCACTGGGATTCCCAGTAGGCGGTTACCCAGGTCCACAAGGGCTGTATTATTGCTCAGTGGGTGGGAAAAACACGCATGGAAGAGAACTTGTTGAATTGCATGCCGACCTCTGTCTAGAAGCCGGTTTGGGTTTCGATGGAATCAATCAAGAAGTCGCTTGCGGGCAGTGGGAATTCCAGATTTTCGCCAAAGGTGCGAAGAAAGCTGGAGATGAACTTTGGGTTGCTCGTTATTTGCTAGATCGTCTTACTGAGAGTTACGGTTACTACATCGAATACCACCCAAAACCAATCAAGGGAGATTGGAATGGTTCCGGTATGCATGCGAATTTCTCAGATGGAACGATGCGTGATGTTGGGGGCGAAGAAGTATTTACAAAAATTTGTGAGGCTTTTGGTAAGAATATCGAAGCCCACATGAGTGTTTATGGCGCCCACAATGAAATGCGATTAACCGGTCTGCATGAGACACAATCTATCGACCAATTCTCATATGGTGTGTCCGATCGTGGCGCATCAATTCGAATCCCAATTGGCACAATCGAAGACGGTTGGAAGGGACGTTTGGAAGACCGAAGGCCTGCATCCAATGGTGACCCATACAAGATTGGTGCAGTGATCATCAAGACCACAAAGTCAGCTTACTAAATTCAACCTGAAGTCGGGGTAGGATATCCACCATACAAAGGCAAAACCAGTGTGGAATTTGTCAAGTAGTCCGGTTGTCACGCAAAGTTGTGCAGTTCTATCGAGAATGTAGCGTCCAGGACATCTCTTCAATGTGGGAGATCAATGAACAGGGCTTACCAGGTACTGGCAAAGTTTCTGTCGAACAAATGGGTGAATTACTACAATTATCAGATCTGTGTATTGGCGCATATATCGATGAAACACTTGTC
>CATISE010000069.1 GCA_949538655.1 Marine Group II euryarchaeote MED-G33 | reverse complement strand
GGGTTGACACGGAAGCGCCAATTGAGTTGCTTACCTCCACCATCGGCATCGGCTGCAAGTGATTGCATCGACATGAAGTCAATCTTGTCATCCACATCACTCTCTTCCCAGAAAGTGCCGTTGGCATTGTCCCAACGCAATTCCATATTGCCATTTTCAGTTTCGAAAAGAAGACTGGCGCCGCCCAATGTTTGGCCAGTAGAGGAATCTACATCGTGAGTTGTAATCACCTCAATCACATCTCCATTCGGATACATTCCCGTAATCCCACCGTCATCGTAAGTGGAGTCATATCCACTCGTAGTTGAAATCGAAAGTGAAGACAAAGAAATCGAACCGCCGGAACCCCCAACGATTCTCATTGGAACAATGACATTCCCTGTCGCCCCATTACTGCTAGCGAGCGCAACGCCTTGGTTCATCTCGCGCGCGATATTGTTTGAATCACTAATCGCACGATTCCAATCGTATAGAATGTCTAAGTCTCGGAATGTAATCGAGGCCCCGGATGCTGAATTGGGTGCATCGATTAACAAACGGAACAGGCACCATTCGTTACCATAATCATCCACCCAGGCAACAGGCACCAATGGGTTGTCTAACAGACTCTGAACGCTATCTTGAATGGATACAAGAGGACTCCCTGGATAGGGGATATGGCTGTCACCCTCAAACAGGCTCTCGGCGATAAGGACCTCTTCATTGCCACTCACAATTGATAAATCAAATTCACCAATGGTGTTGCCATCGTAGTTTAATTCGGCATAATGGACTGTGGACCCTTTGGGTAGAAGGAAGGGGGCACCTTCGCCTTGTAGGTTGATGTCCAACGCAATTGTGCGCTCGGTCGAACCTTCATTGACATCGTTAACGATTCCTGTGCGGAACATATCTTGTCGACCAAAGCGGCCGAATCCGGGGTCTGTCATCCCCCACTCAATATCTCCATCTGCAGCCACATCGAGTGTGATTCCACGGGAGTGGTGCGCAAACCGATATTCAGCATGGAAAGAATAAACCTCACAGAATGAGGTGTAATTTGCCATGACACCGACTGTAAACGATGGAGACGAAAGTTCGGTCCATTGTTCGTTTGGCAATATAGTTGAAGACGCATCAGAATTGAGGCTCATGCCCATGATGAAATTGGGGCCACCGCAATTATCGACAATGGTCGGTTTAATCGCAACCACCGGCATTGAGAAGTCAGAGCGAACTGCAGAAGGTGAGAACGAATCATCCAAAATTTGTGTCATCAACATCAATGTTGAACTGCCAGTGAAGGCTGAAGACCACTTGTCCCCATCATGTGAGCCACCATCCCAAAAGACACCGTCTGTATTGTTGAAAGTAGTACCAATCATCGTACCCAAACTGAAACTATGCAATACCGGTGTGGAAAGCCTGGATGGGCCCGAACCAAAGGTGAATTTGAAATCGATTAGAGGATAGGTGTCTGCGTTGATATTCCACAACTCGATCAGACTACCCTGAAGGTTGGACATGGCATTTCCAGAGCGATCAATCACAACAGACCCAGTTCCTGCGTCCAAAACATCAACGCCAAAATCTGCAGAAGCTGACTTCAGGAGTTCAAGATTCAACAAACCGTAGCCATCAGGGAATCCTGGCTGCCCAGAACTCTGGGGTGCGAATGAACGGAGAGTAACATCACCTTGAGCAGGGAGAGGATCGCCTACACGAACGCCGTCAATATACCATCCCGCATTCATCATATCAACAGGGAATGCTCCCTGACGAGGATTCACTTCATGGATGAAAGTGAGTTTGATGTATCGCCCTTGATGTGATGTGAGATCAAGCCTGATATCGGACCACCCAGTCTGGCTGTTAGAAGACGTCGTTCCATTTCCAGCAAGGACATAATCGCCAGCCTTTGGCCCATTGTTGAGGTGGTTTCCACATTTTCCTGATGGAACTTGATTGGTTGAGGTCCCCAATTGATGCAAACCATCACCAGATGATATCCCGGTGGTTGCTCCAATGTCAAATGGGGCGAATACTGGATTTTGGAAATCAACATTGTTTGTTGAGTTCTGCACTGTAACATATGCACAATCGTCGTAGTAGTATTGGTTTGTACCGGCCTCTCGGTAGAAAAGAGAGTGGTAACTTCGGAATGTCATGTCGGCCTTCCCTGGATGAACGAAGAATGAAACACTGGTGAGTGTCATTTCAAATTCCCCATCAGGAGTATTAGCGGTGTAGTCAGGATTTTCAAAATCAGTACCCCAACACCAATCGCCAACACCACAGCCCAGTGTGGGTAGGACGTTGTCGTTTGTATTGCCTCTAGCCCAGTTCGCCACCAGCGGAGGAATACCTTGATCGGGGCCAGTAGTCCAACCCTCTGAACCTGATTCGAAATCAGCATTGTAACCTTGACTGGTAAGTTGTAGAGATTCTTCTGCAACAGTGAAATCCCCACTTGAGGAATATTGGGTCATGCCACCGTTGTAAATTGGATTCCAAATTTCCCCATTGGCTACCAGTGAACTGTCGATGATTTGGACATCGTTGTGTTCTGCATAGTCTGTGCCGACGATGAAGCCGGCTGCATTCACTGTTTCACCAGCTGGCATGCTAATGCCTGCAGTCAAATCATCGCCCCAAGTTCCTTGGTCACGAAGTTCGACATCGACATCGGAATTACCGTTGGCAAAGGTGCTAATTGTTGCTGCATGAACCAAGGTGGTGGAGAACACCATCAAGCAAATCATGGCTAGCGATAGGGTACGCGTTCGTGTTGTCATGTTATGTCACTTCCAAAATGAACCACGTAGTGGTTCTGCGCTGTCCACTCAAAGCCCGCATATAACACCCATCGTTCGCTGGTTGGCCCCGTAGGGGGCCAAAGGAGCATCATTTTCGGTCTAATGACCGCATTCTAAGCGATTCAAGGCATTCTTTGGCCAAATTTTCAAGGCCTCCTTGAACCCCCTCATTTTGACGTAAACGAGCGATATCGGCGACAGTGGTGGGCCGATCAGGACCAAGTGCATCGCACAACTCTGGACCTGACGAGATTTCATATGTCCCCAACACCCTTGCCTCATCAATGATTTCTTGTTTATCCAACCCGAGTAAAGGGCGTAAAATTCGATAGTTACTCGCCTCTTCTACGGCACCCAAATTCCCCAACGTTTGACTACTCACTTGACCGAGATTTTCACCGGTCAAAATAGCGGTAGCCCCGACCTCTTCTGCGATAGAACTTCCAATGGAATTGAACAGTCTTTTCATGTGCACAAAATAATCTCGATGTGCGTCTGGATCTGTGAATTTTGCCAACGTCTCGCCGACAGTCACAACACGGAGATTCGAATCGATTAATCCGTTTTCATCTAAACTTTCAATCAAGTGGGAAAGACTTGCTGCAGTTTTATCCTCAGCTTCAGTACCTGTAATCGGCTCCTGTGAACAATGAACAGGAACAATTTGCCATCCAGCACGCACCATCCGAGCAACTGCTACTGGAGAATCAATGCCACCTGAAACCAGAGCGATGCAAGTCGGTGCACTGGCCATGTGCCCTCCTACCGCTTAACCCCCATAATGGGATGGGTCGGGACAAAAGAAGTGACAGCCTCAAGAGGGGGAGGCGTCGCCCGGGGAATGGAGATACAGATGTCGGACCCCTACTCGACCGAGCCCGTGACCAAAATCGATGAGGTTTTTCCACAGGATACGAATGCGTACAATACGCTCTTTGGTGGGCGATTGATGAGTATCATGGATACCGCTGCTGGTATGGCTTCGAGTAAATTCGCACACCGTGAGTTTGTCACCGTTTCAGTGGATGCTTTGAAATTTAAACGCCCAGCGTATCAGGGTGACCTGATTGAAACAACTGCACGCGTAGTACACACGAGTACCCACACTGCAGGTGTACATGTCATCGCGAAAAGGTTGGATCGAAGTGAGTGGGTCACGGAAGAAATTTGTTCAGGATTCTTTTTCATGGTTGCAATTGATTCCCAGATGAAGCCAATTCCAATACCCCAATTTACACCCAATGGTGATGATGAACAGAGAATGTGGGATTTGGCCCAAGCAGCCAGAGATGCAATGAAGGCCGCTGGCCAGTAAATTGCAATGGCAAATGGACAGTGGACAACATGCCCGTATTGAATGTCGCTTTCGTTGGTTCAGAGGAACTGGCCAGAACGTTGGCAAAGAAGGGGGATGTTCGTGATATTGAATCATATGTTTACAAAGAAATTGTTGAGGGAGAAACGCGAATTTTGTCTTTGTTGAGACCGCTTAGACACCCCGAACGACTCCGACCCTTACTCAGCGTCCTCAATGTCGCCAAAGCTGGTGTGGTTGAAATTGATAAAATCGATGCTGCCCTTGGTGAAGTCCTTGTTGCCTTTGGTTCTGCAGGCATTCATGTTGGGCATGCGATTATTTCACCTGAAGAAGGAAGTTGGGTTGATCCTGAGCAGGTCCAGGTCTTTCTCAATCAAGCTGGACTTGGAGGGTGGACTTTGCACGAGAGTACTCCGGACGAACACATGCTTAGAGAATCTCTCCTCTCTAATCTACAAGCAGGTGACGAGGCGGCTCCTCTAGTCATCCCAATCGACCAACATTTCAATGTCAAGGGAGTTGGCTTGGTGGCGATCGGTTATGTTCAAGCAGGAACGGTTTCCAAGCATGATGAAATTCTCGTACTGCCCGCTCAAGAAACTGGCATTGCTCGGAGTCTGCAAGTAATGGATGATGATGTCGAACAAAGTTTGGTCGGAGATCGGGTGGGCGTAGCCCTTCGAAATCTTCGAGAAGAAGCACTCCACCGCGGTTGTATTTTGACCCACGGAGATGCGGACGCATTGGAACGTCACAATGGCTCAAAATTTACACTTTTACTCGCCCCATTTCAGAAACGTGAACTCTCTGAAGGGGACGTCATTCACGCCGCTGTAGACTTACAGTTCCAAGTTGGTCGGATTACGAGTCTTCAAGGGATCGAAATTAATGTTGAGTGGGAACAACCGCTGTGGATACAAAAACGGGATGCTGCGCCAGTAATCATTGCACAATTGGATGCAGGGAAAATGAGAATCATGGGTGTTGCAAAAGACATCTCGCCCGTGTGAGAATAAGACCCCCAAACCATGGGTCTGATGGTGATGATTGCCAATAAACTGTATAAGCAGCAGGTTACGCTGACGTTCTGGGATGCATCAACAGGAGGGACCTTTTGGGGTCCAGCCTGAGCAGCGAGGGACTGAAGTTCTCTCAACGTTCAGGCTGGCAGGAGTAGGCGGAGCCATCAAGGGTATCTTGAATGAGAAATCACTACTTCTTGAAAGAAGAGATGGAAAGGGATTGCGTGTCGACATCGACACCATCCATCGTGTTCGGCATCACCACACACCATTGATTCCACAGGGATTGACATGGATGGGGATCATCACCCTCATTTTAGCAGCACGAGTTCTTTCAGGTTCGATTCAAATTTATGCGCTGTTTTTTGGAGCGAGTACAATTTTCGCATGGATCATCGGTCGTAAACCAACACTCTGTATCGATACCAAGCAGGGAGATAGACACATGCTACATGGCCCTGACAGTCTTTTGTTGCGAACTCAGATGATGATTAATCGACTCTGTGATGGAAAGACAATGGAAGAAGCAAGAGAGGGTTTGGAAGAGGTTCAGATAAATCCAAACTTCCCATCAATTTCCCCTTTCCAAACCAACAAATCTGAAACTACTCTAATTCAAGCGCAACAAATCGAAGAAGCACAACTCCTTCCTGAAGTGGGTGTCTTTGATGAAGCAGATTTGGAACAAGCACTCAAAGCAATGTACCATGGTGATGCGGGAGCAATCCCCGAACCCATCCCTTCTGAATCGATATCAACAATCCAACACAACTCTGCTACCGAATCGTTTTCCACCGACAGTCATGCAGACAATGCGGGTCGAGGGCTCCTCGATCGCGCAAGAAATTCATTGCAAGAAGTTCGCTCAGAAAGTGATGAATGGCAACAGCAGCAGAAATTGGAAAGTTGGTCTCAGCCTTGGGAAAAACCAGCACCTACAGGCGCAACAGCTAGTGACAATGAATCGGCTTACCAACGTGCATGGGGTCGTGGTGAGCCACAATGGTATAACGAAAAGAATGTAGTACCAGAGAATCGAGTCCAGTCTGCTCTAACCGAGGCGAAAGAAGAAGGCGGGATGTTCTTCTCAGGTTCGATGTTTGATGATCCAGAACCCTCGCAAACAACTGAAAATGGAATCTTTGGAAGTATGTTTGATACCCCCAGTCCTGCTCCAACCCCACAACCAATTGCACAACCTGAGCCGGCCCCAACATGGTCAGGACAAGCCATTCGTGATTCGAGACAAGCACCTAGCGCTTTAGTGACAACACTTCCAGAACCGACCCTACATGCACTACGCGAAGAGTGTACACCGGGTGTGGTTGCTGCAGCCAGAGTGGCTGTACCCGAACCGAAAGAGCAACAACAACCGACCGAGGATCAAAGTCTCGATGAATTTCCTGCATTTGGAGCACTTCTACGCAATTCTCCCAATCGTAGATTGCGAAACACAGCAGCACCGAAGCAGAGTCGACTGGCTCAATTGGCAAAGCGTGGGTTTAACGCATTGATTGGGACCAGCCCGAAAACTCCGACACGCAAAATGATTAGACCTGTTAAAGTTGAAGGAGATGATTATGCTGATATCTATGGAGACGATGATGGTTTTGAAGATGGTCGATATCGAGAAATGGCACTGCGTTCCGGCCAAATACTGCGTCTTAGAGCCGATCAAGATCATCAATCAGAAATCGCAGAAAGACTGCGAACTCTTTCGAAATCTACAGGTGGTAGTCTAGCCGATGATGAAACTGATGCACTGATTGAACGACTCTCTGCAAGTGGTGATCTTGAACCGATTGCAGACTTGCTGAAGGCTGTAGACACCAAGCAACTAGCATTTGGACAAATGGCGAGTACTACACCACCTAAGGAACCTCCAGGGCACCATGGCATCTCAAGGCTCGGATGATTAAATCAAGCCGACAATACGCCTGTAAGCGTCCAATCTTGCGTGATATTCTCCACGTTCCAAACCTGTGAGCCCACCGGTGCCAAAGTCTGAGAGTGTGAACGAGGCTGTCACGGTTGCATGCACAAGGGCATTGTGCAATTCATCTTGGCTTGGAATCAAATTTTCAGACTCCGATAAGAAGGTCAGTAACGTACCTGCAAATGAATCACCACATCCAGTGGGATCAACGATTTCGGAGGTCGGGAAAGCAGGGAGTGTAAGTAGGCCATGATCGGTTAGGGCAACGCAACCATGTTCACCTTTTTTGATGACTAGAATTGAGGGGCCTGAACCGCCTTCTGGTCCACCGGTCAAGGCGTGGCCTGTACGAATTGATTCCCCTGCACGAATCAGGTTCTCGTCCTTTGCAATCATTCGAACCTCCATATCATTGAGAATCGCTAAGTCAACCCGCCGGAGCACATTTGAGAGTTCTCCAAAGGCGATATCAATCCACAGATTCATCGAATCCAATGCAGTGAATTTTGCACCTTCACATTGATCTAGAACTTGTGCTTGAATCGAAGGGTGGTTGTTGGCCAAAAAGAGTACGCGAGGTGCCCACCATGCGACGGGAACTTTCGGTTCATAGCCATCTAAAACATTCTGTTGAGTTTCAATTGTAATCGCCTGGCCCATGTCACCTTCGTATCGACCGTGCCAACGGAATGTTCGACCTCCTTGGATGGTTTCGACACCTTGTAGATCGAGGCCCATTTTAGATAGCAATTCGCGATCTGAATCGGAGAAATCCTCACCAACGGCACAGACGATACCCACGGGGAGCACGCCACCCTCCTCGAACAATCGGCCTGCATGGAATGCCGCTGCAATACCAGCAAACGTTCCTGAACCACCCAATGAATTTCTGGCTTCACCAACTTCAGTTTCTAAGTCATCGTATGCGAGGCTACCGACTATGAGAATGTTCATGATATCACCTGAGTAAGTTTGGATGGTGTTCAAGATATTGAATTGTGATATCCCTGGCGATGAAATCGGGTTCATCGAGGATCGCTTTATGCAATGGAATGACAGTTTCAACACCGATCAGGGTTGTTTCCTTTAGAGCTGCTTTCATCTTTGCAATCGCTTCTTCTCTATCTTGACCCCAAACGATTATTTTCGCCAATAGTGAGTCGAAGCATCCTGGCATTTCGTAACCAATGTGAGCATGTGTGTCGACGCGGACACCTCGGCCCCCTGGGAAGTGGCAATCCCACAATTTTCCGGGAGATGGTACGAAGTTGGTGGGGTCTTCGGCATTGAGTCTACACTGAATGGCATGCCCTGAAAATTCAATTTCCTCTTGGGTAATTGGAAGGGATTCACCCGCAGCGACTCGAATTCCCAATTTGACCAAATCAACACCGGTGATCATCTCGGTGATAGTGTGTTCAACTTGAACACGAGGGTTTACTTCTAAGAAGAAGAATTCACCATTCTTGTCGCGCAGGAATTCAAATGTAGCCAAACCACGGTAACCAACTGCACGAGCACCTTCGCAAACCTTGGAACCAATCTTTGCTCTAACTTCATCCGATAGCCAAGGCCCTTCTTCGAGTAACTTTTGATGACGTCTCTGAATCGAACAAAATCGCTCCCCAAAATGAATGGCATTTTCCCCATCTGCAAGAACTTGGAATTCAACATGTTGCGCGCCCTCAATGTATTTCTCTACGAAAACTCGGTGGTCCCCAAACGCGGATTTGGCTCTCGATTGGCATAGATTCAGAGCGGATTCAAATTCACTCTCTTGATGCACGATTTGCATACCGATTCCACCCCCTCCAGCAGCGGCTTTGATGATGACTGGGTAACCAATTTCGATGGCCAATTGACTCGCAATTTCTGCATCTTCGATGGCTTCGTCACTACCTTTGGCGACGGGAAGTCCAGCGGCTTCCATCGCTTTCCTAGCTTCGATTTTATCACCAAGTAGGGAGATTACTTCGGCACTTGGGCCAATGAACGTGATACCTTCCTCCTGACAACGTTTGACGAAAGCAGCATTTTCGGCGAGGAAACCATAACCTGGATGAATGGCTTCTGCACCGACGTCTTTTGCTGCCTGAATCACCGCTTCATAATCAAGATACGATTCCAATGGATTGGAACGATACAATGGAATGGCATAATCCGAAAGTCGCACTGGAAGAGAAAGACGATCTTCACGGCCGTGAATGATGCAAACTTCGACACCCAGTTCACGAAGTGCTCGACTGATTCGAAGCGCTATCTCGCCCCGATTGGCAATCAAGACGCGCTTGAACATAGAGTTGGCCATTCGCGTGCGGTTCAAAGGCGTGCCGCATCCGCCCTTAGGGCGGATTAGTATACATCTCTCAAGTATCGCTTCTCTT
>CATISE010000068.1 GCA_949538655.1 Marine Group II euryarchaeote MED-G33 | reverse complement strand
GGCACTTTCTGGGAAGAGAGTGATGTGGATGACAAGATTGACTTCATGTCGATGCAATCACTTGCAGCCGATGCCGATGGTGGAGGTAAGCAACTCAATTGGCGCTTCCGTGTCAACCCCACATGGGACGACACTCAGAGCGTACGCCTGTATGCATCTGCAATCTCCAGCACTGGAGTCAGTGGCCTTCCAGCTGGGAATTTGATTGCACCATCTATTGGAAATGCTGTGGAGAATGATGCTGGAATCATTGACTTCCAACTTTTCAACCAAGGTGGTGTTGAGCAGATCGATTTGAACAATGCCTACTCAAGTAACACAATTACACTTGACTTCAATATTCGATACGAAGACTTGGATGTTGCACCCAACCCGAACAGTTACGAAGTTGTATTGCAAAAGCGCAATCAATCCGAACTCATGTTTGAGGATTGGTTGTTTGTTGATTCAACCGCTGCAACGATTGATGGTGATTATTCATGGCAACCAGCACTCCCAGCATCTGAAGTAGGCAATGAGCAGTATCGCTTGCTGATGCACAATTATACTGATGGAGATACCATTTGTCCACCAAGTAATTACAACCCGGACAGTGATTGCGCGATTCGTTTTGCCATCACACTCGATCCATTTGCACCGCACCTGATGAACATCTCAGTATTCAGTGTGCAAGGAGATTGGCGTGACCTTACTGACGATACATGGGTGAAGGCGAGCAACAACCAGAAGTTCCGGATTGCGGCACAAGATTTGCCATTGGCCCCTGAGACGCTGACACTCAATTACTGGGTCGAATATTCGGATGACTGTGGTTTGGATGGTCTCTGTTCCACAGATCCCGGATACGTCAATGCCGATGCCGGTGAAAAAGACCGAATTGCACAATTGAACGAGTACACTCAGATTGGTTTGGTACGTCAAACGATGACTGACACATCCTACTACCTCATCGACCACCCTTGTGAATGTTTCAGTGATTATGCAAACAGTGGAATTGACCCTCCACAGATGGTCAGTATTTTCGTGTCAGGTGGAGATATTGGTGGCAACCAAATTGATGGTGGTGCTCCTGGAATCAATGATGATTTGGTCACATACATCGCTATGGAGAGCCGAACACCACTGGTGGAAGCCTTCCACATTTCTGACTCGCATGGGACCATGCTGAATGAAAACAATCGCTCGATTTATGCTGGAAACATGTACAATTTACTTGTCGATGGAAAGGATGACAATGGATGGCAAGATATTGATTTGATCACAGTCACCATGAACCCTGCAATCTGCAATGAGGCGGGTGGCTCCTACGATCCAGAAGGTTGTATCGAAGTATTCTATTCGCCACAGAACGATACAGCTTGGACGAGTAGTACTTGGTTGGAAATCATTGATGATTTTGAAAACACAGGTATCAAACCACGAATGCTTACACGTGATGGTAACGTATTGATTTCACCATTCGAGCAACAATTCACTCTCGACATCCCAGTTCGTTTGCAATGGGGTGTGCCATTGTCATACGTCGGTGGTGTGAAGACACCAGACATCGCAATGAAGGACAAGGATCTCAACAATAACGAGGTTCACATTAGTGCAGCCCGAAATCCGCAGCGTTGGTCCTATGCGAGTGGGATTGAACTGGATACGACAACCTTCCGAGTTGAAGATACATCTGGATTCCCAACCGATGGTGTGGGAACCCAATCTGGTGGATTCGTTTACCAAGGTGACATATTGGTCATCGAAGGTCGATATGTATTCAGTGCAGGAATGAACGATTTGATTTTCGTCAGCCCAGAAATTCCGATGACTTTGGAGATTACACGCTCACCACTTTATCCAGCGGGAATGCCTGACAAGGGTTACTCGCCTGCTTTGGTCGATGTGAATGAATATGAAATCGAAAACGGTTCATTCCAGTTAATCGTGCCTGCCGCTTCAGCAACCAACGAATACACCTACACGATGGAGTTGCTCAACATGCCAAATGGGGCGTCCGATAACACACCCGCTCCATCTCGTTCATTCATCGTAAAGGTAGATGGTGACAGACCGGATGCAGTGTTCGGTTCATGGGATTTGTCCAACTCGGTCACAGGTGAAACCATTGAGGGAAGTATTTCTTCATCGATTATGGGTTGTCTTGATGCCGAGATTCTAATTGATGAACTACAGGGTATGGATACTTCTTCAGTCGAATTGAATTGGATGTTCTACGAAACCCAAGAAGTCGGTGGATTTGAGTACAATTGGACCGAATATCTGAATGCATTTGATGACACAATTGGTTGGGAAAGTACACCCTTGTATCTTGAAACATCACAAGGACGAATTCGAGCAACATCGACATGTTTCAACCTCTGGGACTCAACTCAACCAATCCCTGATGATATGGAAAATATCATCGTTAAATTCTGGCTGACTGGTCATGATTCAGCCGGGCAGACAATCAATGGTGCGGGCTCATTTGGAGATTCGGTGAACAGTGGAGCTGGAACATATCAAATCGCTTACGAATCAGCCCAGTTTGATATCACTCGTGTCGACATGTCGGTTGACCGGCCGATGGCAGAATCCGACTTCGACCTCTTGATTGACTTCAGTAACGCAGGTAACAAAGAAGGTGTGCTGGAGATTCAGATTGTAACATGGATTGGTGGAGAGGCGAGTGCCCCTGTTAGTTACACCTGTCCATTCAGCGTCCAACCTGGTGAAGACACACGTTGGCGAATCTCAATGGATCAGTTCCCGAACCCTGCGACAAATGTTAGTTATGTCATCTTGGATACAAGCAATGAAGAAATTGCCAGTATTCCTGCATTCAATGTTGCAAAGTATAGTGAAGCGGATGAGAGCAGTAACTCAGGACTTTACATCGGTATTGCTGGTGTAGTTATCGTCCTGATTATCGCCGTCGTGGTCGTTCTATTGGTTCTCAACAGAACGGTTGAAGATGATGAATTGGAATACATCGAAGAGGATGATTTCCTCCCTGCAGCTCAACCGGTTACTCCAATGCAAAGTCGAGGGCCCCCCTCTACTCGACCAGGTGACCGAAGAGGCCCACCTGGTGCATCTCGAGGACCGCCAGCGGTTAGCAAGAGTCCAATGGATATCGCCAAGGAGAAGTTCCCATTCTGGGACGAAGCAACCATTCAGGAATACTTTGATCAGGGCTGGAATGTCGAGCAACTCGAAGAGTGGCTCGCGAGTCAAGAATGAGGTTGGAGCATGGCAGGTTCGGCGTCCTTGGGTTGGTCGCCAATCGATTGGGATGACCCTTGTGGGGGGACCATTCGCCTGTGGCCCTTCTTGCCCAATGTGGTTCTGACAGAATCTCTTCGACGCACCGCTGGAGATTGGGATGGTTTGGCATTTCTTCTTCCAGATGATGAACCCGAAATTTGGAATGACCAATTTGATCAAGAGAAAGCATCACCTGGAATCAATCGCGATTCGATTTCATCTAGTGGAGGGACATTGGCGCGAATGATGATTGGGATGTCGGCTATTGAAGCCATCCAATCTTGTCGATTTCCAGACCCTGAACCACGTCGCCTGTTAATGGCCGCAGAGAGTCAATCAGGTACTGGGAGTCGTCCTGTATTTTTTGTCGAACCCGAAGATGAAGAATGGACTGAATGGGTCGAAGACTGCGCAGATGAAATGGTTCGTTTACGTAATCTGGCACGCTCGATTTTTAGCAGGAGAGTTTGGAAAAAATATCTCCGAAAAGCCATCAAAAATGCTAGTCCTCCGACCGGGGGTCGCGATGAAGCGAAGGCAGATGGTTTGGCGCAAGCCAGTGCTCTTGCAGCCGCTTGGTGGTATCGTTCCGAATCTGTTCTCTCAGAGGAATTGTGTTCGCGTAGGGATACGAGATTGGTATCTCGTCTACGGGGTGCCTTGGGCACACTTAGTGGGGGGCAG
>CATISE010000067.1 GCA_949538655.1 Marine Group II euryarchaeote MED-G33 | reverse complement strand
TCGGTTCTTGACCAGACCTACTCTTCCAATGATTCCTGCATTTTCTTCAGACGTGCTTTGGCCTCTAGCAATTCGATCTCAGCCTCGATTGCTTTGACCTCATCTTGAGTTTCCTCGGCTTTAACATCAGCTTCGGATTTTGCCGATTCAACAAAGGCCCCCAATTCTGCTTCTCTGCGGAACATGCTGCTGACTTCTTCTTCACTGAGCTCGTCAAAGTAATCTGCACTAGTGAAACCCATCATTTTAGCGACCAGGACTGCAGGGAACATCCGAATGAATGTGTTGTAATTCTTTGCGGATTGGTTGTATTCCTCGACTTCACTGGCCATTTTTGAAATTGCATAAATGCCTTGTTGCAAACCTTCGACCAGAACATGATAGGAGGTCAGTTGCGGATTGTCTTCTGCAAATGCGAGGGCTTTTGGCATGATTGAATCCATCATCCCAGATGATTTTGCCATTCCACTTCGATCACCTGACTTACTCGATTCGGCGAATAGTTTCCGCGCTTCGACAATCATTTCATAGACATTGCTTTCCAACCCGACTTGGACCAAGTCCGTATCTTCAACCAGAGCGATTTTCTGTGATTTGACCGCAATTTGAGCCTCGAGATTCTGCCATTGATTCTTGGTCTCTTCTTCAAGATCCACCATGCGGTTGTATTGACCCCAAATCCACATTAGGATCATGAAGAGTACGACAACACCTGCGGCGAACAAAAACATTAGCGTGGGGTCCATGCCGCTGCCGATGAGGATGCGATTATTAGCATCACTGGATGCTAAGCGGCTTCCCAAGCATCGATATCGGTGATGAGATCGGCTTCATGTGCGTACTGATTACTGGGGACCTCGACCAAACTACCGTTGGGCAATGCATCTGCAATTCCATGCGAATCGGTTCCTGTATGTAGTGTATCTGAAGCCGCGACACAGATGGCAACTCTGGCATTAATCTGATCAAGATTGTCCGGTAAATCATATCGACGATTGGCTTGCAAACTTCTTTTCAGGCGAAGAAGGTGTGCTTGTGTCAATGTACGTTTGTATCGAATATACTGTTTTGGTTCCTTCAATCGCCACTTCAGGTATGGAAGACCGATTCGAATGAGAGGCGAATAGCACCACCAAGGTGCAGCCGTCAAGGGGACCATCCAAGTGGGGAATCTAAATTGGGAATTCGGAGCGATGAGGAAGGCTGATTCGCCTTTTAGTAGCCCATCCATCATCCCATGTAAGATGACTGTTGCACCCAAAGATGAACCAAACCACATGACATTTGAATCCAGACCCAAACCCTCTACGACTTTGCTCAGATCTTCAGCATGTCGAAGCATTTGATAATCATGTACGCGCAACTTTTTCGGTACGATTGCAGACCGCTTTTCGCGTGTCTCGATGTAGTGAATCGTGCGCTTTTCGACCCAAGCTGATAGTAAAGGAGCCCAGCCATCCATCACACTGGTCCAACCAGGAATGAATACAACTGGTGATGCCGTACTTTCTTGGTGTGGGGTGAATGAATATACCTTCAATTGGTACCCATCGGCTCCATCGAGGTGACGGACTTGAATGCTACAATCCGGATTATTGAGCAAGGATGCCACTTCTTCGATTTCCATGCCGATGGCTCTCCATACCATGCCACGCGAACCGTGGGCTTCAACCTTCACCCTATATTCGGCCTTCACGACGTAAAGCGTCGAGGTGACTGATTGTTTGGTCCACTTTCAGCATCGGATGTGCATCCGGTGTATCTGAATAAGCTGCACGACTCAATTCGTCGATTTCTCTGAGTCCACTCTGCCATGCCGAGAATACTGCTTCATGGCGTTTTTCTCGGTGTTTGATGTAGTGAGTGAGTAATTTTTCAGGATTTGTCACCACAGGCCCATGACCAGGGAATAACAAGTTTGCATCCAATTCACGTAGTCGATGTAAACCGGCGATATAGGCAGTCATGTCACCATCTCCACTTGGGACCAAAATGGTGCCCACTTGAACTGCGTTGTCGGCAGATACGATTCCGGCCTCTGAAACCAAACAGACTTGGCCGGGGCAATGTCCCGGTGTTTCGATGACATCCCAATGGACTTCCCCCCTTGGTCCTAGTAACGTGAAAGAGTCACCTTCACTGAGGGGGAGATTTGCATCGCAAGTAGGGATTGTAGACAAGGTCTCGGAACTGGCCCAAACTGGAGCCTGATAAATTTGAGAAATTGCGGGTAAATCACCGATGTGATCTGCATGCTTGTGTGTAAAAATTGTCGCTTTGATGGTTGATCCGTCATCCAAGACTCGTTCGATTTTCTCTCGCAATTGTGTGAGGCCATCGACACATTTGGCAGCCGGGTCAATGATGATACGTTCGCCACCAGGGACGCCTAAAATGTAGCAATTCGTGTGTGTAGCGGGTGGCAAAGTATCTGTTGGCAAGGGCACACATTCGACACCGGGAGCAAATTCTATTCGGACATTCTGTGTGGGTGGAGATATTGTCATTTTGTTGATTGATTCCTCTAGTGAACCCTCGGATAATTCTCTCAAAATCATGATGAGAGGTGGTGGAAGGCGAATTTGGTTGGCATGCCATTCATCAAGTAATTCCTGAGGTTTGGCCCAACGATATGCATCGAATTCAGCCTTATCGCCCTCAAACAACACAGGATCGACTTCGCAATCCATGGTGAAGAAGTGATTTCGAAATCGGAGTGAGCCGAATGGGGGTGTGGTTCGTTCACTGATCACTGTAAAACCAGTATCATTTAGATTAATTTCACCGGCTTCGACCGCCAGAATCCATTCTTTCTTATCGTTCAAAATTCGTGAACGTAATTGGTCATCTAGAATTTCAAGCCCATTTTCGCCAGGAGTGATGCCAACCTCTTCGACCATTTCTCGGAAAAGGGCAACCAAAGCCGCCCGTTCATCAGCATCCCGATTTGGAAACCATTCTGGATGAGAATCGAGCGCTGATTGATCAACCCGACTCACCCCGCCACCAGGAAAGGCCCAATAATCTGGGAAGGCGGGT
>CATISE010000066.1 GCA_949538655.1 Marine Group II euryarchaeote MED-G33 | reverse complement strand
GTGAATCCAGGTGAGATTGTCTCACTTGTCGGCCCTTCTGGTGTGGGTAAAACCACACTCTTACGCACCATTGCAGGTTTGGTTGAACCCATGTCGGGGACGGTTCAGTGTAACGTAGCGAAACGCGGCGGAATTGGATACATCCCCCAACGATTGGGACTCGTACGACATACCAGTGTCTACCACAACGTCGATTTGGGTGCTCGAGCGGGGACTCCATTCTTTTCCGAACCTCGAACTTGGTGGAAACGTCGTGATGAACGAGTCAAAAAAGCGATTGAAGCGATGGGTATCTCTGAGAAGATCGACGAACCAGTTCGACGCCTTTCAGGTGGTCAACAGCGTCGCGTTGCAACAGCCAGAACACTCGCACAGAGGCCGCAGTTGATTCTTGCCGATGAATTCCTAGGTGAATTGGATAAAGACAATATCAACCTCGTTCTAGATGCTGTGAAGAAATACATCAAGGAAAGTGGTGCAGCCCTGATTTTGGTCGAGCATGAAATTCAGCGAGCTAAATCCATTTCAGATCGAATGCTCGTCATTGATGATGGTAGAATGAATCCATTCATCGATGAACTCACCGTCCAGGAGGTGGAACTTTGAATCAAGGAATGAATCGCTTGATTTTGGCCATCTTGGCTCTCCTAGGTGTAAGTTATTTTGTCTTCAATGATTTGGTTCAAGGTGATTGGGGGAGTCTTTCCAAGGGTTGGGACAACCTCTCGATATTCTGGAACGAATCGCTTTGGCCACCAGATTGGGCTATGCTACAGGCGCAAACATATCCAGAATGTAATTCAAGCATTGGTTTCTTTTGTTCTAAAGCCTATATTGGGATGCTTGAGACGATTAAAATGGCTTTTGTCGCCACCGTTCTTGGTTTTTCCTTCGCTATTTTTCTCTCTCCTATGGCTGCACGCAATTTGGCTCCATTATGGGTCTCTATACCCACAAGAATTGTCTTGGCAGCGACACGTAGTTTACCCAGTATCATTTGGGCAATTATCTTTGTTGTACTCTTTGGTTTAGGGCCATTGGCTGGTGTACTGGCCATGACTTTTTACACGATTGGTTATCTCGGTAAATTTCAGTATGAAGAGATGGAAGGAATGCGAAATGATCCCCTGGAGGCGGCGAGGGCCATGGGGCTCTCGAGGGCAGAAATTGCAGTAAATGTCGTCATACCAGAATCGAGTAACAGTTTGCTTAGTCAATTGCTCTTCATGTTCGAGTACAATGTTCGTCATGGCACCGTACTAGGTTTGGTTGGAGCAGGTGGAATTGGTTACTATCTTCAGTATTACATGGGCTTCCTAATGTATCAACAAGTAATGGCATTCCTCGTCGTGATTTTCATCGTCGTAATCATCATCGATTTATTATCGATGTTACTGCGTTCCTTTGTCAACGAGCAAGGAGATGTAAAACGTCCCGCTTGGAGTACCATTTTTCTCCCCCCTAAATCTGCGGTTGCATACCATCATGATTCAGAAAAAGATTGATTGTTTTTTGATTTTAATTGAGAAACAAGAGCCAACAATTTCTCGGAGTATTCAGTTTTGATATGGAACAGAGAAATTGCTAAGAATGCAAAACAAATTTGTAAAAATGCAAAGAAAATATTCCAGGTCAAGCCGAAAACAAGCCTGGGATATTGAGGAGAAAATGCCAGAACATTCATACATCCAAGAATCAGAAGTGTTTGGGCGATAATGTACGGTTTGAGTGTCAAACCCCTTTTCTTCAATTCATACAATAACAGCGTCGATGCAACCACCAATGGACTTGCCACCATCAACGTCATCCACATCGTGGAAGGGTCCTCTCTTGCTCCGAAATACCCCCCTTTCACAATTATTGATCCAGGGTCAAGTTCCCGAGGATGGGGGCAAATCCCTTCAAAGCAGGTTTGAATTCCATTGACTTGCCCCATCAAGGTCCACCACAGAATCCAACTCACCCAGGGGATTACGGCGAGTGCAATCGCAGGTCTTGGGTTTTGAATTGAGATGGCTTTCCAATTAATCCGCTCACGAATCGATTCCCAATAATGGCCGATGCAACTGAGAAGGAGTAGTGTTGCAGAAGAAGCCCAGACACCCCAAGTGAGCAGTAATTGTGTTGTAATTGCCACTAGGATCAATCCTTTTGGAACCCTTTCTTCTGTTTCATCTATCCAACTCCAAGCACTCGCCGAATAGAGTAGCAGAATGAAAAGTAAGAAGATACGATCTAAGAACGTAATTGCCAATCCAGAAACGACGAAACAAACCAATAACCAACCTGAGAAAATTACGCTTTTTCGAATCTCCAATTGGCGATAAATACAGGTAACCGAAATGAATGCTGATAGCGTGAGTAAAAAGGCCGAGAAAAAGATGCTTAGAAGTGAACTAGACCAACCAATTTCGACCAAATCAAGTATTACATGAGTGCCGATGATTCTCCTGTGAACAAGGGTGACTGAGGCAAAAAGTAAGACCGATAACAAGATGATTGGCAATCGCTCAATTTTATCTAAACCCTGTTGAGAACGCTCAAAGTTATGTCTGGCAACAATAAACAGGAATGGAATCAATGCGAACCACAATCGAATACTACCGAATGTAAATGCTGCAAAAGCAAGCAACCAAGGTGTATATGTTGGCCATTTACTGGGTGCGTGCTCAATCAGTCCCGCGCCACACCCCCATGACCAAGCAGCTGCCCAAATTAGGCATCCAGCAACCACTGCTTGTGTCAATGTTCCAAAGATCAATAATAACACGAGGACCAAACCAGCCCACCCTCTGAAACTACCGAAGATCAATACCAAAATTTCGATTACTCTAGAAACAGAGTCGGGTATTTCGGTGCGATTCTTTCCAGTCTGGGAATACCCTCCAAAAGACCACGCAACCAACCAAACTGCACAAGCAGCACCAATTCCACGAGGAATCATGGCCGAATACCAAAGCGTGGTATGGCTTACCACAAATCCACACATCAATCCAGAGTAAAGTAGCATCAATTTTTTGTCACTGAATCCATTTTTGGATACCAATCCAAAAGCCGTCGCTGAAAGTAGTGTAATGATGATCCAATTGGCGATGGACAAAGCAATGTCAATATCTCGTGAAAATACTTCTTCCTGAGAAATTCTACTCCAATCGACAACGTCAATTTCTAACCCATCTGAATCGATTCCATTAACCTCATTGACGAATATTTGTCGATGATAAGCAGCCTCCCAATTCGCTTGTTCAATGGCTTCGAGGTCACCCTCGGATAAATCCAAAATATCGAGATTCACCCTTCCGTGTAACTGAATTGGGAATGGAAGATCGAGAACGGTTGTCATGAGGGCTGGGATGTCACGTTGATGACCTGAAGAATCTGTATTTCGAATGATGTCTGGCCCTGAAACAAATGCGCCAACCTGTCTGGTAACTTCCTCAGATGAACCATGTGAACCAATATCGGTCATCCCATGATCTGCAGTGATGATGACTGTCCAACTTTCGGGGACATTTTTCAGAAGTAAAGCCACCTCGATGTCAATATCTCTGATTTTTTCATAATACTCTATACCCGTAGTTCCCCATCTATGTCCGACCTTGTCAGGACCTGAAAAATGGGCAGCGATAACATTGTGTCGACCATCAATTAACCATTCTTCTAAAATCTGTGAGGTTTCTTCATCACCCTCGTAATAATCAGCATGACCCTGGAATGTATCTATGAATTCAATTCCATCCTCATCGCCATACAAATTTCCCATGACATAACTCCCGATCATCCCCACACTGTAATCATCATCATTCGCAGCCAAAATCCAAGGATCTGCACCACCTGGATGCTTAAGATCAAAATTTCGCAAACCATCGATTGGAGAGTTGGGCACACCAGTCATCAGTTCACTAATGCATGTAGCAGAGAGTGTCAAGGGACCGGTTCTTAGGCTGAGAACTGCAGTTTGGTCACTTCTATAATTCAATTCAGGCATCATGTTTGGATCGAGTAGAAAATTTTCCCCAACACCATCTAAAACAACCAGCAAGAAACCATCGGTTGAAGTACTCACCTGTGGAGCATCAATACTCCCCTCGGGATTATCTGAATCGAGAATTACATGAGGGGCAGTTACGGCCATTGGCCCCAGAATCAATAGTAAAACGATGGGCAACCAATACTTTCTGACAGTGACCCCATAATCTACCACGAAGACCACCTAATTTGGCGACCAAGAGATGTGATATATTGTACCGCCCCAACTGAAAATCAAAAGCTCATCATTCAAACCCTTTCCAAACCCGACGATTAGAGTTCCAGCATTGGCAACATTCTCTGCGACCCATTCTCCACTAATATTTTTGGCAATCCAAATTGAACCACTACAGAAATCACCGTATAGATAGCCATCTCGAAGTTTTTCAGGCCCCCAATCCATCCAAAAACCACCAGTAACAGAACAGTTCCCACCTTGATGCCCATATTCGAGGACAGGGTCAACAATTCCTTCTGGTGCGGGGGTGATTTCATCAAAACACCCTCGATTATCATCAAACTGATGCATTCCTTCGCGTAGTGCCCAACCGAAATTTGATGCATTCATCAGTGGGACGACGTTGATTTCCTCGTAGCAATATTGTCCAACATCAGCAATCCAGATTTGATTCAGAGGATCGACATCAAACCTCCAAGGGTTTCTCAATCCATGATGCAGAATATATGGGTCTCCATCGGTATCTTGCAATACCGGTTCGATGCTTCCATTTTCGTATTGCATGAGGTGTATGGCACCCAATGGCGTAGACTTGTTTTGGCCATGCCCATACGGGTCCATGGCTGAACCTCCGTCTCCAACCCCCCAGAGGTATTGGTGGTTGCCAATGTGCATGAGATGTCCACCATTGTGATTGCGATATGGCTGTTCAATTTCCCGAAGTACTCGAATTGAGCTCGAATCAATGGTTCCATTTTCGACGATTACCTCGGCAAGAATTAGATTTGATTCATTCGGTCCATCACATGTTCCATTTTCGATATAGGACAATAGCACAGCTCCGGTTTCCGCAAAATCCTCATCAAATGCAAGCCCGAACAATCCTTGTTCATTCTCACATCGACAGACGACATCTGTGAGATTGGCAACCTGTTGAAGAGACTGACCATCCCATGAAGAGATGGTACCTGCCAAATCAACAATCCAGATTTCTTCAAGCAACGGATGTTTCACAGTCCTCACAGGGATGTCGAATCCTTCCAGATATACCTGGCAATTCTGGTCGCTTTCTTCGGCTGAATCACAGTTGATGTCGAGTCGTTCAGGCCAAGAGAAACCTGAACTTTCATCATCGCTCAAACAACCACTTAGAGTGGAAGTTAAGAGCAACAAAGTGATGATATGTACGCGATTTTTCACCTTTGATTCCTCAGAGGCCGTATTTATCTGAGAAGTATGCTTGAATGCCAGGGACTCCTTCGATTAGTCCGCCGTAAGTACCCAAGTGATCTTCCGTATTGATAATTGTAAATCCAGGTGTGCTGAATACATTGTCTAGGATGTCGGTATCTTCTGAATTCATCACCTCAAGCGCATTTTGCAAGGCGGTCACATTTTCTGCATCCATGAAATCGGGATTGTACATTACTGGGTGACTTGGGGCCTTACCAAAGGTCGGTAGTGGGTAGAAGTCCTCAGTACTGGTGAATTCACCTTCAAAGCACCAATCGTATGGGTCCTCGCCGCAGTAGTCAGGAACGGTTGGATCTTTTGCAAATGAAATGTAATCCATTCCACCTTCAGCCAAACAACGTAGTGAACCCTTGTACTTGTGGTAAAGCGTACCACTGTCTGGGATACTTGAATCTTCAGAGAAGTGACCTGTAACCGTATCAGTCAATGATGAAATGTCATCTGGGTCGCCAACTACTTCGACATATCCGTTTGTAATGAGATAGCCCATCGGGAGTAGCATTCCGGAACTCCCTAGTGCAGATGTATGACAGGAGGTTTTACCCGCCATCAAATCGAATGGGTCGGTGGTATTGTCATCATCCATAGCAGCTTGTGCCATGTCTGAATCCTTGTGTACCCACGCAATTGCATTGTAGAATGGGCGGCCATCGGCTTTTTGCTCAGCAGCTAGAACTTGCAAGTCATAGTTTTGCCAACTGAGCCATGCTGCACCACCATCGAGGAAACCGATGTCTGCATGTCCAAATCGGATGGCTTCAACCGTGGCTGCTGGACTTGAGACAGGATAGATTTCGACCTCCTTGCCGAGAAGTTCAGCCAAACGATCTGCAAATTGCTGTGGATTTTCTTCAGTATTCGAGTATTCTTCTTTCGCTTCAAATGCGATGGTTAAGCAGTTATCTGGGTCTTCACATTTGTCGAATTCGACAGGACTTGAGAAGATACAACCTGGCAGGCAAGTGGTTGCCATAAAAATGGCAACGAATACTGTTTTTAGAGCAATTTTCGACATAGCAATCAACCTTACTGCACCGCCGAAATAGAATCGACTTGTAAAGTTTAGGCCAACCTAAACTCTTAGGAAATCAAAATCCAAATTTCCACTTTAGCCTGTTGAATGATAATGTGAGCCATGTTCGCGTAGCTCTGAATAAATCAATATCATGTTCACGCACACGTACGAATTTCGTACCGGCTTTCTTGATCTCAGAATGCCAATGCTGGCGGGTTTGTTTTGGGAAGGATTTCTGGAAACGTGTTAGAGATGCCATTAATTTCCAGTCTGGACGTTCGCTTGCCGTATTGATCATCGTCTGTCTGGCTTGATCAGTCATCAAATTCTTTATTTCGATCATTGTGGGTTCAGGCCGATTTTTCAGTATATCAACAACCTCGGCCAAGGTTGGAATTTCAATTCCCATCCTTTGACCAGATTCCTTGATTTGTTGATAGTGCAGTGTTTTGACGGGTATCATCACTCCATTGGATTCAATATCATCATCATGGAATACAAAGAGGATTCCATCGACTGCTTCGTGGACATCAAATTCCCAATACTTGAACCTAGAATCTCCGACCTTTTCGACCGTACTTTGAAGGGTCTGAATTGTATTGTCTGTTTGTGGGCTTGAACCCCCAAGACGGTGTCCAAGATTTGCCGTAGCAACACCTCCACTTCACGATTCAGCACTGATTCGAATCGCACCATCTTCATAGTGGACATAGATGTTGTTTGGCACCTTACTGGTCAGGGCGGCCAGAGCCTCATTCACTTCCTCAACACTGACTTTGAACGCCTTAGCAGCACGAGCGGCTTTCCAAGGCACTTCTTCAAAATCAGATTGGCGAATCCACTCGAACAGACGAGTCTCAAATTCGGTGAGGTCCGTGAAGGCCATACAACGCCCAATCGGTCAAGGGACTTGAGGCTTTCACACTAAAGATTCAGCCATAGAACGTACACATTCATCGGCTGTAATGGAGCCATCAAGCAATGCGCACAGGGAATTGATGAAGGGCACATCACACCCGATTTCGGCAGCCTTCTCAGAAAACATTCGAGCTGCCCTCACACCTTCGGCGACCATGTGCATCTCGCCAAGAGCTTCTTCGAGTGTTTTGCCATTCCCCATTTTTTCACCGAGAGTTCGGTTTCGAGAACGTGGACTGGCGCTGGTTACGTAGAGATCTCCCAAACCCGCAGGTCCGAATGCAGTCTCTGGTTGAGCTCCCATCATCGGAAGCAAACGTTGACCTTCAGCAAATCCAATCGTAATCAGCGCAGCCTTGAGGTTGTCACCACCAATGCTACCACGCAATCCATCGACCACTCCGCAAGACAAAGCGACTGTATTCTTGTAAGCACCCCACAATTCACAGCCAACGGCATCTTCACTTGGAACTAGAATGATTGAATCGGTTGCGAGCCGGTCTGCAATACGGGAGGCTACCGAAATATCGTGACCAGCAACCATTGCGGTGGTAATGACTCCGCGGGCGACCTCTGGTGCGATTGTGGGTCCTGTCAAGACAACCACAGTATTGGAAAGTCCCGCAGCAGCAATCTTCGCCTCAATCGCCTCAGAAATGAGTCCGGAACCCCCTTCTTCGGGTGGTGCGAGACCCTTTGCGAGATCGAGGAGAACGTGGGAGGGACGGAGGTGCGGTATAATCTCTTCAATCACGGAAAGAATCACACCACTGGGCAAAGCGAGTACGATGACCTCGCTCGCCTCCATGGCTTCTCCAATATCCATGGTGACGTCGATGTTCAATTTCATCCCTGGGAGATATTTTGAGTTCTCACCATTTTCCAAAATCGATGCATAGACTTCTTCCTCGATGGTCCAACCAATCACACTGTGTGAATCATTGGCCCAACTTAGAGCAAGGGCAGTGCCCCAATTGCCAAGACCGAGAACCGCAATTTTGGACATGAATCGGCGTCCCAATCGCCGGAGCATTTGACCGTTGCCTATTCTACGGCCTCTATCGCTACATTCTAAGAGATGAGCCGAGGAGCGGAGGTCAAGCAGGGGTTGCCAAGCTTGGTCAACGGCGCTGGGTTTAGGTCCCAGTCCTCAGTGGTTCGCAGGTTCAAATCCTGCCCCCTGCACCATACAAATTGTATGATTTAAAGCGAATTTTACCAACAAAAAAAATTGATGCAAAGGGTAGGGTGGAAGATTGTTAGAACGAATCGAAGACAATGATTG
>CATISE010000065.1 GCA_949538655.1 Marine Group II euryarchaeote MED-G33 | reverse complement strand
GTCTGGAATACTGCACCATGGTGGACCTGGACAAGCATGGACCAAGATCGAAATGGTATTCATGATAGTCTTCAATTGGCCAATGGTACCGTTTGGATTGGGCTGTCATACGACCACACTCCAACCGTTGAAGATGAGAATCGTTTGATCGATTTGGGTTACACACCGAAAATGGTGATTCCTGCTGTTGATGCAATCCTCATCGGGGCAGTCGACGCACTCAATGTGACACAGTTGTCAGAAATTGAAGGTGTTGTCATGGTTGAGCGATATGGTAGCGTCGTATTCTATGGGGATATCCAAACACTGGCGGTCAAAGCACGAAACTCGACAGAGTACCCCGAGAGTGCTTGGCAGTTAGGTGTCTCGGGACAGGGTGTGAATATAGCACTCACAGATACAGGTGTAGACAGTGAACATCCCGGTTTGGAAGGTAAGCACGTCGCAGGTTATGATGCGGTTTGCTTTGTTCACAGCGATCCAATGTGTGTTGCTGCTGGTGGGCGACAGTCGGATGGCTCGTTCGATCCCGATGATGGGAATCAGCATGGAACCGCTTGCATGGGCATGGCCGCCGCCACCGGCATTGAAGCCGATGGTTCTCAATCCGAATTTTACGGTAGTGCACCAAATGCCTCCTTGGTCGATGTTCGAATTGGTACAGATGTCGGAGCAGGACCATTTGAGAATTATGTTCTTGAGCAGGAATTCTATGAATCTGCAATGAATGGTCTACAGTGGATTATTGACAATAAAGACACTGCTTGGCCCGGTGTCGATGAATCTCTACATGGGATCGATATCATCTCTCTCTCTTGGGGGATCACCAGCCATGAAGGCGGTGGTAGTGATGGCGAAGATATGCACAGTCGAATTCTCAACGAGGCAACAGAGGCCGGTGTCACCGTCTCGAATGCTGCAGGAAATGATGGCGAAAACAATGACGGTCTTTCGGGAATGAGTTCGTCTTCCCTTTCGATTACCGTTGGCGCTACAGATGACAAAAATACGGTTGATCGCGAAGATGATACCGTTGCCGGCTACTCTTCACGAGGACCTCGCAGAGACAACGGCGATGGCAACCCAATCAACGAGTTGATTCCAGAAATTTCGGCCCCTGGTACCAACATCATTCAGGCTGAAGGGTGTGTCACCAGTGGGGGTTGTAGCAATCTCTTCAGCGATGCGAGTGACAATACCTACACCGGCCGCGGTTCGGGTACATCCTATGCGACTCCCTCGGTGACCGGCGTAATCGCTTTGGTCATGGAGGCCAACCCTGACCTCAATCCAATGCAAATCAAGGAAGTCCTAAAGCAAACAGCTGAGCGTAGAGGTCCAGCCTCGGCACCCACTGTAGATCCATACTGGAACCGGGACTTTGGATATGGTATGGTCGATGCTCGCGCAGCGGTTGAAATGGCCTTTTTCCTCGGTGAAACCGAACAAAGTACTGCCATTGATTGGACCGTCCAGAATCACCTTTTGAATGTCAGTTATGATGGGGACAAAGCCATCATCACCGGTCATGCTTGGACACAATCCAATATCATCGACATCGTCGAATTCCGTATTGGCGATGGGGTTTGGAAAGAAGCAACCTATGAGGCAGTTCCTGAAGAATTGGGGCCACTCACTCCATTCAATTGGACGGTTGCAATCGATTTGTCTGGAATCCCTGAAGGAGAACAAACAATCGAGATTCGCGCTGTTGGTTCAGATGGTCAATCACTTCCAGTTTTGGTTGAAGTTCTAGGTGTTGAATCGCACTCCTCTTCGTCTAGCTTCAGGCTAATCATCATCCTCGTACTATTGGCTGGAATTCTGACACTTGCCACCGTAATTTTCGCCATGAATCGCCCCTCGGTTGGATTCGAGGAAGGCGAGGTTTTCGAAGCAGAATTGATTCCAGAAGAAGATCTTTTTTCACTTACCGTTGCGGAATTGAAACAGAGGTTATCTGAACAAGGATTACCGGTCTCTGGCAATAAAGCCGAATTGGTTGCTCGATTATCGACTCAAACCGCTTAAGGGCGAGAGGCTGTTCCGGCCCATCATGGCCGGCTTCTCTGACCGTGCACTTGCGATTCAGCCCACTGGTGTTCGTAAGATGTTCGATATGGCTGGTGACGATGTAATCTCGTTTGGTTTGGGTGAACCAGATTTCCAACCACCTGCTGTTGCCGTGGATGCAATGTGCAAAGCCATGCGAGATGGTCACAACAAATACACCACCACCGCTGGTTTACCAGCACTGCGAAAGAAAATTGCAGAAGACTGGGCATCAGTACAACCCGGTCTTGATGAAAGCAATGTTTGCATGACGATGAGTGGAACCAATGCACTGCTATGTTGCTCACTCGCTCTCCTCAACCCTGGTGACAATATTCTGCTGCCCGAGCCTTATTTCCCATTGTATGCGCCTGATGCCGCACTTTGTGGTGCCGAATCGCGATTTTATCCTTGCTTCTTTGAGCATGAATTTGTCCCACAAGTATCCGATTTGGAAAAACTTGTAGATGAAAATACCAAGGCCATCCTCTACAATTTCCCGAGCAATCCAACCGGGGCGACCATCAACGTTGAACAACGCGATGAGTTGTTGGATTTCGCCCGTCGTCATAACATCTGGATCATTACTGACGAAGTCTATGACAGAATCATTTACGGTTCTGAGCACGTTTCATTCTTGGGGACTGAATACGATAAGATTCTCTTGGTAAATTCATTCTCCAAAACCTTCGCTATGACAGGGTGGAGAATCGGCTATATCCTTTCAACCAACTTGGAAGCCATGCAACAATTGATTAAATTGCAATATTATGTGACTGCCTGTAGTAATGATGCCATGCAATACGCGGTATTGGCTGCATTCAATGAGGCATATGATTACCCTGCGGAAATGACACAAGAATTCCAAGCTCGTCGGGATTTGATTTGTGAACGTCTCAATGCCATGCCCGGTGTATCTTGCCATATCCCTGAGGGTGCATTTTACGTATTTCCCAAGGTGGAAGTTCCCGGAATGAATTCTGAGGAAGTCGCTATGGAATTACTGAGAGGAGGGGTTCTTTGTTCACCGGGTACCGCCTTCGGTGAATCAGGGGAGGGTCACCTTCGGTTCGCGTATACGATTGGTCGCGAGGATATTTCCCGTGGAATGGACAAAGTCGAAAAGGTCCTCAGCAAACTCAGAGATGGAAACTGAGGTTCAGCGATGTCGATCAGTGCAGATCTGACCAGACTAATTGCCGGTCTTTTTTTAGGAATTTTATTGCCCCGTATTCCTCTTTTATTTTTCACACGTTTTCTGAATTTAGAACATGAACTGACACCACATCCAGACCCCGTTCCAATCGGGGTTCCATTGGTTCAAAGGCTGCTGATAATGCGTCGAATACATGCGATGGGTTGGTTGATTTCTCTCTTGCCTTTGGGCATGGGATTACTCATTCTAAAGTCCTCTCCCGAGCCTTTTGGCGTTGGTTTGGTCGCGGGTGCTGCATGGTTCATATTATCTCGAAGTGTGCCCCTAAACATTGAGGGTGGATGGGGCATCCTGCCGTTGTCATTGATTCAGGAAATAAACAATCTTCGAGAACCGGAAACAAGCTGTTGTAATCGACAATTATTGCAATGGGAAGTACGTGCTATTCGCTGTTTAAATTGTCGAATTGTGTCACTCGATTTACCTCGGCCAGATTTGGGCCGTATTCGTTCCGATGGTCGGTTCGTTGGCACCTTGCGAATTCTGCTGATGGATGGTCACTCAGTCTTTCCACGAGATGGGGATTCAGTCGTCGGACAAGGAGTCGAGTTGCTCGGCCAAGTCTCCGAAGAGGAATGATTCCTCAACGTCCTCGTCGGAATCCTGCTCATTGTTTTCCAACTCTTCATGGACATCCGTCCCCGTTCCATCAGTTGTATCGCCAGGGGCGGGCAGGGCTGCAGGTTCTTCCACCAAAGAATGCCACTCATCTTCAATTCCGATAAACCATCTTGGGGGATCTTGCTCCCCTCCACCAAGAACGGCCATAGTGGTGAAAATTGCCATGGGTAGTAGAGAAAGAGCAACCAAAAGGTCGAGGAAACTAGATTCTGGGATGTCGACCTGTCCTGGCAGGATTGCTTCAAGAACGCCTCGTTCAACTTCGATATCATCCCACCGACCGTAATCCAGACCCAGTCCTTGGAAGGCCAAATCGACGATGAATCGTTCAATAATCCACAGCAGTAAGACGGGGAAAAGCCATCCTAATTTGGTACGGTCGACCAAAATCCGTCTGGCAATGGCCGCTACACCGACCACTTTTGATGCGATCTTCGGAAACAATCGAAGCCCAATCACAAGACCTGCCAGATATACCAGTAGGGCCAATTCGAGGACTCGACGTTCCTGCAACCATTCACCGGGTACAAATCTCATGACGAGAAGTGGCAACATGATCAGAACAATTTGCAATGGTGCAGCAAGTAATTGCAATCCACCATGTACCTCTAGAAGTGGGCGGCCATTGACTCTGACCTCTTGATGCACGATTCGTGTCACTTTCCCGTATGGGGATTGGATTAGATTGAATCTTGCGCGGTCGACGAGGTCAGCATCTCTCTTTCTCCCAGTCAATCGAAAAACAGCCCTCCAACCACCGGCATCGGCCACCCGATTGGGCATATACCCGCCCACTGCCAGGCCAAGGACTAGGGAGATGAGTCCATACATGATTGCAGCACTGATAATCCATGGCAGTAAGTTGACTTGCAAAGAAAACGTGTACGTCTCCCAATCCATTTTGAGAATGTAGGTTGCAGTGAATGCCAGAATCGGTGCAACGAACACCTGCAAACCGACCACCAGGGTCAGCCACATCCTCTCAATCAGCGTACTTTTTCCGGGTGACAACAGTGCCTTTGGCACCGGTTCGCATCATGAGGGTGTCGGAGGTTGGCGGGTTCAGGGTGGCGATTGTTTACGGCTTGGAATTGTGCCGACTAGGAACTCCCTGTCGTAGACAGGGTTCAACCAACCTTAAGACCGAATTGCCATTGGCGAAGTTGTTGATTGCGATGAAGAATGCCCAAACCACCCTTATGTTCCTCGTTCTGTGCCTTGCCTCCCTCTCTCCGATGTTGGCTCCACAGACTGAACTTTCTCCGCAAATTGAGGATCAAGAAACCAATGGCCGAGATCTCATCGATTTGACCATCATTGACATCGCCTTTGGCAATTCAACAGAGGTCGCCGAAACTTGGACCCAACCCAATGGTGATTCCATGGATTACCTCCTGCGAGGGACCCGATATGCCGCGAATATCACCTTCAAGAATGCAGGAACTGGTTTTTCTAGCGTAGATGCAATCGGCACCTTAGAGGCCATTCACCCGATTGGCTTTGTCATCCAAACTTGGTCATTCAACCTGTCTTTGGCCGGTGGTCAAGCAGATGTGAAAGTCATCGAATGGATTCCAAACTCTGCCCACAGTATCGTCGATGATGACGGTACTCTGCACGGTGGTATTGTTTTCCGTGGAAGCATTTCAACAGTCGTGGCCGGCCTGGGTGATGATGAGTCAAACAACGTCTACGAGGAACATATTCCAATCGCATTGTGGCATGATCCGATGGAAGGTTCAGTCTCGGCCGGCACACCTTCGTGGGTTCAGATTCCATACACAGATCGTACAACAGGCCCAAGTGGAATTTACGGAGGCGGTTCCGATTGGCAAACAGACAACACCTCATCAGCAGTCGGTTCCAATCATTGGCGTATTTCTCCACCAGGCGGTGGCAATTATGCATCGAATACCATTGACATGCTAAAGTGGGGTTGGGTTCCAACTGATGGGACTTGCAATGATCCAGGTCATGGCCTTGGCTACGGCACTTTTGATGGAGATGTCGAAGCACTCTATGGTGTCCCTTTCTGCTGGATCAACATCCTCGACTCTGATTATCGTTCAGTGCACTGGGCGACAATGGCATGGGGTGCCATGGGTTCTGGCGATGAATTGGCCATGGAAGCCCTTCGTGGGATGACGACGATTGAAGAAAACAATCTGACTCAGGCGGGCATCTCCACTTCTGAAAATGGTTGGACCCAAGTGATTTGGAATATGACTGATGTTCACAATGACCAATCCTACACAATTTCTTACTCAAAGATTGCAGACGCCATGGGTGCCAACAGTGGAATTCGAATTGATGATTTCATTCTCTTTGCTGTTGAAGTGGTCGATGAGTATACCATTTCCCTAGACTGTGATGATCCATTGCCAAATGCCTACGTGGTAATTCCCGCAGATCCTAACCCCCCATCCCTCTATTGTACATTGACAAACAATGGATACAGAGAGGTCGACCTCAACATCTTCACTGAGGTATCCAATGTTTCTTGGATGAACATTTACCCACTTCGGATTGACAGTGACAATTTGCTTGATCACGACAATTACGTCACCCTGAATCCACTCGATGGCGAAACCAGCACGTCATTTTGGGTCAATCTGACAGTTCCTGAAGGGGCCAATGTTGAGACCCTAAACTGGACCGTAATCCTCGATGATGCCATCAATAGCGAGGTCATGGGCGAAATGACTCTCCCCGTCTCAATTTCGTCTTCATTCTCAGTTCGTTTGGATCAGGTTAGCCCAGCATACCCTGCCTTGACCCTCGGGCCTGGTGAAACTGGAGATGTTCAGATGAAGGTCAAGAATACGGGTAACCAATTGGCTGATTGGACATTTGGAGCCTATTTTGACAGCACTCTGTGGGGTGCTGCGAACCTTGAGTGGTTCGAAGATTGGGATGGCGATGGCTACGAGACACAAGTGATGCAAATGAGTCTAAACAAGGGTGAAGAGAAACTCATTACTGCACGATTCCATGCACCTGAAGCGAACCCACCGGGAATGGTTGAGATTTCCCTATACGTTCAGGGTGTCGCTCCTGCCAACGCGCAATCCGTTGAGCGAATTTACCTTGATGTTCCTGCAATCCAGGACGTCAAAGTCACAGCGTATGAATCTTCGATGACCGCACTCGCCGATGGCAACATGCGTACCATGTCAATGACCATTCGAAACGATGGAAACGCACCAGAGATTTTCGATCTAAGTCTAGATGCAGATTGGCGAATTGGTGCGTCCTTGGCCACTCAGGTAACCGAACCGATCGAACCCTTTGGCCAAGAAGTCGACATCACAATCATCATGAATATGCCACAAGGATTGATGCCGAATTTCTATCCGATTACAGTCACAGCAACCTCACAGACTGACTCCACGTACAGTTCCAGCGGCCAATTCACGTTGGAGGTTCCAACAACATACATCGTTGAAGTTGAAGACAAAGATTTGACTGGCCAATCGTTCTCGGCTGGCGCTGAACCACGAACCATGAACTTCGAGATATTCAATCACGGCAATGATATCGATGCTTTCAACGTCGTATTGTCGATGGATGAAGGTGTGGTGGCTGATATTTCTGCAGGGACAGGATTCGATGCAGATGGTCGAACCCTGTTTATCGATCCACAAACTTCGACCAATATCACTGTGAGTTATTCATTCAACAATGGCGTTCAGGGAATGAAGGAGTTGATCGTTTCCGCAACCAGTGTCAAAGGATTGGAAGCGGGTCAAAGTGTCATTGCCACTGGTGTAGCTGACTTCCAGGTTGGCTCACTAGGATGGATTCGTCTTGAATCTGGTTCACCAGTTCACATCACAGAACCGGGTCCTCACATGTTGGCGGTAACCGTGCACAACCAGCACCCCACTTCCAATCAAGAAATCCGACTGAGTGTCATTACGGACTCAGAGGCTGATTTCAACTTGCGATGGGTCCGTGTGGTCAATTCAGACCAACAATTCGAACTCGCCCCCGATGCAATTCGAATCATCAATGTCGAAGTATGGGTGACAGATGAGAATCTCATAAATTTGGCTCAAGATACCATGATTTTCACAGCGACACTGAAGGTTGAGGCCACTGATGATAACACAGAGATAGCCATTGATTTCTCTGCAGACAAGTATGTTTCAGCAGATTCATCCGAAGAGGGTGGCAGTTTAGGTGAGATGGCGCAGAACATTGCCATTTGGGCCGTGAGCATCATCCTGATTCTCATTCTTGGTGTTGTTTTGGTGAAGATCATCATGTCTACAGAACACGAGGAAGAGATTTCTTCCTTGGGTGGTTATGAGTCCAGTCTTGATTTGCCAGAGGCACCAACACTACCGGATGCTCCGACTCTACCCAGTGCAGATACAACGGCGAATTCGATGTATGGTGGTACGCAGGAGTTGTTTGCGCAGCCGGTGATGGCCACTCCACCGCCTCCTTCAGCAAGTTCACCAGTCACACAAAACATCACAGTGAATATTCAGGACAGTGTAGTGCATGGTGATGTTGGGTCGGCAGCAGCAGATGCAGTTGCGAATTCAGGTCCTCCGTTGCCCGAATCGGGGTTACCTGAGGGGTGGACAATGGAGCAATGGCAGCACTACGGTGAGGAGTATCTGCGCCGTCAAGACGGCGCGTAATTCATCACGGCGCCTTTATGAATGACTCCTGAGTCGGCAAGTCGCCCCGTAGGGGCGTAAGTAGGTGTGAATTGACATGTATGGTGGACAACAACCGATATTTATCCTCAAAGAAGGAACAAACCGCACCCGCGGAAAGAGCGCTCAGAGTAACAACATCGCTGCGGCCAAAGCCGTCGCTGATGCAGTAAGAACCACATTGGGCCCGAAGGGAATGGACAAGATGCTTGTCGATAGCATGGGCGATGTCGTCATCACCAACGATGGTGCAACCATCCTCAAGGAGATGGACATCGAGCATCCTGCGGCCAAGATGATTATTGAAGTTGCAAAAACCCAGGAGCAGCACTGCTTCGATGGGACGACCAGTGCCGTGGTCATCGCAGGCGAACTTCTCAAGCGAAGTGAAGATCTCATTGAGCAGAATGTTCATCCAACCGTAATTTGCGAGGGCTTCAGATTGGCTTCCGATAAGGCGGTTGAACTCCTAGATGGCCACGCAATCGATGCAGATACTCAAACACTTCACGAAGTTGCCAAGACAGCTCTTACCGGCAAATCTGCAGGTGCTGTCAAAGAATTCCTCGCAGATATTTGTGTTGACGCGGTTCAAGCGGTCGCACGCGAAGAGGATGGCGAAGTACACGTCGATTTGGATGATGTGAAGGTCGAAAAGAAACAAGGTGGTTCCATCAAGGATAGCACCTTGGTAGATGGCATCATCCTCGACAAAGAACGTGTACACAGTGGCATGCCTCGCAGCGTATCTGGTGCGAAAATTGCTCTCATCAATTCAGCGATTGAAGTCAAGAAAACAGAAGTCGATGCAAAGATTCAGATTACCGATCCAAGTATGTTGGCGCAATTCCTCGATGAGGAAGAGAATTATCTGCGCAGTCTGGTCGAGAAGATTCAGGCAGCAGGTGCCAATGTTGTCATTTGCCAAAAGGGAATTGACGATTTGGCTCAACATTACATGTCAAAGGCGGGACTGTTCGCGGTTCGACGTGCCAAGAAATCAGATATGGAAGCATTGGGGAAGGCTACCGGAGGACGGATTGTAACCAACATTGATGATCTTAGCGAGGATGATTTGGGCGGAGCAGCCAAAGTTGAAGAGCGAAAAATCGGTGAATCCGACATGGTCTTCATCACAGGTTGCCCTGATGCAAAAAGTGTCAGTGTATTGCTCAGAGGCGGAACCGAACACGTCGTCGATGAAATTCGCCGTGCATTCGACGATGCAATTGGTGTAGTCAGTGTTGCACGAGAAGATGGATACGTTCTGACTGGTGGAGGTTCAGTAATCGCATCCCTCTCTCGAGATTTGCGAGCCTTTGCTGAAGGAATTGGTGGCCGTGAGCAGATGGCGATTGAAGCCTTTGCAGGGGCACTTGAAGTCATTCCAAGGACTCTTGCAGAAAACGCAGGATTGGATCCAGTCAACACGATTATTGCTGTTCGGAAAGCACATGCAGAGGGCAATTCGACCTACGGTGTCAACGTCATCGACGGGGGTGTAATGGACATGAGAGCAGCCAATGTTCTGGAACCCGTTCGTGTTGTCGAACAGGCGATTCAATCGGCAACTGAAACCGCAGTTATGATTCTAAGAATTGACGATGTAATCTCCAGTCGCGCAGGCGCTGGTGGTGGCATGCCCGATATGGGTGGCATGGACATGGGCGGAATGGGTTTCTAGAGCGTATTCGAGTGTCATGATTCCATTAGATGATGTAACCTCAATCGACATCTTCAGGAATCAGTGAGCAACATTTCGCTTTGGCGTAAAGCATAGATTGAATAGTCGTGTTTAGGTCGACCAACTATCAGCCCATAGGGCTGGAGGTGTCCAGATGTCAGATGCTGCCAATGTAGGCGCTTTTTTGATCGAAGGCGACCGTTCATTGCATATCTTGTTTGGATCACAAAGTGGTAATTCAGAAGATCTTGCATCAAAGATTGGAAAGAAGTCTGCAACTTATGGCCTTGATGCTACTGTTCACGACATGGATGGTTTTGATTTTGCATCCCTTTCAGGGATGTCAAGAGTGTTGATAGTATGTTCAACTTGGGGGGAAGGTGAACAGCCCGACAATGCAGAAGATTTGTGGATTACTGCTAACGCTGAAGGGGCGCCATCACTTTCCAAAACTCACTTTTCGGTTTGTGCACTTGGTGATACCAGTTACGAGTTCTTCTGTGAATCTGGAAAAGAATGGGATTCACGCTTCGGGGAATTGGGTGGTCAACGTCTGGTCGATCGTATCGATTGCGATGTTGATTACGAGGGCCCAGCCGCTACTTGGACAGATTCGGTATTGTCTCACATGGCTGCAGTTGACGGTTCAGGGACTTACCAATCATCAATGGTTGAGCCAATTGCTACAGTTATTGCCAGTGGAGGCGGGGTCAATCAGAAATCGAAGGCCGCACCCGCACCTTCAGCAAGTGTAGCACCTTCGGTAGATGCAGGGGCACTTGAGGGTTTGATGGCAGGTGACCGCGATATCCACATTCTGTTTGGAAGCCAATCTGGAAACGCAGAGAGTCTTTGTGCTCAGATTGCTAAGAAAGCCTCTGACTATGGATTGGTCGGCCACGTTCACGATATGGATGGATTCGATCTTGCAAGTCTTTCTGGTATGAAGCGAGTCCTAATCGCCTGCTCAACTTGGGGCGAGGGTGAACAACCCGACAATGCTGAAGAATTGTACAAAGCTGCTACTGGTGCAGGTCAAATTCTGAAGAATACCCACTTCTCGGTTTGTGCACTTGGAGATACAAGTTACGAGTTCTTCTGTCAATCAGGCAAAGAATGGGATCAAATTCTAGAAACTATGGGAGGGACTCGGATACATGATCGAATCGATTGTGACGTCGATTACGATGCACCTGCCGCCATCTGGATCACAGAGACTCTATCACGAATTGCCTGTGTAGATGATAGCGGTACATTCAACGAAGATTTGGTTGCCGACATGACTACTTTTGCTGCTGGAGATTCAGCAACTGCCAGCAGCGGCGATGTAGCCTCAGTCATCATGCCTGAAATTCAGTTGGTTGCAAGTATTTTCCGTTACAATTCCGATACGGAAGAAACTGGATTGGATTCTTGGGCATGTTCAGTCCCTGGACATCACAGCGTTCTTGATTTGCTTCGCACACTGAAGGCGACACAAGATGGGACCTTGACATTCCGCGATGGTGCAGCCGAT
>CATISE010000064.1 GCA_949538655.1 Marine Group II euryarchaeote MED-G33 | reverse complement strand
GGTTGTGAATGGTGGTTGGACGATGATCGAAAATGGTGGTTCAGAACTCCAGAAATGGATGATTGGATGGAACACACCGGTGAACCGTGAAAAACCTCAACGGGCGAGCGTTAAGTATCACGCCCTATAGGGCGTGTCATGACTGACCGAACCAACTACCTTGCAAACAGCCTGCTTTTCGCAGTGATTTTCGCATTATTACTCCAACCCATTGGCGGGGTTGATTTTTCCAATCAGCCAGATTTGCATCTCGCTGAAGATCTAGATGCACTGGATGCAGGTGCCCGTGGAGCACAAACAGAATGGGTTGCTAGCGCCGTCCAAGCGACAGGAGCCAACACTCAGAACCCAAACCTCGTATTCCCATCCGATATTCTTGTTGATTCAAATGACAATGTCCTTGCTGTGGGTAATCTAGTGGCCGATGTGACATTTGGGAACCAAGGTGCTTCCACTACAACACAATTGGGATTCGTGGCAATGTCCAATTCCCAGGGTGTTTGGCAATGGGTCGAAACTCACGGTAACTACGATGGTGGTGGTTTTTCAGGGATAACCGCCGCTGCGCAAGTTGGTTCTGATTACTATGTATGTGGTTGGTTCCAAGGCAATATTTCGTTTGGAAACCAAAATTACCGAAGCACTCAAGATTCTCAAGATGCCTTTGTTTCGAAGATAAATTCGCAAGGGGTACTCGATTGGACCATCACAGCCGGCGGTGTCTTTACCGATACCTGTGAAGATATTACATCTGATTCAAGCGGTGGTGTTTACGCCGTAGGGTCATTCAATACATCGGCAAACTTCCAATCAACGGCCAAGTCATCGCAAGGTGGATTGGACGCTTGGTTCTCAGAGATTAACACGGGGCAGGTCGTCGCAGGAAATCGCTGGAGCTGGGTCACCACCGTTGGGGGTTCAACCGATGATTATGGCACATGTATCCAATCCAATGGAAACAATCTGTATGGTTGTGGTTGGTTCTCGGGCACCGCAAACTTTGGTACTGGACAACCCGTTCAGGCCATTGGTCAACTCGATTCCTACGTTCTCAAAATGACCACTTCAGGTGGTACTGTTGACATGGCCCAAGCAGGTGCAACCGGTGGTATTGTTCAGATTATGGATATGGCTGAGGATGCCGGTACAATCTATGCGACTGGACAACTCATAGGTACAGCTAATTTTGGCACGAATCAAGTGTCGAGTAGCAATGGTGGACAAGATCGAACCGTATTTGCTGCGGCGTTAGGTTCGAACAACCTCTGGTCGTGGGCTACCGGTGCCTCAGGCGCGTATCAAATGGGGTCCAGTATTGCCATGACGGGCGGCGGCGACTTGGTCATCGCAGGTTCATTCGCAACACTGAATACTGCAGGAACTGGAATTGAGCCAACGGGTTCAGGGACGTTTGGTTCAACAACATTGAGTGCGAAATACATCGAGGGCTTCCTCGCAGGAATCTCAACCACTGGCACTTGGTCGTGGGCCGAAGCAACGGATGGCGACTATTTCGATTCAGCAATGGCCATCGGTGTCATGTCTACAGGTACAATCGTTACCATGGGCGATTTCGGTGGAGGTGGTGTTGCAACCGGTTCGACTTACACTCTCACGCTCGGGAGTTCCAGTGTCACAGGCACAGGCAATTACTACACTGAGAATGGCGGTTATGACGTCGGCATGTGGGTTTGGGCCGTAGGCGCCGATAGTGATGGCGATGGCACGGCTGACGGTGATGATAACTGCCCCGTTGACGCGAATGCAGATCAGAGTGACATCGATTCCGATACCATTGGAGATGTTTGTGATGATGACATGGACGGAGATGGTAAATTCAACAACATCGACAATTGTGATGGTCCTGAAGTCAATTGGGATACAACAGATGTGAGTATCGATATGGACCAAGATGGTTGTCTGGATGCAACCGAAGACCTAGATGACGATGGAGACGGCGTCGAAGATGTCAATGATCCTTGCACAGGGACAATATTCAAGCAACAATGGTCCAGTAATTCAGCCAATGATCACGACAGTGATGGTTGTCACGATTCAGAAGAAGATCCTGATGACGACAATGATGGCGTCTACGATGTCGATGACGACTGTCTACGTGGTTGGCACAATTGGACTGCTAGTTCAAGCACAGATCACGATGGAGATGGATGCAAGGACGGTGGCGAAGATGACGATGATGACAACGATGGTATCCTAGACCGGGATGCTATGGGTGGAATTCTAGACTCATGCCCGACCGGTGATCTCGACTGGATTTCAGATGCGAGCAATGACCGAGATGGTGATGGTTGCCGCGATGCGACAGAGGACAATGATGACGATGGCGATGAAGTCGCCGATAACAACGACAATTGTTCCCCGGGTCCTCTCGGTTGGCAACTCAATTGGCAAAGCGTCCCATCTACCGACCTCGATGGTGATGGTTGCAGAGATTTAGATGAGGATGATGATGATGATGGCGATACCATTCCAGATTCGAGCGACGCATGCCCTCGTGGTATGACTGGTTGGATTTCAGATGCGATTTCAGACATGGATGGTGATGGCTGCCGAGACATGGACGAGGATACCGATGACGATGGCGATGGATTCCAGGATGTCGACGACAATTGCCCCAATGGGGAGACGGACTGGGTCTCCACTGCAGAGAATGATTGGGATCGTGATGGTTGCAGAGATGCGACTGAGGACGATGATGATGACCAAGACACCGTCTTGGATTCATCTGACCAATGTCCAAACACCCCATTGGGCGAGGACATAGATGTCACTGGATGTGGATGGTTTACACAACAAGATTCCGATGTGGATGGCGTGTGGGATCATCTCGATAATTGTCAGAGTACACCCAATGCAATGATTCGTGAGATGTTCAACGATACACATGGGTTTGATGTTGATGAAATCGGTTGCTGGGCGGGCGAGTCAGATTCCGATGGCGACGGTAAACTGCTCTACATCGATGATTGCCCAAATACACCTGCAGAATACAAAACACAAACCTCGGTTGATGGTTGTCACGTCTCTGAATATGATATCGATGAAGATGGGGTTGCAGGAGATTTGGTCTCACCCTTTGGTCCCGACCAATGTGTTGACACATCTGATTCTGCGACTCGAAGTAATTACTCTGGATTCGGCGATGTCGATGCCTTCGGATGTTGGTACGGTGATGACGATTCAGATGCCGATGGTATCCGTCTATACCTCGATCAATGTCTGAACACACCCGATGGAGAATCCGTCTTGGATGCGAGTCCTGAACTGATTGGATGTGCAGCAAGTCAGCGCGATGAAGATGCGGACGGCGTCATGTCAGATGTCGACCAGTGTCCCGACACACCATCTGGTGAAGAGGTCCAAACCGATGGTGAATATGCAGGTTGCTCTCTCGATGAGCGCGTTAATTTGGGTGATACCAGCGCAGTTCTACAGAAAAATTTGGTTTGGATTATCCTCGGGACTGTGTTGTTCATCGGTATCGCAGTCATGGCCACAATGCTGGTATTGCGTCGTGGTGATCAATCCGTTGCTGCAGGTGATTCCATGTTCATGGATCCACATGCGGCTCCAATGGGATATGCAGCAGCCCCAGCAGTTGCGGCTCCACAAGTGATACCTGATTACACTCAGTTACCAGGTGGAGGAAGTTATTCCACAGGTGCGATGGGTGAAACCATTTACAACGCACCAGATGGAAGCAACTGGCAGATGCAGGTAGATTCGTCATTCATCCGAATCAATTGATTAGACACCGGCGTTTTTGAACGCCTCATCAATCATTTGTGCGGGTGTAACCGAGGGTTTGAATCCACAACGTTGCTCGATTTCCCAAGCGTCGACAATTCCCCAAACCTCATGTGAATCATCGTTTCCAAATTGTGGATCTGATCCAGTTCTCTCTTGGTAGATGGCTGCGACATCACTCATCAGCGCCCCTTCCCCTGTACCAATACAGAGAGTTTCTCTTGTAGGTGGAGGGTTTTGTAGAATGTGCATGACGACTTCAATCACATCTGAGATGTGAACGAAATCTTTCACTTGAGTTCCGTCACCAGGGACACTCAACCAACCAAAAATCGAGTCGCGTGCAAATTGGTGAAGGATTCCATTTCCTTCATCGGAGTTCATGCGAACGCCTTGGACATTGGAGCATCGTAGGACACTGACTGGAGCATCTTCAGTAGCATGTTCAATCGCTCTTTCTTCGACCCAAAGTTGTCCTTCAGCTGCAATATCTCTGGGGACCACTGAAACCTGACTTGAGTAATACGGATCTTGAGGTCCTGGTCGAGGGTGAACGCGCAATGTCCCAATTAGAACCAGGTGCAGACTACCATGCCGCTCAACCGCCTCTAGAATCGGTCGGGCTGAATCCCTCATCCCAAGGAGGGCTGTACGATCATCACGGCCAGCCCCAGATTGTGGTGGATGTGCATTCATCAATACAACAGCATCACAGGACGTGAGTAATACATCAAGATGCATTTTTTCATTCAAAATTTCAGGTGTGATTTGAACCAGATTATCGCCTAGAGCGGCTTCAAGATAGGGTTGAACAAAGTCATCCTGTCCACTGATTGCCACCTTCATGTGCTCACCTGTCAAATCCCTCTCGCTCATAGGGTATGATGTTGACGGCACATTTCCCTTTACAAAACCACGCCCCATCCTACGAAACTTGAATAGCCGTTTGTTGAGAGGCGGGTGCGTAAAGGCGTCCCGAGGGGGCGCTCAGAGGTGAGTCATTGGTCGATCAACTTCCCAATCTTGGACGCGAAGCAGAGATGTTGGAAGCCATGGGGATGACTTCAATCGATGATTTGTTTACAGATATACCAGAACATGTTCGTCGTTCCGAACCTCTCGATTTACCGCCACCCCAGACAGAGGAAGAAATTCTACGTGAAGCCAGAATGTTGTTGGGCATGAATATCTCAGTGGATAGCCGTCCCTCTTTCCTAGGTGCGGGCCTCTACAGCAATTACGTACCAACCATGGTTCCGATGCTGGCCACTCGTGGTGAGTTCTTGACCGCATACACACCCTATCAGCCAGAAGTCAGCCAAGGCATGCTTCAAGCGATGTGGGAATTCCAAACCATGGTTTCAGAATTGGTAGGGTTACCAGTCTCGAACGTATCGATGTATGATGCCAGCACTGCTGCTGCTGAAGCGTTGACATGCGCGGTCCGAGTTCACGGACGCAAAGCTAGTCAGAAATCGACCATCTACGTATCAGAACTGATCCCTCCACATCGCATGTCAGTTATCCACAATTATACGCAGGGTGCGGAGATTGTTGTCAAGACACTACCGCACGATGATGATGGAATGATTGATCTAACCGCTGTTGGCGCTGCAGAAGGTGCTTGTGCTGTGTACGTGGAACAACCCAACTCATTCGGTCTACTCGATCCCGGTGTGTGTGAATTGAAACCAATGATCGGCGAAAATACAGCACTGATTGTTGGCGTTCAACCCGTCTCACTTGGTTTGGTTGCACCACCTGGTGATTATGGTGCAGACATCGTCGTTGGCGAAGGTCAACCATTCGGCATTGGTCCAACGGCAGGAGGTCCGATCTACGGCCTCTTCGCTTGCTCTGAAGCCTACATCAGACAAATGCCTGGTAGAATCGTTGGACTGTCCAAGGATTCTGATGGTGAACGAGCGTTCACCCTCACCCTCAGCACACGTGAACAACACATCCGAAGGCATCGAGCCACATCCAATATCTGTTCCAATGAAACCCTCATCGCTTTGATGGGTGCAATGCACATGGCCCTTCTTGGCCCAGGGGGTTTAGAGAAACTTGCTCAGCGGAATGCCGGTGCTTGTTCGGCAACAAAGAGTGCACTGGTGGCATTGGATGGGGTCGAGTTGGTCCACCCCAATGGTTACCACTTCAATGAATTCGCGATTCGCCTCCCACGCCCCGCTGCAGATTTACTTTCATTCCTCGATGACGAATGTGATATTACTGGGGGACTAGATCTATCTCAATGGTGGCCGGAACGCGAAAACGAATTACTGGTTTGTGCGACAGACCAAATCGATATCGAGGATATCGAAGAACTCGCTGAAGGTATCCAAGATTGGCTGGAGGGATACGAATGAGTGACCTATTCGCCTTCAATGGCGCCCAAGATGCAGGTTATGCACAACCTGATCCTATATCGGACGAATTTACGATTCCTGCCGCTTTACAACGCAGCAAACTTCCACGTTGGCCCCGGGCATCTGAGCCGGAAATCGTACGTCACTATACCTGGCTTTCAACACGAAGTCATGGTATTGATTCTGGATTTTACCCACTAGGGTCGTGTACGATGAAACACAATCCGCGTGTGAACGAACGGATTGTTCAGATGCCAGGCATGAACGACTTGCATGCACTTTCACCCGCATCCCATTTGCAAGGAATGATGGCGATTTTCCATGAGATGCAAGAGATGCTTGCACACTGTGCAGGAATGGATACTGTGACTCTGCAACCCGTTGCAGGTGCGCAGGGAGAGTTTACTGCAATGCGTTGTGTTCAAGAATATCATCGAGATATCGGTCAAGAAAACCGCGACAAAGTCATCGTACCGGACAGTGCACATGGTACGAATCCGGCGAGTGCAGCAATGTGTGGGTACGAGATTATTGAAATTCCATCTCTCGACAATGGCCAACTTGATTTGGATGCACTTCGAGCTGTCGTCGGTGATGATACCGCTGCCATGATGATCACCAATCCCAGCACACTCGGTCTTTTCGAGCCTGAGATCGCTGAAGCAGCAGAAATTGTCCATGAGGCAGGTGGACAGATGTACTATGATGGCGCAAATTTCAACGCGATTCTCGGTAAAACCAACCCTGGTTTGATGGGTTTTGATGCCGTTCACTACAATCTGCACAAAACCTTCAGTCAGCCTCATGGAGGCGGCGGACCCGGCGCGGGACCCATCGGTGTCAAGTCACATCTCTCAGATTATCTCCCCTCCCCTCTCGTGATTGCTGAAGAAGATGAAGAAGGTGAGACTTGGTTTGATTGGTATGAACCACCCAAAACGATTGGAAAAGTTCAGCAGTGGCATGGCAATTCAGGTGCAACCGTTCGTGCTTGGGCCTTCTATCGACGTTATGGTCGAGATTTGGAGAAGATGAGTGAGCATGCAGTTCTCAATGCAAATTATCTACGTCATCGAATCATGAACCCCAGCAAGGAAGTTCGGGATTCCATCCATGCGATGCCATGCGATGGTGCTCCTGCCGATGTCGTCAAGCATGAATTTACACTTAGCATGACGCCAGTCAAAGATGCGACTGGGGTGACTGGGAAAGATATCGCCAAACGTTTGCTCGATTTTGGTTACATGGCGCCAACTCTGTATTTCCCCATGATTGTCCCTGAATGTTTGATGTTCGAACCAACTGAAACGGAGAGCAAGGAAGCCATCGATCAGTTTGCTGATGATTTCCTGCACATTCTTACAGAAGACCCTGAACTTGTCAAGACAGCCCCCCATGATACCCCTGTCAAACGTGTCGACGAAGTTTGGGCGGCTCGAAATCTCATTCTCCGTCATCCTTGTGATGACGAATAAGCACAGGTATTCTTCAGGTGTATCATAGCGTTGAATTGATGCCATATGGGCGATACCGCATCAACATGGCGGGGGAGGACAAGGGATTCCTTCTTGGCCAAGCCAGTTGGTTTGGCTCTGGTGGTTTACCCCCGCGCCTCCCTCACGAAGTAGAAGCACCCGAATCATGGGATGGTTGGCGCCGACAGCGCTTGAAGGCAGGTTTAACTGGGTTTTTGTATCCCTCGGCTTGGTCGATATTTTTCCTCGCAGCCGGATTGATCCCAATGTTTCTCAATGCGATTGGGAATGGAATCGGGATGGATTTACGTTTATCTGTGGGCCTTTTCTTGGGCGCTTTTATTCTGCTTTGGTTGGCTGCTGTGAACCATTCACTGAATCAGATTGAAGGATCTCCTGTGAAGATGCTGGCGTGGAATCTTTTCCGAATTGAATCCATTTTACTCGTTGTTCTGGTATGGATTATGCTGAACCAACCCGTCGGTAACCTTGCGGTATTGGCTGTAGTGATTTCAATTCCATTGTGGTTATCCCATTTGGTTAGAATTGCAACTCTCTTTGGTTGGCCAGCGGGCCGCTGGCTTCTTCCGATTGCACACGTCAACATTGGTCTTTCAACAATCGATGATAAATGGGTCTCAGAATCAAAACGCTGGGCACGTCGCCCGCTTGCCCGTCGACAAATCGAGTCAGGCGAAATTAGTGATACACGTATGGAATTGGTCTTGTTTGGTCTACGGGAAGGGAATCAAGATTTCATTGCAGTACATTTGGTTCACCCCAGTGGTGTAATCTTAGATCCGTTTGTAGGACCATCGATTCGAGAGAACATGTTGTTCTCTCGCTTGGGTCCTATTTTTGCCGATATACCTAGCGTTTTGGCCGTTCGGGAGAAAATGGGTGCTCCACCAGTATCCCCTGTTGTCGCAGAATGGCCCTCAAATTTAATCCCGATATCGGACCAAGAAGAGTGATTATTCCCACTCGATTGTCCCGGGTGGTTTGTGAGTGATATCGTAAACCACACGATTGACATGGCCTTTCAGAGTGTTCGTGATTCGCGTACTGATTTTCTGGAGAATACTGTGTGGGATTTCAGAGTAGCGTGCAGACATTCCATCAATGCTGCGAACCGCTCTCACAACGATGGTTTCACCGTATACGCGTGCATCCCCGTGAACACCGACACTACTCACTGGGAGCAATGCTGCAAAATACTGCCACGGGAGTTCCATTTCACCAGCTTCAGCAGCCATCTCAAACTCTTCTTCCACAATGGCGCATGCCTCTCTGCAAGCCTCTGTTCGTTCCCGTGTGAGATCTCCCAAAACGCGGACGGCCAATCCAGGGCCTGGGAATGGTTGCCTGTTGCTACTCGGAATATTCAACAATTCAGCCATGTTTCGGACTTCATCTTTGTAAAATTCGCGAAGGGGTTCAACAATTGTCAAATCTACATCATCGGGCAAACCTCCGACGTTGTGATGACTCTTGATGACATCTCGCTCACCACCACCAGATTCAATCCAATCGGGAGCGATTGTACCTTGAACTAGATACTTGGCTCCACAGGATAGTTGTTCTTCTTCGAAGACACGAATGAATTGTTCACCGATGACCTTGCGTTTTTCTTCAGGTTCAGTCACCCCTTCGAGGTGTTTGAAGAAACGTTCACTTGCATCGACAACCTTCAGATTGAGTCCCAGATCAGTCAACATTTCACGAACTTCCTCGGTCTCTCCTTTTCGCATGAACCCTGTATCTACGTAGACACAGTGTAACATGTTACCAACCGCACCGTTGGCCATTACGGCGGCAACTGTTGAATCGATTCCACCACTGCAGGCGATGATTGCAACATCGTCGATTTTCTCTTTTAGAATAGCGACCCCTTCATCGATGAGCATCTGGGGGTCCATCTCAGGCACCTTCCGACTGCGTCAATTCGTCGTCGGCAATGACCTTGTTTGTCATATTTTCACGGTAGGTGGCAAAGGCTGTGGCAAGGTCTGAATTTCCACAGGCTAGAATTTGGACGGCGAGTACAGCGGCATTGTCTCCACGATCAACGCCGACGGTTGCTACCGGCATTCCAGGTGGCATTTGCACGATTGAAAGTAGAGAATCGAGTGGTACTTTACCTCCAACTGGGACTCCGATTACCGGTTTCATGGTCATTGATGCGATTACACCCGGCAAAGCTGCTGCCACACCGGCCATGCCGATGAATACCTGACAATCTGCATCAAGGGCTGCATCGATGATTCCTTCCAAGTATTTGGGTGCGCGATGAGCGCTGGCAACTCGCAATTCGTATTCGACACCGAAGTCATCGAGAACCTTTGTGGCTTTTTTTGCTACAGGCAAATCCGAGCGTGATCCGAGAATAATACAGACGTCCATCATGCTATGCCATCCGTAGTCGGTTCAAATGCATCACGGTGTGCGCAGGCGCGTGTGAATGGTGTGAAAATGGCCCGGCTTCGCCGCAGTACCTCTCCTCCTCCAGATGTATCGATTGTCCATGTCCAAATCCCTGGGCAAAGCCTGTCGCCCCCTGAATGCACTAACCAGTTCCTCGCCCCGAACATTTGTCGATGTTGAGCTACGGCGAATGGCAAGAAGGGTGATGGGAGGTCTAGAAGCCACAAGCCATCGATGGCTTCACGCGCTGGTAGTAGGGCTGTTGAGATTCGACGAGCGAGGTGACGTTGACTTTGGAAGCAGCGCGCCTCAAGCCAAGAGGGCAATGCGACTCCTGCCACCCAGTAGTCGATGATTTGCAGGGCGCGTTCAGTTGCACCAATGAGTGATGATTCTGCAAAACCTCGAACTGAAAGTGGTACATTTTTCCCTTTTCGTAAATCACAAAGTTTTCCGATTAATCGCAACAATCGCAACCTTATTTCGACATCCAGTTTCACAAATTCACCAGGCTCTGGCAATAATCCCCAGAGTGTTGAACGCGCAATCCATCGAACATCAGCGAGGTTTTCCCCTAAATGTCGCATCAACCAAAGGCGAAGGTGTCCACCCGGATCCATTTCGAGGAATCGCAAGACCTAGAGGTCGCGTGCCAATCAGTATTTGATTCACTGATGGGAGACCCATGCTCCACTTTCAGTATCATATCGCCTGAGGCTTCCATCAGGATCTTGACACCAAGAGATTCCAGTTTCATCAACCCATGATGTTTGTCCGTGCTCATTTATGGTCGCATGTGGGGGCGCTGTGGGTCCTGTGGATACCGCGGTGGGTGTAGAGTCTACACTGGCCATTTCGTAGATGTCCTGTGCAGGTTGCGGTTCGATGAAATTGTCCTCAAATGCACCTTGCACATCTTCATTTCCAGATCGACGTATGAGGAACACTGCCGTGGCACCGATTCCAACGAAGACAACGATGACGAGTGCAATCCAGAATGGTAGAGATACACCACCCTCATCCACTGAACGGCTCCGATCTGTAGGATAGTAATCGGCATTGTCTCCGACACCATCACCATCGGTATCATCCCATTCTGTGGCATCGTTGGGGAATGCATCTTCAGCATCATTTCGACCATCATTGTCGCTGTCGATTTGACTGAGACTGCATCCTGCACTGTTTGCAATCTCACCAGCCGGTGTATTCGCACAATTGTCGGTTGCATCGACCACGGTGTCAGCATCGGTGTCAGTCTGTTCAGGTGAGCAACCATCCGGGCGTGCATTCCATGTTGTCATTGTGTTCACACACTGATCTAGGTCATTGGTGACGCCATCGTTGTCATCATCCAATTCAGACTGTGCGCAGCCGAAGTTGTCGACCGTTTGATTGGCAGGGGTGTTTGGGCAATTGGTATCCATTGCATCATTCACACCGTCTCCATCACCATCTCGCTGTGTTGCATCGCAACCATTTGCATCCGCATTGAAACCCGGTTGAGTCATTGGACAGAGATCATCTGCATCGACAATTCCGTCGTTGTCGGTATCGCGTTGTTCTGCGCCGCAGCCAGAATTGTCAGCCACATCCTCAGTAGATGTGTATGGGCAGAGATCGTCTGCATCAAAGATTCCATCCTCGTCAGTATCCCATTCTGAATCTGCACATCCATAGCCGTTTACAGTGGCACCCGGTGGTGTGACAGGACATTGGTCGATGTTGTCTTTGATTCCATCATTGTCTGTATCACGCTGGCTTGCAGCACAACCGTATCCATCGACCGCTTCGCCTTGTGGTGAACCTGGACAAGTATCGAATGCATCGGAGATTCCATCCATGTCACCATCTTTCTGAGAGTCACTGCAACCGATTGCGTCGGCCACTTCGCCACCAGGGGTATTTGGACAGGTATCGAGATCGTTGAAGACGCCATCATTATCGTCATCTAGTTCAGAAGATGCACAGCCATTGCTGTCAACGATAGCTCCAGGCGGGCTGTTGGGGCACTGATCAGGGTTCACACCGTTGGGGTTGTCACCGTAACCATCACCATCAGCATCTTGCTGCTGTGTGTATTCATTGGGGAAAGCATCAGCATTGTTGCCACTGGGGTTGTCACCCCAACCATCACCATCACTATCTGTCCATTGTGTCCCATCGTTTGGGAATGCGTCGGGATTCGTTCCGGAGGCATTGTCACCATAGCCGTCACCATCTGAATCCAAGCATTGACTGGGGTCATTTGGCCAAACGTCTGCATTATTTCCATCGGGGTTGTCTCCGCAACCATCACCATCTGAATCGGCCCATTGAGTTCCATCCTGAGGGAAGTGGTCCGGCATGTTACCAGCAGGGTTGTCCCCCCACCCGTCACCATCGTTGTCTGACCACTGTGATGCATCATTGGGGAATTGATCCCCAGATGTTCCGCTTGGGTTGTCACCGTATCCATCACCATCACTGTCAGCCCACTGCGTGGGGTCTGTTGGCCAAAGATCGGGGTTGTTCCCATTCGGGTTGTCACCATATCCATCACCATCTGAATCGGACCATTGTGTGGGATCCTGTGGGAAATCATCAGCGTAGTTTCCATTCGGGTTGTCACCGTAACCATCGCCATCGTTGTCAGACCACTGTGTCGCATCATTGGGGAATGCATCAGGATTGGTGCCGTTTGGATTGTCACCATATCCATCACCGTCTAGGTCAGAGCATTGTGTAGCATCATTGGGGAATTGGTCACCATTGGTACCATTTGCATTGTCGCCACAGCCATCACCGTCGCTGTCCGACCATTGTGTGGCGTCCTGTGGGAATGCATCGCTATTGTTGCCACTGGCGTTGTCGCCATAGCCATCACCATCGAAATCATTCCATTGTGTTGGATCATTGATGAAATCATCAACATCATCGGTATACCCATCACCATCGGTATCGCGCTGGCTTGCTGCACAACCATTCCAATCGACCGTAGAGCCAATCGGTGTATTTGGACAAAGATCAAACTCGTCCCACACACCATCACTATCACTATCGTAGACGTAGTTGAAGCAGGCGACATCATTTGTTAGATTGGTTCCATTGGTGGTCCAGAACTGAGCGAATAGACAGTATTGCCCACTCGATGTCGGTGTTGTGTATGACCATGAACCAAAACTCATGGTCGTTCCTGTAGCTGAAACATTGGTGTAGTTGGATGAAGCGATTTCAATGTAGGAATGATTCAGAAGTGAAACCTTCCACATGTAGGAGTCTCCCGGTGCCAAATCCAATCCCTCAATGGTGGCTGAATTCATGCTCACGTTGATGTCATTCGTGTATGATACAATCGAGATTGATGGTGGGCTTGGGAAGAATTCGTCGTAATGCGCTCCGATCAAAGAGGTTGAGGACGGTGTTTGCAGAATCGCCTCAAAGTTGTGTTGATTTGCAGTTGTTGGATAAGTCCATGAAACATTTTGGCTCCAAGATGTGGTGGTCGCTGAGAAGTTGACCGTGTTTGTACCCAGGGTAGTATTGGTCACATTGTCGTATGCCCACCATTGTACAGAATACGATTGACCTACAGTGAGGTTTTGCGCATTCATCCAACCACTATTCGATCCTGTAGATTCAGCCACCAACATTTCGTGGTAGATGAAATCAACGTCTAGTGTTGAAAATGCACCATTTTGATAGAGTACACTGAGGACTGCATATTGCCCTTCAACATTCTGTGTATTCAACGAGTAATTGTGAGTGTATGTGCTTGATGTGGCCGTCCAGTTCATCATCG
>CATISE010000063.1 GCA_949538655.1 Marine Group II euryarchaeote MED-G33 | reverse complement strand
TCAGAAAATCCCCCGGCATCATGGAAATCTGGGCGGGCAACAGAATGTGATGAATGTGGTTCACCATCAAGTCAACAGATTTGTCAAGCTTGCACGTTCAAGGCTTGGTTGTCCGAAATCTCAGGATGAGATTAGAGCAAATTGTCTATGAGTTCGCCCATGTTCTGTGGACGACCACAGTAACGACACCGCAATTCGATGGGGTCTGTATTGACGACTTTCAAACGATGGTCTTGTGGTTCACGCGGATTGATTGTGATGCAGTTTGAGAATGTACATCTGGCGATATTCACAAGTTCTGAACCAATGCTAACCTCACGTTTCTCAGCAACGGTGTATGAACGTATAATCGCAACACTCGCCTTCGGAGCGATGAGTGCAAGGCGATCGAGTTCATCTTGAGTCAGTTCACGATCCTCGACCTTGATGATGTCCTTCCGACCGTGCTTAGAAGATGGGACATTCATCACTAGACTAATCGGAGATGAACGGTCGCCAGATATGCCCAACATTTGCAGTACTGCAAGTGCAGAACCAGCAGGAACATGATCGATAACAGTCCCATTGTTAATCGCTGTAACACGTCGCATTTCTCCAGTAGACATCAGGACTCACCTCCAGGAACGGTGACATCGAGTAAACGACACATGAGAGCCATTCGAGCAACAACTCCATTGAAGGCTTGCTCAAAGTAACGCGCGTGACGAGTTGCATCCACATCGGGTGAGATTTCATTTACTCTAGGCAACGGATGCATGACGATCATCTCACCTTTCGCTCCAGCAAGATCTGCCGCAGATAGTTTGTAGATTCCAGCCACCTTGGTATATTCATCCTCATCTGGGAATCGCTCTTTTTGAATCCGTGTCATGTAAATGACATCGGCATCGGAAATCGCACCATAGAGGTCTTCAGTTTCTGTAATCTTGGCACCGTCTTTGGTCAAGTCGGATACGATTTCAGCTGGCATTGCCAATTGTGAAGGGGAAATGAATACCAAATTACAGTCGAATCTTGCCAAGGCATGAGATAGACTGTGAACCGTTCGGCCGTATCTCAAATCACCGACGAGGGCAACTGTGAGACCGTTGAGTCGCCCATGTGCTTGTCGGATTGTGAATAAATCAAGGAGTGTTTGCGTGGGGTGGTGGCCTGCACCATCGCCACCATTCATGATTGGAATATCACAAGCGTCCGCTGCATATTGTGCGGCACCTTGACGAGGGTGGCGAAGAGCGGCGATATCGCAGTAACCATCGACCATTCTCATGGTATCATACAGAGTCTCTCCCTTGACAGCAGATGATGATTTAACGTCGCCGAGATTGACTACATCACCACCCAGACGCTTCATTGCGGTCTCAAAGGACATTCGCGTACGGGTGCTAGGTTCGAAAAACATGTTCGCCAATAACTTCCCCTGAAGGAGGGGGAGATACTCTGAACCATGTGCAACAGGGAGCAAGCGTTCAGCATCATCAAGGAGAGAAATAATCTCCTCATTTGTCATGTCATCCATAGTGATGAGGTCGCCTTCCATCTTGCCCGCCGGAACTCGTCGGTCGACCCCCGGACTTATTCATTGGGGTAGAAAACTTGGTCGATTCCATAGGAATCGGAAGCCGAGGGCTTGAAGGGGGAATGCTGGGTCCGCCGAATCGATGATTATCAGTCGGACTCCAGTTCGTGTCTCATTTTGTGGAGGAGGGACGGACCTTCCTGCATACTACGTCGGTAGTGAAAATGGTGGACTCGTGACCTCAATGGCTCTGGCCAAGCATATCCATGTGACTGTCAACAAGCGATTCGACAATAGCGTCCGAGTGAGCTATTCTCAGACTGAGATTGTCGATGATTTTGAAGATCTTCAACACGAATTGGTTCGTGAAGCGATGCGGTTGACAGGGGTGACTGAGGGTGTTGAAATTACAACCATTGCAGACATTCCATCTCGAGGTACTGGATTGGGTTCTTCATCGGCCCTAACCGTCGGATTACTCAATGCACTGCACACCTATGCTGGACGCGATCCTAATTCGGCACAATTGGCGGAAGAAGCCTGTCGAATTGAAATCGATATTTTAGGACAACCAATCGGTAGACAAGATCAGTATGCTGCCGCATTTGGTGGATCAAATCAAATCGCATTCCACCCTGATGATTCGGTGACTGTCACCCCAATCGAATTGGATGCGGGTGGACTGGTTGACAACTATTTCCTGGTCTATACGGGCATGACACGAAAGGCCAGTGGAATCCTGGCGAAGCAATCTGCTTCTAGTGAAAAGAAGCGGGCTGAACTCGATACTCTGAGGCAACAGGCGATGGATGTTCGAGAAGCGCTTGAATCTGGTGAACACGCAACTGTTGGGAAACTATTGGATGATTCCTGGCAGATCAAACGTAACCTTGTCGATGGCATCACAGTGACGTCTCTAGACGACCTTTACTCAAGCATCATTTCGAAGGGTGCAACTGGTGGCAAATTGTTGGGAGCAGGTGGAGGTGGGTTTTTCCTGTTCCAGGGTGATGCTGAGATTCGTTCACAGGTTGAAGCTGCACACAAAGTCATCCCACTCGTTATGGATTCTGCTGGTTCGACCATCATCTATGATGACCGAGTCCGAATTTGAGGTGTTCAAATGCGAAAGGCGGTTCTTCTCGTCGTGATTCTTCTTTTGGCCCCATTGCCGTATGTGGGCGCTGAGGATGACAGCATTCACCTTTGGAGTGAACAGGCGCCAGGGGCGATTCTTCTCTGGGATGACTCTGGGAACCTCACCCCTGTAGACCCTGGTCAACCGATTGATTTGCACCTCCCCGAAGGAAATTGGACGATGGTGCGACTCATTGATGGAGTTCCACAGGATGCTGTTTTGACCTTTGGCGATGATACGAACGCTACAGATTTTCTCAATCAAACGGTTGAGGTACCGCTTGCAATTACTGGAAATGCACACTTGGATGTACTCGGGCCCATCGATCGGTCTGTTCAATTGAATGCAACTTGGACATCGAACATTACAATCCCGAATTCTCTGGGGCATCCAGATTTACCAAATGCGCATCTGGGCATCAATGATCAAATTACAACTGAATTTGGAGGTGATTTCGAACTATTCTCCGACTGGATCTCGTCAAACACTGAAATTGGATGTTGTGCCTATGACAAAATCGACTTGGTCGGCGATGCAAACATCACCGTTTATGCTGACAACGAAAGTTGGGGTTGGTCCATGGACGCAAATCTAACCGGACAAGGAGATGGGCGTTCCACACGATTGCTTTGGGTACCGATTACTGGTGACATTACCGATAGCATTGACTTGAGAATCACACTACCACCAATCCACGAAATTCGATATTCACCACAGAGTGATTACATCACTGGCCTCCCAGATGATTTTGTCATCCACCGTGGTGATGTTCCAGTCACAGGGAATGCAACCATTGCATTGGGTACAAATGTTGCTCCTGTGATGGGGTTGCATTCGGTGAATGGTGAGTTGCCTTGGCTTTCATTTGGCCAACATTCACACATCGTATCTGATTGTACTGACACGTCGATTGTGGAACCCGAAAGCCGATTTATCCTAAAAGATCAAAATGTCACTTTGCTAGATGAGCTGACGTCTACCCTATTCATCGACCCAATGTTTCTGAATTTGGCTCCAAGCACATGGTTGAATCTTACGCTAGAATGCACCGACCCCCAAGGGTTGGCGACAAATCACTCGATGGAAGTTTACATCGATGGTGTTCAGCCAACTCGTGAATTGCTAATGCAGTATCTACATCCTGACGATGCAAATCCTGTGGATGTTGATTTGGGTAATCAATCGATTTCGATTCCATCAGGGGCTGTACTTTCCGCTGCTGTTCAAGCCGGAGATGATTCAGCACCTCCTGTCGATATTGAATGGACGAGTAACAAGAGCAGTGGGTGGATTCATCTGGGCATTGGCAATCATGCTTGGAACGATATTTTCGTCCAAGGTCCACAAATCAATGGGCAGCACTTGAGTATCGAGGACAGACATCAATCGAAGCCACTCACAGTATACAATTTACAACTCAACCTCACCGATGCTGCAGGAAATATTCTGATTCAAGATTGGGATGTGACCGTGACCGATCGCACAAGTCCATCACCGAGACCTGCTCTCAGTGTCGATGGAAATTACTACGGCGACCTAAACCTCCCGATTGAAGGTGGTTCGCCGGTCGAGGTGAGTTTGAGTGAATCATGGGATGATCTCGATTCAATCAATCAACTCACTTGGACTGTAGAATTGAATGGTGAATCAATTGAGATGGGTTCGACTTGGGATGATGTGCAATCATTCACACTCCCTGCATTGAATGCAGGAAGGCACGCCTTGGTGGTCAATGCGACTGATTCCTCTGGGAATTTGGGAACCCATGCAATGATGTTTGTCGTAGAACCACCGGTTGGAGCGTTATATCGAATTACAGATGTCGTCAAGATCGGTGATGGGGGACCTGGTGATCCGGGTGCATTGGATGTCACAATGGCCAATGATGGTCAGGGTGAGACCTATTTCCGTTTGTGCTACCTTTCCGATTGCAGCTCACAATTCAGAGCCATGGAAGCCAGTGTAGATGGCCCCGGTGAAATGACTCATCGGATTCCTGTGACCGAATGGGCATCGGGTGAAATCATTGTCCAACTTGAATATACCAATAATACCTCCACCGAATATCAAAGTGGTTTGATTGTTGAATCTGAGATGACACCGCTCATGTGGATTCTACTCATGCTCCCCCCTCTGATTGGTTTCGTGGCTTTGTGGCGTTTGAAACGTCAACCCGATGATGGGGACGCATCGTAGGGCATCTATCTAAGGGGTGGGCTGCATCGCCGGAGGCGATGGAACACCTCGATTCGCCCTCGGCAATGATTGATGCCGAGATTTCTGAGCAAAAGGCGAGGGTGGCGGGACTGGCGCTTGGATGTGCTTTCGCCATCATTGCATCTGCCGCATGGTACATGTGGCCAGCACTCAGTGGTGATGCTGTTCTATTCAATCGCCTAGGTGCGGTCGGTCTGCTCCTTTCAGCCTCTTTACTGCTGCAAGATTTGGTCGACCCCGATGCCCGGGCACGCGGGCGCTTGGGCGCAGTAGGGTGCCTGACTTGGCCAGCCATCGCTGTGCTTGGTGTCGATGTTCTGACCACTACCGGTTCAGTTCAGGTTGGCCATGGACTCATGTTCCTGGTCTCAGGGGCATGTTTACTGAACTCTCGGGAATTGCTTAGAGGTAGTTTGGATGCACAACGCTTCCGAGGACTCATGACATTGGGTGGCGCAACGATTGGTGGTGCTGTCATGCTATCATCGCAACTTGAAAGCGAACCGATGATTGTGGCATCTGCAATACTTGGATTGGGCGTTATCTCTGTAGCCATGGATTTGTTTGGTGGTGACGAAGATCGAGCAGAACGCAAGCGCTTCGGCAAGACATTGGATGCTATCGAAAACCGGATTCTAAATCTTCAAGCCAGTGGTGTTAGCTTAGACCAAGCATCCAGTCTTTGTCGAAATGCTTCAGATGTAGGTTACAAAAATCCTGATTTGGGATTCTCGATCTTAGATGAGGCCGAAGAAAACATCGAACGAACATTGGCATTGGCTGAAGATATCTCTGAAATTCGTGACGTCTGTGCAGCCTCAGTTGAGCAGGCGACGTTGATTGCATCTACGGCCAAAAAGCCTCAACGTAGCATGGATGCAGGCGATCGTGAGCGAGATTTGGGAAGTCTTCGAGAGGCTGAGATGTTGTATCGTCGTGCAAAGAAACTTGCAATCAACATCATCGATCATTGGAAAGCTGCGGAGGATCAAATCGCTGCTTCAAGCCTGTTGATTTCTGAACTTGAAGGGACTCAGAACCAACAATTGCATGATCTTCTACTTCAAGCCAAGGAGGCCTTGGCCAAGGAGGATTGTGTCTTGGCACTGGAAATCGCAGAAAGTATTCCTGATCATGTCGCCAACCTTGGGGAGGCCAGTGAAGGGGCGGATGAAGCGTATGATGAGGCTGTCAAAATCATGGAGGAGAGCGAAGGGCTCGACCTCAAATTGTGGAATGAACGCCTCGAGAATGCGAAAAAGCATCTCGATGTGGGTGAGTTTAGTTTGGCTCGTGGTGTCTCTGATGGTATCGTTCGTGAAGTTCGTAAAGAGCGCGAGGCGATGGGTGAAGTCCAACGTGCACTACGACAGAAGAAGAAACTCAAGGAGCGATGGAAGGGGCGCGCCGATGCGGATGAATGGGAAGAGCGGTTGAATGATGTCACTGCAGCCTCCAAGCGCAAATCGTGGTCGCATGCTGGGGCACTTCTCGATCGACTCACAACGGATCTAGATACACTAGATGCTGCGAGTGGGGATGCGGAAGAATTGCTGACCTATGTCCAAAATGAATGGACGGCTTTGCGCAAGAAATTGGAAGCCCGCGGCATCAAGGCGATCGATGGTGAGCGGGCGGCTTGTGAGAAAGCCGTTGGAGATGCCAAGGCAGCATTTGACGAAGGGCGGCTGGAGCGGACGCTCAACGCCTTGGGCGAAGCGGATGGATTGATGGAAAAGTTGCGTCGTCGAGTTTGAGGGGGCATTTGAATGGAAATGCAATTCGCCTATGGCAGTAACATGGATTCAGACCGACTGAAACAAAAAGGCATTGAGCGAATTTTAGAAAACGCAAAAATTGCCCGATTAGATGATTGGGAATTCGGATTTACCAAGAAAGGAAAGGATGGAGGGAAGGCAAACATCATCCCAAAGACTGGAAGTATTGTGTGGGGTTTGCTCCTTGAATTGGATTCTGCTGCTGTCGAAGAAATGGACCGTTCTGAAGGAACAAGGGCTAATATTCCGCATTATACGAAAGAAACTATTCGTGTGATTACAGATGATGGGGTGGAGCATGAGTGCAAGACATATGTGGCCAATTTTCATCCGGATCGATTTGATGAAGATGGCGTACCTCCGAGTAAGAGGTATCTGAAACACATTGTGGATGGAGCAATTACTCACGGTCTCCCACCCAAATACATCGAAAGAATTGGCAATACAATTACCAGCGATTAGAATTGAACCAGATCTATTTTATCTGTGATTTGAATCCATAGTACTAAAAACCCTGAACTTGCGCAAGGATACACTGATAGCATGGTGATGACTGAAGCAGAGTTCGTTGAGTTCATCGAAACATTTGATGAATTTGGGACCAATACTGTTTTCGAGGATTATGAATGGACTGTTGGTGAACGAACTGGAACTGTAAGAAAGGCATTCAATGAATATTGGACCAGTGCTCAACGTCAGGGACATAGCCTGCAGGAGGTTTCCTATCGGGCTTGTTTCAAACCACAACTTCCAGGGTTCTTCATATCTAGATTAACCGACCTAGGAGATGGTGTGTATGACCCGTTTGAGGGACGAGGTACTACACCTTTGGAGGCCTATATCCAAGGACGGAAACCAATGGGTAACGACATCAACCCACTTAGTCAGGCTTTGCTAGAACCAAGAGTTAATCCCCCTTCAATCGACGAAGTTGAAAAGAGATTGGGTTCAATTGATCTAACGGTTGCAAAAGAGAAATATCCCGATTTAGAGGTGTTCTTCCATCGTGATACTCTGAAACAGGTTATCTCACTGAAAGAATATTTCCTGAGAAGAGAAAAAAGTGGAAAACTTGACAAAATTGACAAATGGATTCGGATGGTTGCACTCAATCGTCTCACGGGGCACTCACCAGGGTTCTTCTCCGTATATTCACTTCCACCCAACCAAGCTGTGTCAATTAAATCACAGAAAAAAATCAACAAAAAGAAGAAGCAAAAACCCGAATCGAAGGACATCAAGTCTAGGATTATCAAACGCTCAAAAGCACTCCTCAAGCAGTGGAATGGAGTACCTAAAGAGTATGAAAGCCTAGATTTGGAACCTGTTTTGGTGACTGGAGATGCAAGTAACGCTCAAGGTGTCGAAACAGATTCTGCCAAACTAGCGGTGACCTCGCCCCCATTCTTAGATGTGGTCGACTATCAAAGCGATAACTGGCTAAGATGTTGGTTCCTAGGACTTGACGCTTCTACAATAAAAATCTCTCAACTGAAAAATGCAGAACTCTGGCAGAAGAAGATGGTCGAAGTCATGCGGGACCTGAAACGTATAGTGGAACCCGGTGGTTTTGTTGCCTTCGAGGTTGGAGAAATCACCTACAAAGGCAAGGAGCTATTACTGGAAGAATTGGTTGTTCCCGCGGGGGTTGAGGCGGGGCTTGAACCGATTATCATTATGATCAATGTTCAGGAATTTACCAAAACTGCCAATACCTGGGGTGTTGACAATAAGTCAAAGGGAACTAATACGAATCGAATCGTGGTATTTAGGTCTGATTAAGAGTCCCTAATCAGATTGAGGAACGCTGAGCGGTTTATCCTGCTGGTTCGACCTAATTGACTGCTAAACCACCATTCTTGAACCAACTGATATGGAATGATCCAGTATGGCATCCTGGGGAAACAGGTGATATCAGTCACAAAGTAACCCTTCACATCATCCAGTTTGTCAAGGAAGCCAGATTCATTGAATGAACGACCCGAACCAACCATGTATGACGGACAGAAGTAGATGCCTCCTTTGGTGAGACTTCTCACTTCCCAATATCCTCCACTCGTATCAATGAGGTCAAATCCTGAACCTTCGCTTGGTGCCAACCGTGATCCAGGCATTGATTCGACCGCTCGGCGCTCAATGAGGAATGAAACTCTACGGCCGTCGGTGAAATACTTGCGAGTATCTTCCTCAGATATGTGTAACGATTGGGCGATGGCTGCGAGATCGAATGTCAACCAACCACTGGGCTCCATGGTGCTAGGATACTGTGCAGGCTGATTAAGGGCACCATTGGAATATGATGGATATGGTAGGAACAAACACGAATCGAATTGTTCTATTCAACATCATAGCCTAATTCAGACAAAGCTGACATTATGTTCTTTTGTGATACTGAACCATCGGCCTTCAATAACCCATCTTCGGCCCATTCCCTAATCGTTGACGTAGGTATTTGATACAAAGCAACTCTTGGATATTGAGTGTTATCATGTAGCACAAAACCCCCTGGAATTCCATCTAGCCAAGGGTTTAATTTTTCCCAATCTACCTTCCTACCACTACCCACCATACCTGAGGGCACGAGGATTACGCCGTGGATTGTTATACCCTTGAATTCCATATCCCCCTCATCTGAAGAACCATCTTTCCTCCAATCTTTGGTTTCTTTTGACAAGTTTAGCTCTGAAATTATCCTCTTTGAGACCCAAGGTGATGCACCAGTCCCATTCTTCATTATCTCATATACCTCGTCAACATCGACCCCATTTCCTTTGGCTGTTTTCTCTGGATCGAATTCAATTATTGCGTCTGCCATGATAGCATGGTGAACTTGGAGGTATTTGAAGTACTCAATAACTGAGGCGTTGAAGTTGGCGACCAATCGCTTCCTCCATCGAGAGACGACCCACTGCAACGGCTTGGGCCAATCTCTGGGAAATCGTGACCTGCCCTCCTGAAATCCGGCGACTCAATCTCTGCACTTCCTTGATCTCACCATGCGTGGGCACCACAGGCTGCTTGTGATTTACGGGCAATCCTTTCATTTGCGCAATTCGAGTTGCGGATGCATGGTGCTGATTGCGTTGCAAGCCGCGTGATGTTCGCCGTTCATCTACACGCTCGACCTTCAGTCCGCGCGCAAGACAAACATTGGCCAAGCGATTGGAAATCGTTCGCGAACCATCACCGATTCGAACCGTCAAAGAAGTGTGACCAATGTCTTGTGACAATTTGCAGATTCGATTGACGGTAGCATCCACTGATTCGAATTGAGCGGAACCCAACACGCGACCATCACCAACCCAAGCGAGGCCAGGGCGGGGGCCAGGGTCGATTCCAAATGTCAAATCTTTGACAACTCCACCTTTGGACACAAATCGCAGAGCTTGATCAATTGCAGATTCCACAGACTCTAGAGTAGCACCAATCCCGAGAGGGTCGGCAGCGGCCTCAACTTCCTCGTGTGTCGCCAGCCAAACCATGGCCGTTGGAGGTAAAGTTGCGTCCATCTCAAGATGGGAACAACGAATCCGTCTCGCCTTCAGTCCGGCCAACAATCGATAGGCCAAACGGAAATCTGCCGTTCGTACGACGACTTCACCCACGCTAATGGGTCCCCCTGTCGATAGTCAAACCTTCGCATCCCATGGGACCGAATTTGGCAATTTGTGAAACAAATCGTGCGGATTCGCGGGGTTTGAGCGAACACTGTAATAGCCGCGGATGGGCCGGCTTCGCCGATGGCCTCGTCTTACGAGCGCGAATTAAGGGCGGTGTTGGCCGGTTCGCCCGATGGAGTTCGTGCCGTTACTCGTTCGTGTACCGAACTAGAACGAGCCAAGGCTATGCAGGTGGTTCAAAGACCCTTTTTGGTGGTTCGTGCAGCGGGTAGTGGCATGGATGGAAGCGGAGATTTACTCGCTTTACGCGGTGACATTTGTTTTCCAATTGAAGTCAAAACAAGAGCTGACAAAAAAGTCTACTTTTCAGGACAAACCGAAACGCAGTTGCAAGCCATGAAAGAAATCGGTGAAAAATGTGAGTTAATGCCTCTGTATGCACACCGTCTCAAAGGGGTTCGTGGTGATTCATGGCGCATCTTCCGTGTCGAAACATCAACTCTTTCTGGCCGATTGGCCACACTGGCAAAGAGAATCCCTGCACTGCCACTGACGCGAACGGGTAAACCTCATCTCGATTGGGATCTAGGATTGCCTCTACATCAATTCCTCGGTGTTGTTTGCCGAAATTCCGATGACAATGGATTGTCAAGAATTGTCACAGAAGCTTTGGCGATTCAGGTAGAATCAGAACCTGTCATCGAAGTTGCACCTGAACCGGTACCCACTTGGATGCGACGATTTCGAGTCTAAACATCCTCGCCTGAAAGAAGGGTTTCTAGTTTGTCAATAGCCACACTCTGACGACCGACATCGCGGCCCAGTCGCTCATAATCAGCTTGCTCTAACATACGACGAATGGCGTCTCGATCTCTGAGTAATGTATTGATTCGGCGCTGAATACGGCGCGCTTCATCGGTGTCGACCATGGTGTGGGGAGAGGGGTTGTCTCCTTGAGTCCTCTCCCGATGATTCAAGAAGAAGCGGGAGTAGGACAGGTCGTGAGCGATGCACGGCGAGCGCGCGACCGACGCGCACTCATTCTGATTTTCTTGAGTGCTTTTCTAGCCGTACAAGTTCATTGGGCATTCGGTGCACTCTGTCTATGGGTTCTCCTCCTAGGCCAATTGGAGCGTCGAGGAATTCTCGATCGTTGGAACGCGACCCGAGTGTTGGGGGGGCTCTTGATGCTTCGAACAACGCGGGGTCAAGATACGATTGAGAAAGCAGCAACACCTCGGAAATTCTGGCGTGTATATGGCGAAGTTTCTCTTTGGACTTGTGCGTTTGTGATGGTATTCATTGTCCTCTTCCTGTTACTTTCCTTTGGGTTGGCTTTGTTCATGGGAGTCGAAAAGACGGATGCACCGGCCAGCCAATTGATTCCATTCCCTGGCGTCAGTCCAATCATTCCATTTTGGTGGCCTGCAATCGCATTCGTTGGCGCTCTTGTCATCCATGAATTTGCGCATGCTCTTCAGGCACGCGCACACGGTATGCGAGTTCGGTCCGTGGGTCTCTTAATGCTAGGGCCTTTTCCAGCAGGAGCTTTTGTAGAACCTGAATATGATGAACTCACCCAAGCACCACGACGTGAACGGGCGCGATTGTTTGCCGCTGCTCCCGCAACAAATCTCTATGCTGCAACCCTTACTTGGTTGCTGATCTGTCTATTGGCGACACAATTTGCAGTGGTGAATCCAGGTGTCCATGCCACCGGAATTGTCGAAGATTCAGCCGCCTCAGAAGCAGGTTTGGAACCGTGGGAAATCATCACTCACTTCAATGGAACACCGGTAGAAACTGCATCCGAGATGACTGACGAACTCAGTACCCATTCAGCAGGTGACACGGTCACCCTCACCGTTCTCAGTCATCCCGATGCGGATGGTGTTCGAACCGAACGTATGTTGAGTGTGACACTGAGCAGTAAACTCGCTTATGCAGAATCACAAAATTTCACCGATGAGCAGATTGAGTTACTCGGAATAGATGAGAAAAGTGCATTCCTAGGTGTATCAGGGATGCAAAGCGGGTCGAGTGGAATCGACCGATTGGCTGGACCAACCGCTTGGGAACAAGATATGCCGTGGTATGTTGACGCCTTGGGTTTCGCCTATCAACCAATTGTGATGATTGGCATTCCCATCAATCAAGATGGCCAAATCATGGATCCGCATGAAATGGATTATATCGAGGCTGATGGATGGTTGGGGGGTCTGCTCGGCACCACGATTCTAATGGCAATCATCACGCTGTTCTTTTGGTTCATCTGGTGGAACGTGGGGCTTGGTTTGGCCAATTTAATCCCAATTATTCCCTTTGATGGCGGACATCTGATGAAGGACTTCCTCGGGGTTTTGGTTGGTAAAATTCATGGGTTTTCGAAAAATTATCATCCACTCAAAACAGAAGCGACCGTGTCAAAAATCTCTTCTTTCAGCAGTTTATTCTTGATGATGGGTTTGCTACTGATCATCATTGCTCAGAGAATTTGAATTCATTCTTCTTCACGTTGGGCTTGCAATGCCTCGGGAGATGTTTCCATCACACGATTGGCAAATCGTTCCCATATTGCTGGAATCGCGAGCAGTACAAATGCCGTAATGGCAAGTTTTGTCCAGCTTGACCCCGGAACCGAATCACTGTTGTTAGACAAACCCAACTTGATGGCACCAACCCATGGAATTTCGGCTCCAGCAATTCCAACAACCCATTCCTGCTTGACCGTTTCAACCGGACCTACACTGCCATCAGAGTTGGTGGCGGAAAGACCGGGGCCCTGACTCTGAGAATTTGCTGCAGGTTGATCGATCATGCAATCGTTATTGTCACCCTTCGTCAGATAACCCGCGTGTACTGGATCCCAATCCTCAATCTTGAGATTGTATTCCCCACCATGGTAAGAGCACAGTATGTCGAATGTCCATGTAATGGTGTCCACATTTCTCAGAGTAGTACCAAGAGCATCCCACCCCCCTGATTCGTTGGCGACTACCTCGAGTAGTGCTCGATGAATTACGGGTGTATCGGTTCCACCGTTTTTCAGATAGATGATGACATCACCAGGCATCCCATGGGATTCGTAGCCTTCGTAAACACCACCTTCCTCGGTCGCCTCGGCAAACGTAATGATGTTTTTTCGCTCATCAGACATTACGAGAACCAGATCGCCCGCATCGATTGAACCCACTTCGCCATTGGCGTCATGTTGCATAGAATTGGATTCGATGACTACCATCGGCGGCCAAGAACCCGTCATCAATACGAGAACAGTGATCAATGTCGCGATGAGTCCTCCGGCAAGAATGGTCTCTCTAATCCAAGACCAAGCCTCACCCACCAACCTCACTCCTCTTCATCCGTCTCGGTGACCGTTGGTTCAGGCCTTTCTCCAGATGCTGGGAAAGAGGCCCAGAGTAAGAACAAGGAGATGAACAATACAATCCATCCTGAAATGTCATCAAAATAGGGTGCTGGTACTGAATTGATTGTTTCTCCATTCAACCAATCCCAGATGATGATCGTGTTTTCACGTTCTAGAGCCGCATTGCGTGCGATGCCAAATGCCATATTGCAAAATTGCAGTATAGTGACAATAAATCCAACCGAACCCAGGGATCTGTTCAGCCAAGGTTCACGGAATACTTCGGCACCAATCATTCGAGAAAGTCGTGAGTCTTCAGTACCCCACCAATTGATGATGAGGTCCTCAGGCACTTTTTCTTCAGGATTTACTTTCGCTGCCTTTCCTTTGGCAAGTCCGTGTTCAACATAGTGTGATTTCAGACGTGCACTCCAAACGGAGCCGAGCAAGGTTGCGGCCTCCTCGGCTTCTTTGCGTTGTCGACCCAACTCAGCTCGAGATGTCGATTGTAGGACCTCCATCAAGAAACTCCACTTGCCTTGGTAATGAATGAATTCAGGAGCGACGAAAACAAGGATGGTGAAACCAACGAATAGACCGGCCCAAGTCCAATTTCTGAGATGCTCCAAATCAGGGTCTTGTGCGCCCCCGAGGAAGAAGAAGTAAACGATAGACCACAATAAGATTGATGTTGAAATAAATGTAATTGTACCAAGCAGGAAAAGATGGCGATCTCGCTGACTTTCCCACCAATTTTTCAACGGGGCTAATATTCCACTCACACAACCAACTCCAAGCCAGAATGTCCTCCTGACCTAAACCGCCGACCATCTTGGCACTGTTGAGTGTTCGCCTCTGACGGGCCCTAACGGGCCCGGAATAGATTGAAAACCGAAGGCGTCGGGTGTCGGCATAGCCGACAGTCGGCGGGGCAGTGTAAATTATGCGAAAAATAGCCATCTTTATCGTTGCAACTTTTCTATTTTCCATTGCAATCCCGTTTGCATCCGCTGTGACTGAAACTCAATTTTCTGATGGATCTTCTACCTTTACACATGTATTCAGCCAAGGAGGAAATGCTGCTACACCCGGTGTAACACTTCCATTTGGTGCTGAAGTGAGTGATGTCGAAATAGAAATTGAAGGTTCTTCATCAACACAAAGTTGGTTCAATCGGACGAGCAATGCCGACTTTGGAGGACAAGGAACGACCACGAAAGGATGGTCCATTAGTGGTCAAAATAAATGGAATTATGGATATCGACAGAATCTCGGAGTTGACAATGATGAATTGGAATTGCGCCCAACAGAGACTACTGACTATTGGTCCATGAGCAATTCAAACGAAGCCGCATCATCTTCTGGCGGTAGCATGAACACTACCGGACAATACTTTTCTGCGGCTGAGGCTGGATTCAAAGGAGTCTCCGATGAAAGGCGAATTGGTTTGTCTGGAGGTACATGGGGGCAGTCACCTGGACAGTATATCGGTGCAACGGTCAAACAAGGAAATGAGCACCATGTCATTCGATATTCAAGTCTCACTGGAACATGGGGTGGATACAACTTCAATTCCATTAATCGATACAATGCCAGTACAGGCGCATTCATAGCAACAGCATCAATTTCGTATGGCACACAAAACAACTGTTCTTCTAGCAATCTAGTCTATGTCTCTGATATGGCAAGCGATGGTGATGGGACCGTTTGGATGGTTTCATTTTACACATCCACGAGTTCAGCATATGGTGCGATTTCAAAATGGAGTGTAAGTGAGGGCTCTTACACCTGCGAACAATACTGGTTGGCATCAGAAATCGGAGGTGTTTCCATTGACCCAAACACGAATGATATGTATGTGGTTCAACGAACACGCAATGGAAATCTATACAACATGGATCTGTGGAAAGTTAGCCGAAGCCAGCCAAATATTGCCCTACAAACTTGGAGTCTAGGAACCATTGCAAGTGGAGGTGGGTCCAGTACGTTTACCGGATACCTCAAACCCACTGGATTGGTTGTCCAAATGCCTAGAATTGCCGTGAATGTCTACTGTTACTATTATGCTTCCACCAGCTACTGTGCATCTGATAGAGTTTCATGGATGAACATTTACCACATGGGATCAAGTTGGCCTGAACTACAAGGTGAATTCACTCGAACATATGCATCCATGGGATTGGATAATATCGATGGGGAAATTGCACACACCTGCTTGTACGCTTCATCTTCATACTGTCCAACATCAACAACCAGTCGTAAAATCATCATGCGAGGGAATGGTGCTGCAGATTGGATGGGGACACCAACATCAAACAGTGCCACTATTACATCGAATATCAAAACTCTAACTGCTTCCATCAATAAACTCTCAGTTGACGTTGCCGTAACATGGGAACCAACAGGTACCTCAGTTGATTTTGAAGTCACCAACGATGGTGGAACAACCTGGAAAAAAGCCAACAATGTGGGCCATACAATTACCTTCGCAAATGCTGGTAACCAATTGGGTTGGCGGGCATGGCTGAATGGAACGGCTTCAGCTGCACCACTCATCGATACCGTCGGGCTGTCCTATCTATCCACGTACGCATCGAATGGACAGTTGAGGCTTCGATACTACAACCTTGGTACTGGGGTATTCCCTGATGCTGCTCAGGTTTGGTGGAATGCCTCTACACCAGGTGGTAGTTCACTGGACATTTATTTCAGATCATCTTCAGCTTGTTCTAGTGGAACGCGTACCAATGTTCCTAGTTCAGGCTCGACTGCTACATTCTCTGCGTTGTCAGGAAGTTACATGTCTCTCTGTATTGATTTTGATGCTGGAACTTCCAATGCTTTTACACCAACTCTATCTGACATCAATGTCGTACTTTTCGAAAATGCACCTCAAGATGTCAAGATTGACATTTACGACATCGATAGTAGTACATCGCTCAATCCTGGTTGTAGTGTTGGTGGCGAAGAATGGGAATACGATGGAACCCTCTTGGGCAGAACCACTGCAACATCTTCAGGTACGAATGGTGATTTAGAGGATGCTTTCAACTGCATTGTCCCTCAAATCGGAACTGGAACTGAAGTGGTTGGTGTGAAAGTTCACTCCGCCACTCAAGGTAAAGTCGAAATCAAATCGATGCGGATCGAATACACGATGGTGACTGTGAATTTAGATATCAATTTCGATGAAAACATGGTTCTACACGAGCGTGGCGAGGCCTATGAAATCGTGACACGGCATGTCATTGGTGATCAGGCACTGAGTATTACAAATGCAGAATTAACCTTCCTCGCATCCCCCAATAGCGATGCTCCGAAACTATCCTGGGCTGAGGATGGAACATTGGTTGATGACGATCCTGAAGATTGGATTATCCCAGACCAAAGTGCTACCTGGACAAATTTGTCGAATGGGATCTTTGAGATTCACTGGATGTTCCGCGTCACGGATGATTTCCCAGAGCAAAATAACGTTGGATGGCGCATTAGTTGTACGGATGACAACGGATTCTCCCCTGCGACGCTGTCCACAGGAGGGGCTGGAATCGTAGTGAATCAATCGTATGGACTCGGTTGGTTTGCAATCCGTGATGTTGAAGGTGAAGTTGTCAATGATGACTTGCAAAATGATGATTGGGTCGTCGCTGGGGAAACCGTTCACTTCCAAGGACAAGTTTGGTTTGAAGGCACACAAGATGCCCCCCTTAACTCTGTATTCGACATCCGTGTAGCGCGCAAGGACAGTCAGGGTGATTTTGTCGCTTCCAATTGGAAGGACAATTCCAATCCAAACGGTTCGTTCTTCATCTCAGTCACGGTCCCAGACATGGATATACCCGAAGGTGTCACATTTGAGGTTCAGGCTTACAACGTACGGGACCCGACCAAGGTAATGCCAACAAACGAATCGTGGCAACGCACATTGAGAATCGATGGTTCGTCTCCAGAAGTTACTGATTCTTGGCCGACTGAGGGCGATTATGAAGCCAGTTCACCCACCCAACAAATCGCCGTAACCGTCTCTGATGAAGTGGGTCAGCCTCAATCTCTGACGCTCAATTATTGGGTTGAAGCAGACCATGATTCAAATCGGAATGGTCAACCGGATTCTGAAGAGTATGCGACCCAAACGATGACCAATTCATCTACGGATGAAGAGAAGATTTTCTTTGCCCAAATCGACGATTCGAGAAATCCCAACATGGCCAGAGTATCCTATTTCGTATCAGGGCATGACCCTGCGGGCAATGTCATCGTTGGTACCGATGGGCCAGGATTTTCTTACGATTTAGCGACCTATCGGACCCGTCAGGATATGGCCTCTGTATTCACCGGTCTAAATTGGGAAGGACATGCCGATGGCGCTGATGTTTACAGCGGAACTGATCAATCAATTTCTATCGGCTTGGTCGATGCAAACGGTATCATTGATTTCGAATATATTTCGCTCATCTTTGACTTTGAAGGCCCTGATCCAGAACGTGATCAACAACGAATCTCCTTCAATGGAAGAACGGATACATGGACTTCAGATAGTGAGTACATCACCGTTCTACCAAGCAGTTCCGCTGAGGTTTCGACCAATGATACTGGTTTACCGTGGATTCACACGAACTTTGACTTCCAATTTTCGTGGGATTGGCCAGATGAAGACATCTCTGATCTTGCACTCGAATACAAGGAACTCGGTTCAACCTCACCAACCCGAATCGAATTCATCGAACATACGTTCAGCGTTGAGAATGATTTGGTCCTCGATGCTTCATCATATATCGTAGAAGATGTGGCTGAACCGCGAACTGGTTCACTAGATGATGCAACTCCTGTACGACCTGATGATCGGCTACGCTGGTCTGGAAGAGTGGTGTATGAAAGCAGTGGGGTACCGGCTCCGAATGACCTTGGGATAACTGTCGAAGTTTTCGATGGTGTCCAATATTGGTCAGATGGAAGTTTGACCGATGATGGTGCTTTCAGTATCGAAGTGCCACTCACAGCCGCCGCAGCTTTGCAGAGTGCAGAAACTAGAACGTTCCTCACTGGAGTTCGAAATGTCCCCGGTCGTGGAGAGGATATGACTCGCGATACGGTTGCAACCACACTCCAGCTGCAGGTAGACCACACACCACCTCGTGTCCATCATCGATTGTCTCCTGTCGATGTCATCGATATTTCAGCGGCATCTGATTTGACCTCATTACCAGTACGATTTTCCGGTTGGGAAGAATGTGTATTGCTCGAAGGTGACGATCGATGTGCCGCATTTAGTCAGTCACCACAATGGGTGAACTGGGTGATGCGCGATGATGCCAGAACAATTGCTGCTGGCATCTCGCCTCTGGCGATGCAATTGAATGGTTCACATTTGGAATGGATTGGAGAAGTAGACTTGACGAGTGGAGGCCTTGTTACCCCTCGAAGTGGATACAAGATTGGATTCTGGGTCACTGGTCACGACGCGGCCGGGAATGAATTCCCAAGAGCCGCAAATACCGAGAGCGACCCCGTTCGTGAGCGTGAAGATCTGGATGGTGACCAAGACCTCGCATGGGTTCGACTAGGAGCGACTGTTGCAGAACTCATCGTCAAGAGTGTTACCTTAGATCAAGATACTGTGAGTGAAGGTACAGAAATTGAAGTCATCGCAATAATCGCCAACATTGGAGGCGTGACTGAGTCCTCATTCTCTGTACAATTCATTGTCGATGAAGAGGTGATTGACACGGTTAGGCTCACAGGATTGCCCAGTGGTGGCGAATATAGACTTACCAGTACTTGGACTGCCACTGAAGGAATTGATCGAATCACGGTTGTAGTCGATGCTGAAAATGAAATCATCGAAGTAGATGAAGAAGGCAACTCAATGTCAGCGGGTGTTTCTGTTGAATATTCATGGGGTCTTGGATGGGTAGACAGTTGGCGACAAAATCCACTCACAGTCATCGGTGTCATTTTCGCGTTGATTCTACTTCCAGTGATCGCAATCATCACATGGAAAACATCGCTCTCAGGTTCAACCAGTCTATACGATGAAGAGCTCATCTACGAAGATGAAGATGAGGAAGAATGGGAAGATGAAGACGACGATGATGGGTGGGAATAATCCCCTATCATGATTCGGCGGATTGAAGGGTCACGCATTCCCGCCCTCCCCCTACGGGGAGAGGGCGATGTCGGTCTACGAGGGACTTTGTGAGCCTCTTCAGGCACATTTGGAATCTCAAAAGTGGTCACCGACTCCAATCCAAGAAGCGGCCATCGAGTCTCTACTCTCCGGGCAGGATCGGATACTTGTTGCCCCGACGGGGTCTGGAAAAACTGAGGCTGCAGTTCTACCTATTCTTTCAGCATGTTATTCACAGGAATGGGGGCCGATGTCCATTCTGTATGTTACACCATTACGTGCACTCAATCGAGATATTGACCGACGATTAGAGGGATTGGCTGCTGTTGTAAACTTGGAGGTTGGATTGCGACATGGAGATACGTCTCAATCGGTACGAACCCGTCAATCTCGAAAACCACCTCATCTCCTTGTAACCACCCCGGAAACATTGCAAATCATGTTGACTGGGAAACGATTGCGAAAACATTTGCAAAACGTTCGGGCAATCATTGTTGACGAAGTGCATGAAGTCGCCGCATCAGAAAGAGGATCTCAACTCCTCGTAGGAATGGCAAGAATTGAAGAAATAGCCAAGAGGGTGATTCAAAGAATTGGGCTTTCAGCAACGGTCGGCAATCCAAATGAAGTTGCCCGTTGGCTCTCACCTGAACGAGGTGAGGCGATTCTTGCAGATGCACCTCGAAACACCGAAGTACGAATCACTTGTTCTCAACCGGAAGAGACTGATGAAGCAATTGCACTGGAACACAATACGTCACCCCAAGCGATGGCAAGTCTTCGCATGCTGGCAGGGCGCCTCAAGGCAGATGCTCCCGCCTTGGTATTCGTGAACAGTCGAAATGCTGCAGAGACGGTTGCAAGCCGTTTGTCAACCTTTGATGAAACCCTAGAAATTGGAATACATCACGGTTCCCTTGCCGCTGATTTGAGACGAGATATGGAAGACCGATTGCAACGCGGTGAATTACATGCATTGGTGTGTACGAGCAGTTTGGAATTGGGGATTGATGTAGGCGCTATTCGGCACGTACATCAAATTCAATCTCCACGCGCCGTGGATCGGCTCTTGCAACGGCTTGGAAGGGCAGAGCATACCCTTGGAGGAACTGGGAGGGGGGATCTCATTTCCTGGGAAAGTGACGATATCGCCGAATCTGCTGTAATTGCAAGAAGGGGTATTGCTGGCCAAATTGAAGGAGTTCAATGGCGTAGAATGCCTCGTGTTGTTGCTGCAAATCAAATGGTAATGATGACACTCTGTGAAGGTATTGTTCCCCTTCCAGCCACAACGACAATATTTCAGAGAACTTCGATTTTCAGTGAATGGACTGATGACAATACTCGAGAATTGGCAAGAATTCTTGATGACAGATGGCTGCTAAAATTGGTTGAAGATCCAGAAGCATCCGACCCCCTAGAATGGGCCCCATCGTTATGGAGACAACTTGCAGAAGGAACGACTCTTCCAGCGGAAAGACCAACTCGAGATGAAATCGCCGAGTTATCTGACAAAAAATTGAATTTATTCAGGAATGGAATGCGAAAATTGGTACCCAAGCATCTCAAACATGGGTGGACATCGGCGGGTTCTAGAACGCGATCGTATATGATGGAACATTTGTCAATGATACCTGATGAACAAAGATACACTGTACGTGATGTTGTTTCTAGGCGTGCAATCGGTTCTGTAGATGAAGCATTTGTGTTGTCTCTGAATAATTCAGGTGAAGAAACAGATGGGGCTCCAAGGCGATTTGTCATCATGGGGAGAACATGGGAAATTGTCGAAGCGAATCCTGAGAAAACAGAATTATTGGTAGCACCAGTTGGATCTGGTGGAACCGCACCTGTTTGGAGCGGAGAATTACCACCTGTACCTGCTGAAATTGCCCGTGAGGTAGGTGCACTGAGAAGAGCCATTCGAGAATTGGCCACAGGGGAAGAAAGAGATGACCAGGAAGATGGTCTCCGTCTAGATCGAATCGGTGGGCGACCTGAATCATACGATATTGATGAGTATCCACTCGCCCCAGATGCATTGTCTAAATTAATCGACAAAGTTGTCGAACATGTCGATGCATCGAGTAGTCTTCCAGATGAGAGGACCCTTGACATTGAAACGCGACGCGACGCGATTATCGTTCACTCTTGCCATGGAAGCCGAATCAACGAGACACTGGCACATTTCTTACAGGCAATGGCCTCAACAATTGAAGGACATATGGGGCGTGTATTGGTCGATCCGTACAGAATCAGCTTGCAGGTTCCAGGATTACGTGCAACACATGTTGTCGAATGGTTGACTGAAACCAAACCAGAAAATTTAGCCACGATTCTACGAGTGACAATTCCAAACGGCAGACAATTGCGTTGGCGGCTGGTCCAAGTTTGCAAGGTCATGGGTGTTTTGCGCTCAGGTGTTGATCCAAGGAAGGTCAACTTACATGGCATTGCACAGAGATACAAAGGCACACCTTTGATGGATGAAGCGATGGATAAATTGTTCAGCGAACGTATGGATGTCGAAGGAACAACCGATTTACTACATGCGATTCAAGATGGAATTGTAACGGTCGAACAACGTTCACCTGGAGCTCTAGGCGTCTCCCCAAGGTCAGAACGGGATATGCAACTACCCGATTGGTCCAATGTCGAAGTCCGACGACGTTTGGAAAGTCGATTGATGAACGAACGTGTTGTAATGATTTGTCTGCGGTGCAAAACGTCGACCCGATTCCGTGTTGCAAGATATCCAAGTATTGAACGAGTCTGTGGAATTTGTCAAGCGACAATGCGAGCGGTTGCTAGAGAGGGATTGGGTGATGACCTGGCAAAGTGGGTTGCTTCTGAAGAAGACAATGTACGCAACCGAATGATGCGAAATGCTGAGATGGTTCAAAATCGAGGCATTGATGCCATTCTTTGTCTCATGGCACGCGGTGTTGGAGAAAACACGGCAACGAGAATTTTACGAGCATATCCCCCCGGTTCAGAGCGCGATTCATTGCTCAAAGCAATTCATGAGGCTGAGGTTCAATATGCAAGAACACGGCGATTCTGGGGTTAGGAAGCCTCATGGACGGCGGGGTTAGACATCGCTCCGATGTGGTTTGGATTGACTGGTCGGAATGCCTCGGGCAAAACGACAGTTGTGGACTGGTTGGTAGACAACGAATTCGTTGCAACCTCGTGTTCAGATTCAATTCGTGCTCATCTGAAAACTCAAGGTAAAGAGATCAATCGTGACAATTTGATTGCGGGCGGACGGGAATTGCGGGCTGCTCATGGTCCAGCGATTCTGGCGGAAATGCTTCGTGATGCAAATACCGCTGTAGAAAGTCTAGTCATCGATTCGATTCGCACACCTGCCGAGGTTGAGGCTTTGCGAGAACGACCCGATTTCAGATTGATTGAAGTACGCGCTTCTAGAGAAGTTCGTTGGAGTCGATTACAATCCAGAGGAAGAGATGGAGATCCAACGGATTGGGATACTTTTGTCGCTCAAGAAGAATCGGAATTGGTCGCTGCTGATGCCAGTGGCCAAGCTCTTGAGGCAACAGCAGAATTGGCCGATATTATCATCATCAATGATGGTGATTCTGAAAGTCTCCAAGAGTCTCTAGAACTGTTACTCAGACCTGACGAATATTGAGTCCAGCTTCACCCATCATGTTCGTAGACATATCAAAGTCTGCCATCCATCGCTCTGGAACTTCGATATCTTCAGGGTAGACGACTTCGACTACACCTGCTTGAATGAGGGAGCGCGCACATCGTGTACATGGTGGCCATGTCACATAGGCTGTGCAGCCCTTGAGGGACAAACCGATTCGTGCAGCGTGCATGATTGCATTTTCTTCTGCATGGCAAATTAGGGGGTATTTCTGTTCGCGATCTTCAAGCCTTGCAGCATCGTCTGCAATGCCCCGAGGGAAACCGTTGAATCCAGTACTTCGAATCTCTCGATCTTCGCCTACAACAACACATCCAACCTTTGTTGAAGGATCTTTTGACCAGCCAGAAATATGTTCAGCGAGTTTGAGAAATCGCTGGTCCCACTTCGCACTCATGACTTCACCCATTCCGTGCTACGGGTCGTAGTGTTTGAGTCTTCTCACGCAATCGGGTCGACGCCATCTTCCCCTTCTGGTGTAATCAGGATATTTTGAAAGTCCATGAGCCCATCTTCATCTATGATTTCTAGAATGGCACCAATGAGGTAAATACTGCCAATGCAAAGTACTGGTTGGGGTAATTCGTCATCTAATTGCTGAGCGGTTCCCAAGGCATTCTTCAGCGCAAGATCAATCGATCCTATCGCAATGATTTCGGCATCTGTTCCATGAGAACGTAATTCCTCTGCTAGTCGTTTACAATCTACAGGATCTTTTCTTCCCTTGGGTGGTTGTGTAACGTAGATGTGGCCAATGTTTCCCTCTACAATCAGTTCCACCAGAGGTTGCAAGAATGCATCCAACTCTTTCTGCATGGTTGTCCCGAGCACAATCACACCTGGCATTGGGGCCATGTCTCTTGATTTTAGGAACCGAATTTGTTCACAGGCGCGTGCCATTCCACTGGGATTATGAGCACAATCTAGGAGGATTGGAGCATCATGATCAATCCATTGCATCCTACCTGGCCAATTCGTGTGTGTTCGGGCTCTCTCAATTTCTTGATACGCTTTTTTCTCACCCATGATGTACAAAGCCATACTGGCGAGTTGGTATGCCTCTTGTTGGTAAGGCATCCACCCATCATACCACGTCTTGCTAGAGAGGGGTCGGAATGGTTTACCCGCATTTGAAAATTTGAATGCGCGTCTTCGATCTCCCCTCCACCACCATGCAGTATCATGATCTCGAACAGAACGTTCAATCGCCTTTCGCACTGAATTGTCGTAAGGCCAAGTTGCTAACAAGGGTCTACCTTGGCGAACAATTGCTGCCTTTTCCTCAGCGATTTCAGCCAATGTTTCTCCGAGTATCTCGGTGTGCTCAAGAGAAATTTCAGTTAGGATACAGCAATCAGCATCCACCAAACGAGTTGAATCCCACCGGCCACCTAATCCGGTCTCAATAATCGCTCTCTCGACCCCCTGATCTCGGAATGCCAGCATTGCGACAAGGAAAGTGGCTTCATAGAAAGTAGGAGATACAACGGGATCGATTTTACTCGCTTCTTGAATCTGTTTCAGACAATCCTCAAACAAGATATCTGGAATAGGTGAACCGTCAATGCGCACCCGCTCATTGACCGACATCAAATGTGGAGAAGTGAATAGACCTGTACATTTTCCAGATAATGTGAATGCATTGGCTAGAATTGCACAGCAAGTACCCTTCCCATTGCTACCTGCAACATGAACCGCTGGGAAGGAATGTTGTGGCATATCAAGGCGTGCTAGAAGGGTTGCTGTATTGTCTAGAGAGGGGTTGTAGCCGAATGATTTCAGCGAATCCAGCCACGACCACACATCATCAGTCATACGGCCGCCCCACACCTGCGTGAACGGTCGCCTTGAAATGGCCTTTGAGAGTCGCCCAATACATGTCGGGAGACGGATTCGCTGCAAAGCGACGTTCTGGGGAGGCTGTAAAAGCTCCAGTTGAAGAAAATCCTCGATCTCTTTTGTCTGACCTGAAAGGGCAAGCCGGTTCGATGGCTGGAATGGCAGGGATGTTCATCATCACGATTCTATTGGCGATGAAAATTCAACCATTCTATGACCGTGATGAGTTGCGAGCCTTTGGCGCTGAGGGAGCGACGAAGGCTGGTTTTGTTCTGTTAGAACTCATTTTTATCTTTATTTTCACTGCACTTATCATCTATCTCGCGAGGAAAAATATGCAGAGATTCATCCGCTGGGGTGTACTTGGTGTCCTCTGGATTGCAATGCTCTACGCGCTTTTCCCGTTGACTTCGATGGTGCTTGTTCCCGATGCACCACCTTTGACTGAGACCTCTATGGATACCTCAGAGGCATACATCGTCTATGTCGATGAGGGTGGTTCTGATTTCTTCTTTGTTGATGACCCCTTGTCAGACAATGTAACGCTCACATATGCTGGCAATGGGGGTGAGATCGAATACTGGAGTCACAATGTGGTTCCTGAAATTGAAGGGAATGGACAAAATCCTGTTCAGATTTCAAGGACTGCTGATGGAATCATCATGTGCGAAGGAAGTCAATGGGTTCTACTAGATGCTGAAGATGGAACCCAACTTGATGATCATGGTCGAGATTGTCATGTCGGATTGAGATACGAATGGGATTCTGGAGAAATGGATGAAACCTGTGATGGAAAGGATCCCGAAGATGGAGCCGCACATCAAGATTGGGCGATTGAAGACAACCGGTTGGAAGCAATTCCTATGATCAATGATGGCGATATTAGTGGAGGAATTTACGATTGCCAAGATTGGAGGAGGGACTTCCCTGCACCGTTTGATGGAACCAATGTTTTGTTTGTGCAAGATATTGGAACCGAACACTTCCTGATTGTATCTGAACAATGGGCTGGAATGGTTGAGTATCCAACTGCAGGCCATAACGGAAATGCAGGTGCCAACATTACAACGACTTGGAGTAAATCACTTTCCGGTAGTGAAGTGTTTACTGGTGCTACATACGGTGCAGTACCAGGAATCAACTCAAGTGGTCAGGATTCGTTGGTACTCAGTACATCTTCAGGATATATCACGGGATGGGAAATCGGCGTCGATGGAGTCGTGGAAGAAGGGTTCTCAATGGACCTATCTGGCGAGGTCAGAGGTATTCTACTCGCAGATTGTTGCTCAGGTGGAAGTAATGATCTCTGGGTAATCGAGGATGACCACCTACGTATTTTCATGGGTAGCAGTTTGGTGGAAATGCCTCGTAGTCTTGAGATTGGGGGAGACTACTCGCGAGTTTTGATGGCTCTTCACAATGTGGAAAACAATGATTCAAATTATGACGATGGCATCCTATTGATTGAACAGGGTGGCTCTTGGTCATCTGTTCGCTATACAGCACACATCTCCGATTATACATTAACGACTATTGTTTCTCTCGTACTTTCAATCACTTTGCTGATCGTGTTAATCGTCCAACCACAATGGTATGTAATCAATACAGTTGGGATCCTTGTTGGAGCAGGTACCATTACAATGCTCGGTGTGTCATTTGTTCCTTGGATTATCATCCTCTTCATGGTACTTGCAGCTGTATACGATGCATGGGCTGTCTACAAGAGCAAGCATATGCTTGAATTGGCGGATACCATGGTCAATTTGGAATTGCCCGTGATGTTGGTTGCCCCACAGAAGCCAATGCATGGGCGCGTGCGTAGCGAATTTGTACGACCTGAAGATGGAGTTCCCCATCCCAAGAGTAACTTGGGTCAAGAGAGTATGTTGATGGGACTTGGAGATGTGATTTTCCCAGGATTGCTCTGTATCTCTGCAATGACTTGGTTACCAGATGTTTCTGGACCAATGGGCTTTTCAGCACCCATTTGGGTTGCAATTGGAACGATGATTGGCAGTTTGCTCGGCTATTGCGTTTTGATGACTTACGTCGCACGCGGCAGGCCTCAAGCAGGACTTCCTTTGCTCAATGGTGGAGCCATTATTGGATACTTCATCTCTGCAGCCATCTTCATTGGCAGTTCTGCCTTTGTTTTCAATGTCAGTCTATTCTGATGTTCCGTCGCTTTCAAGCATGAAGGACGGTTCCGTAGGAACCGGTGGAGGCCCATGCTAGACATTCGAATGTTCCGTGAACAGTCTGATGTGATTCGTGCAGATCACGATCGTCGAGGTCTAGAACACAATGCAATCGATGAAGTGATTCGGTTGGATGAGGCATGGAGGAAAGCCCGATTCGATGCTGACCAATTGCGTCGTAAGCGAAACGAGGCTGCCCGTGGAATTGCAGCTGCCAAGAAAGCAGGTGATGATGCTGAGTTCCAGAGAATCAAAACTGAGGTCGACACCATTGCAGCCGAGATTGAATCTCTTGGAGAAGTCGCTGACGGTCATGAAACCGAAAGGGACAGGATTCGAATGTCCATTCCAAATATCCTCCACGCAGATGTTCCAGTGGGAGATGATGAAGGAGGAAATACACAACACAGTTTCCATGGGGAAAAGCCCGTTTTTGATTTTGATGCGAGAACTCACAATGATCTCATCGAAATGAATCGATGGGTGGATTTACCCAGGGCTGCAAAGATTGCAGGGAGTCGGTTTTACTTCCTCAAAGGAGATTTGGCACACATGGATTTGGCATTGCAGCAATATGCTGTGGATTTCATTTCAGAAAGAGGCTATACCTTTGTCCAACCCCCCATAATGATGAATCGTGAAGCCTACGAAGGCGTCACTGACCTATCTGATTTTGAATCGGTGATGTACAATATCCAACCAGATGGATACTACACCATTGCAACCAGTGAACACCCGTTAACGGCGATGTTCATGGATGAAGTCATCGAACCTAGTTTGTTGCCAATTCGAATTGTAGGCGTTTCACCTTGCTTCCGTCGTGAAGTAGGGGCACACGGTCAAGGTGACAAGGGGATTTGGCGTGTTCATCAATTTACCAAGGTAGAACAGGTCATCATCTCACATCCTGATGACTCGTGGAATCATCATGAAGAATTGCTCACCAATTGTGTTGATCTATGGGATAGCCTTGGACTACACTACGAGGTTGTGAACATCTGCACTGGCGATATGGGAACTGTGGCTGCGAAGAAGTATGATCTCGAAGCTTGGTTACCTGGACGTAGCGAATACAAAGAGATCGTTTCATGCTCAAATTGTACAGACTATCAAGCCAATCGCTTGCGGATGCGGTATCGGACAACGGAAGGGAATGCAGCGGTTCACACGCTCAATTCGACTGCTGTCGCTACCAGCAGAGCATTGGTGGCAATCATGGAACAAAATCAACTGGAAGATGGCCGGGTTAGAGTCCCAGATTGTTTGGTATCAAGAATGGGTGGCAAGACCCATCTCGAGCCATGTGAATGGTGATATACGATTTTAAATATTCCAATTGGAAATTTGATTTCCCAATTGATTATTCTTCACCAGTAATATCGATTAATGCCGCACCGGAGTCAACTTGATCACCAATGTCATAGTGTATTTCCGCAATTGTCCCTGGACCATTTGCTGCAATCCTATGTTCCATCTTCATCGCCTCCATGACAATCAGAGTTTGTCCAATTTCCACTTGATCACCAACGTTGCAAAGAATCTCAAGAATCTTGCCAGGCATAGGAGCAGTCATCCCACCTTCATCACCGGAGCCACCGGCCCCTTGCTCATCGACCGATAGGACATGGATACCCCCATTGATGTGGATCCACCAATCATCTTTCACCTTGACAACATGAGCCAATTGCCCATCAACCCACAAACGATTGGGCCTTGCATCAATTTCGAATATGTATTCGTTGGCGATTGTTTCATCATCACAGGTGGCCTCCGATGTACCGATTGTAATCTGCCAATGACGGCCACTGGAATCTCGTAGTTCAACCATTTGAACACCTCATGGAAATGACCTCCTGAGCGACAAGAAGGGGTTGAATGGACTGCCTCGGCCACCTTCAGTTTCGATTGTAGTTACCTTACGAGATAGCCCATAGTGTTCAGAGGCTGCAGCAACAAAGGGAGCAATATCCGATGTTTCAGAAGACCAACCTTCGGGCCAATTCACATCGATAAAATCTGTTGTAGTTTCACCAGCATGGTATGCAGGGTGCCCCATAATATCACTGAGGAATCCCAAATTTGTCGTCACACCAAGCAACACGAAATCTTCGCAGGCCCGTTTCATTCGACGGATCGCTGAATCTCGATCAGGTGCATGAACAACCAATTTCGCAAGCATTGGGTCGAAGTCAATACTGGCTGCATCTCCCTCCCGAACACCTGTGTCAAGGCGGATACCTGGACCGGTTGGTGGACGGAACATGGCCAATGGACCGATTGCTGGTAGGAAATTGTTGGATGGATCTTCTGCATAGATACGAACTTCAATCGCATGACCTCGTATCGTAAGATCTGATTGTGTGAAGGGCAATGGCAAACCTGCAGCAACCCGAATTTGCTCCACAACCAAATCGACGCCACTGATGCATTCTGTGATGGGGTGCTCCACCTGTAAGCGTGTATTCATCTCAAGGAAATGGAACTCTCCATCTTCTGCAAGCAGGAATTCAACGGTTCCAGCACCTTCGTAATCTACAGCCTTCGCTGCATTCACCGCCGCCACACCCATCTGTTCACGTGTAATCGCATCGAGAACGGGAGATGGGGCTTCTTCGACCACTTTCTGATGTCGGCGTTGAATGCTACATTCTCGCTCGAACAAGTGGACTGCATTCCCTAGCGTATCTGTCAGAACCTGCACTTCGATGTGACGAGATTTCTCTAGTAAGCGTTCGACATAGACTGTTCCATCACCAAATGAGGTTGCAGCTTCTCGACTTGCGGCTGCATATTCCCTCTGCAAGTTTCGTGGCTCGTGAACCATTCGCATTCCTTTTCCACCACCACCTGCACTGGCTTTCAATAATAGAGGATAGCCTACACGAGTAGCCGCACGAACGAGTTCATCCACCATATCATCTGGATTCTCCAAGGGTAATTCCTCACCCGGTATGACAGGGACCCCTGCGGTGACCATGGCCCGTCTTGCGCTGATTTTGTCACCCATCTCATCGATTGCATGCGCGGATGGCCCAATCCAAACAAGCCCCGCACCCTTGACCGCATTTGCGAAGGAGCTTCGCTCTGAGAGGAACCCATAACCTGGATGAATCGCGTCTGCACCCGTCTCTTCAGCTGCTGCCAAAATAGCCTCAATGTTGAGATATGTATCGGAGAGGTTGTCACCGGGAAGGAACACTGATTCATCGGCAGTTTGTTGGTGTAATGAACCGCGATCAGCCTCCGAGTATATTGCGACCGAGCCTAGGCCAAGTTCAGCGCATGATCGGAAAACTCTGCAAGCAATTTCACCCCTGTTTGCGACCAGAATCTTGGATATTG
>CATISE010000062.1 GCA_949538655.1 Marine Group II euryarchaeote MED-G33 | reverse complement strand
TGACACTGTTCTGCAATCCGCAGCAATTGATTGTACTTTGCCGTTCGATCACTACGAGCTGGGGCTCCAGTCTTGATTTGACCGGCTCGTGTTCCAACTGCAATGTCTGAGATGGTATCATCACTGGTTTCCCCAGAGCGGTGTGAAATTACGGTCCCCATGCCATGTTCCTTGGCCATTTCAATACATTCGAGAGTTTCTGTAACCGTTCCAATTTGATTCGGTTTGATCAGGATCGCATTCGCAGCACCCATTTCTATTCCTTGAGCGAAACGATCCATGTTGGTCACAAAGAGATCGTCACCAACAACTTGGACCCTGTGGCCATCTTTCTTGGTGAAGCGTGCCCAACTGGCCCAATCATCTTCGCCAAAGGCATCTTCAATCGAGACGATTGGATATTCATCAATCCAACCCGAATACAAATCCCCCAAGGTCTCGCCATCAATGACTCGACCATCGATGTGGTAACCATCTGCGTGATGGAATTCTTGCGCCGCCACATCGAGAGCGATGGACATCTGATCACCGGGTGAATACCCTGCGCGTTCAATCGCTTGAACCAACAATGCAAGCCCTTCTTCGTTTTTGGGAAGGTTTGGAGCAAATCCACCCTCATCCCCCACTCCACCGAGTAGACCTTTCTCTTTGAGAACTGATTTGAGAGAATGGTAGGTTTCTACACCTGCACGAAGGGCTTCTGGGAAATGGTCGAATCCGTGTGGAATCACCATGAACTCTTGCACATCAACATTGGATGCTGCATGGGCACCTCCATTGAGAATATTCATCATCGGAACCGGAAGACTTCCTCCGGAAAGTCCGCCAAGATAGCGCCACAATGGCAACTGATGAACGTTAGAGGCGGCGTGTAGACAAGCCAAACTTGTGCCCAGTGTTGCATTCGCACCGAGGTTTGCCTTGTTGCCTGTATCGTCCATTTCAATCATGGTTTCATCGATGACCCTTTGATCGTCTACAGGTAAACCAACCAGGCCGTCTTGGATTTGTTCAACGACGTTGGTGATTGCACCTTCGACTCCTTTACCCATCCACAGACGCATGTCTCCATCACGGAGTTCGACCGCTTCGTGGCTTCCTGTACTGGCACCGCTGGGTACGGCAGCCCGACCACGTAGTGCGCCATCGACGTAGCAATCAACCTCGACGGTGGGGTTGCCCCGACTATCCAGAATCATTCGGGCTTCAAGTCCAGTGATGTAGTATGACATTGGGTCCCTCTGAACAGTCGGGAGAGTCGGCACACTGTCAATGTGACGATACTATTCATTGAGCCATTGTAGCCAACGAGATACGCTTGATTGGACATCTGGTACCTCTCGCTCAGATCTGCATTGGATTTCCCAACCCAATTGTTCTTCACTCGGAGATATGCTGAACAGTTCAGCTCGCATGACAAGCCCGTCATCCTTCTTTCCGTTGTGCCGGAAATCATCGATGAAGCAGTGAATCAGGTGACGGGGGTAGTGTGCAATATGTCCTTTTTCTGGAACACAAAGAACGACGCTTTTCCGGAGGAAGATGAGGGATGAGCCTGTGTCTGGATTGACTTCGTGCCCCTGAATCTTACAACCGTCGATTGCGGCTGCGACTTCAACACTGTACCATTCTTGGAACTTATGTTCAATAGAGAGATTTGAAACCGAGTCGAGGAACGCCTGTAAGTGCTCGTTCGAGTAGGTCGACTCGTTCGTCACAGACCCATCGAAACGCCAACCACCTATGAACTCCTCGTTTTTTTCCAAAGTTATTTTTTTTGTATTTATTTGTGTTTTTTTTTCCGTTTTTTGGAAATAAAAATGTTTTTTTTATCTTTTTTCGGTGTAGTAGGGTTCTTAACGGGGAATCGAAACGGGGCTTTGATGGCGGGCGTAGACGAGACGGATCGAGCAATTTTATCAGCACTGAGAGAAAACAGTAGACAACCGTATGTCGACCTCGCAAAGACCGTTGGTGTTTCTGAAAGAACGATTCGGACTCGAGTTCGTCGACTGGAAGAAGATGGTGTCATCCGTAGTTACACCATTCGCGAAAAGGGCATTGGACTCACCGCATTGGTTCGGATGAAGGTCGGACCTGGTGTTGAGATTGGTTCACTTGCAGGAGAATTCGCGAATTGGAAAGGGGTTGAGTCTGTATTCGAAATCAGTGGTGAAGCCGATTTGGTTGCCATTGTTCACGTCGATGACACATCGAGCCTTCGTGAGTTGCTAGATCGAATGTGGTTGGCAGCACCTGCTGAAATCGCAAGTACGACGACTGAACTTGTACTCGAACAATACTGATTACTTCCTCAGAAGGCATCTGTAATATCCCAATTCACCCTTGGTGAATGCATCGTAAACCGGTGTACCACGTACCCCTGCGAATGTTTCAAAGCTACGACGGATTATTCGTCCTGTACCCTTTTCGATTCGGGCTTGTTTGTCATCGCTAATCACATCTAAGGCTGCAAGTACTTCTTTTGTGATGTCGACATCTTTCAGTACATCGAATTCAGATGATGAGAATTTATTGCGTATTTCTTGAATCGTTTTCGCGTCGCGGAAATCTGTCCAAGCAAAATGTCCTCCAGGTTTCAACACCCGGTAAACTTCATCGACAAAGGTGTTCATATCACTGTAGCAATGACTGGACTCCACATTGTAGACGACATCGAATGAATTGTCCTCAAAGGGTAATTTCATTGCATTTCCTTCGATGAAACTCAGATTCTTCTGACGGCCGTACATCCTTGAACATAATTTTACTGCTGCAGCAGAATAATCCAACGCGATCAATGATTCTGGAGAATATGTTCGTGCGATCCAGTGCGCGCCTCCACCTCTACCTGAACCGACTTCGAGGACTTTCTTTTCACCCAATTCAACATCGCGGATATTCATGTGGTAGAGTTGGATAAAGAGACGGTCAGATTCGTCTCCGTCTTCTAAACTAGGTTGGTCTTCGTCGATAAATCCATAATTCATGAAACCAAATTCACCCCATGCTTTTGCTTTGGCGAGACGTTGGTACCACCATCTCCACATTCGATCCCCGACCCCTCCTGGTAGAAGGCGCAGAAGGGTTGCGAAGATTCGTGCCGGTATTCCCAAACGCAAGTTTACACCTTCCACTTCACAGAACACCCGATACTATCTGTGCGTTGAACACTAGGTGTTTCGTCGGCGAGTAATGCATCGATAGCATCGGATAACTCACTCGTGGTGGAGAGGCTTGGGTCCTTGGGCGAGTCGTCTAGGCGGCCACGGTAGGTGATGACTCCGTTGTTGTCTAAGAGATAGAATTCTGGTGTTCTTTCAGCGCCCCAAGCATTCGCTACATCTTGTGTTGAATCGTGTAGGTAGGGGTATGACATCGATGAGGCTCGCTTCTGCATGTGCTCCCAGTTGTCAGTAGGATAGTTATCCGGATCATTTGAATTGATTCCGACAAAACCCATTCCTTCTTCACGCGCACGCGAGGCGATGGATTCGATTCGCGATTCGTTTCCAATCACATATGGACAGTGATTGCAAGTGAACATGACCACGCAACCGATATCGGTGATCGAATCTGATAGACTGTAATTCTCAGTTGTATCTGAATTTGCATTGGGTAAATCAAACGGTAGACCGGTGTCTCCCGGTTCAAGTCCTCGGCTCATGAACACTTGAACGCGGTTCGTCGCTTGAACTTCACGTTCAAAGCGTGCCGAATCCAAATTCGAAATCTGGGATGTCTTTGTCACCAGAAGTTTTGTCTGGAACCTCTGCATTGTGATTTTGACATTTGTC
>CATISE010000061.1 GCA_949538655.1 Marine Group II euryarchaeote MED-G33 | reverse complement strand
GCAATTCAGCAATGTCGTTTTTCCTGATCCAGATGGACCTAGAAGAATTACGCGTTCTCCTTCTTGAATCTCGATATCAACGCCATCAAGGGCTTTGACCACGCCAGCTGGTGTTTCATAAAATCGCTCAATATTTTCCATTCGCAATAATTTGTTCATTACTTTCAACTCCCATGAGAATGACAATGAAATTATTCTGCATCGGCAGTACCACCGAAGAATTGCACAGTTTCCTTGAACAGTGCTTCTCTACGACGCTTCTTGCTGGTCCGAAGGTGGAATACAGCGAGGGCGATTACAATGGCAATCAACCACGGGATAAGAGCTTCAGCGTGGTAACGCTCCATGACTTCGATGATTCCTCGGGCGGTATAAGCCCAAGTGACAGAAGCAGCGAATCCTCCAATCGTGCAGGCGATGAGCACGTTGGTGAATTTCATTCGGCTGAGCAATCCCAGCATGGCGCCGACCAAGACACCTGATGCCATGAACGGAATCCAAACGAAAACGATGAGACCCCAGAATCCCCAGCGATTGATGAAATCACGCTTTTCTTGCGCTACGAATTCAACCGTTGACAATACATCACCCATGACCTGATTTTGCAGTAGGGTACCAACGATACCTTCCTGCTTGGCAACCAATGCCTGATGCTTGCCTTCTTCGCCGCCGGTTTCTACACGGCCTGCGGCAGAACGGTCGGAGAGTGTTTGAACTTCATTCCGAGCGCTGACAACCAAATTCCGATCTTCGAGATAATCCTTCATCTTCTGTTTCATGTAGTTCTCAATGTCTGCTTCAACATCCACATATGAGCGCTTGAATCGGAAGAAAGCAAAGCGCTGCTTCGGCTTGTAGATAATTCGGACATAGAGAGAGAGGTCGTCTGAATAGACCTTGGATCCGCGGTCAACAAGACGCTGTGTTGCAAACCACTTCTTGACTTCTTTAATCGCTTGATATTCAACGCCGGCAAGTGTCCCTACACTTTCGAAGAACTTCGAGTAGTCATCGACCAATTCAGCACGCTCTCCTTGAGCCTCGACCTTCATATCGAGTCCGTGTTCCAGTGACTCAAAGATACCCTGACGACTGTCGACGGCCTTTGACTGAAGGTGGAGTGGTTTCATGACTCCAAATTCCTTGAACTCATCGAGAACGAGAGTGACCATCAATCCACGAATTTCTTGAATATCAACGTGGGTTTCCATGGTGGTCTTGTAAGGAACGAGAACATCGATACTGATGTCTCGTTCCTGCATTTTCCATTCGCCCCAATCGACTTCAAGTTTCATTTTATTCTCGGCTTTCTGAACAGCTTGCTGAATCAAACGCTTCAATTGCACTTCACTTAGGACATCATCATCCTCGGTGTGATAGAACCGATACATCAGTGGATATTGGACAAACAGGAAGAAAATCGACATCGACATCGAGACGAAAGCCATCCACCAAGGTGGAACACCTGCAGAACCGCCGGCGAGCATTGCGGTTTCTCGACCGCCACCCCATTCAGCACCCATCATGATCCAACCCCAGTTGCCCAGTTCAGAAGTGGTCCAACAGCGTCGAGATTCATCCGTGGTGAGTTTTGCTTCGGTCACAGGGACATCGTCGACCCAAGGCAACCAAGCCATGCCGGGGGCTCGCCTACTGACTTCAACAAAGACAGTCGATTGTGCAATGGTTTTCTCAGTCCAAATTTCAGTTTGATTCCCGGTTGCGTTTCCATCATCATCAAGCTCGTCTACATACTCGACACTTCGATTGGTAAACTCAGCGTGTAAATCATAGTCGCCATCAGGCCATGAATGGATGTCAACTTTGATTGTCGTCGAATTCTCTTCTTTGATTTCCTCGCCCAACGAATTTTTGGCAGTTCCTTCGCTCAAACTATACGAAATATTCGTGTAAATCGCATCGATGGGCACGTTCATCGCATCGATTCGAATATTGTGTGTATCATCAATCCAAACGTTGATCCAGACCTCATCTCCAGGGTCTGTACAATTCTCAAAATCGAGGAAGGTATCAGAAAGTGTTTCATCCATCGCGACGCTGTTTCCAAGCAAACCTGCACTCATGGCAAATGTCCCACCAAAGAACATGAGACCATAGATGATGCCTCCAATCAGAACGAAATCTTCGATGCCTCGAGGGAAGCTCCGTGAATCACCCCTGCGTCGGACTCGAATCTTGTCGAGTTCCTTGTCGATTGAATCGCGTTTCCCGAATTCATCAGATTCAATCCAACCCGATTCATCGGTATCAAGTTCTTCGAGTAATTCGTGAGGCGACATCAAATCGTCCCCGCCTACGGCGGGGTTTTCATCGTCGCTCATGGGTCCAGCAGGTCGCTCCACCTTTTGGCCCTTTGGACGACGGGGTTCTTGATTCCCAATTCATAATCATGGCGAGG
>CATISE010000060.1 GCA_949538655.1 Marine Group II euryarchaeote MED-G33 | reverse complement strand
GTCCATGGGCTCGCGTCTCGTATGCAGTTGAAAGCATCTATGCCGGCATCAGGGGAGTTCTGCACCGTGCTCGATGTGATTTCTCCATGTGGTGGCCTTCTCGGGAGAGCGTACATCGAGGACCCGCCATAGATCATCGAGTGAGTTTTCGCCGTCCATGGAAACAATTCGGTTCAGGATACTGGACAGTGCTTCTGAATGGTCATCAACCATGTGAAGGAGTAATTCTCTGAGGCGGGTTCGTACCACTTCATCGCCATTGATCCACAACTGGACTGTCAGGCCCTTGCGATCTTCAGGGTGCTGTACCAAATAATCGCGAAGTGCTGTTTGCGTGAATCGTCGATGGATGCTTGAATCGGGTTGATGGACAATGCGTGCGCATCGATTCGCGAATCCGTCGGAATCGAGCGATACTGTAAGTCGAAGCGATCCGGTTGCGACCCGAACGACGTCTGTCGACTCGTCCGATAGGAGGGTGTCCAACAGCGGAAGTGCCGCCGCACCCCGGCGGTGAATGATTTCATCCAACGCATCTGCGAGTGCGCATCTGACCTGTGGTTCACGCGAGAGAAGTGTCAGCTCCAACTTTTGTGAGCCTTCCAAATCCAAGTCCCAGCCTTTAGGTGTTAATGCAGCAATTCGACTAGAGAGGATGATGTTGCCATCTCCTGCCATTCGATTCAAGCGGGACAAAATGGACAGAGGGACGACGAGGGTGCGACGGGCCATTGCGATATCCAACCATTCAACGAGGACGGGGCGAGGTGGATCAGCCTCTTCCATTCGATCGAGGAGCCAACCTGCAGCAAAAGAGCCTCTTGCATCTGCTTGCATTGGATCTGCTGTGGTCACTTCACTACCTTCTTGCCAATCGACAAGGTGTGGCCCCGGTGTGGCACCTCCATGCCAATAACCTGGTTTTCGAGCAAGGGCAATACTCTCCATCAAATGATATCCTTGCTGTCGTGAAATTGGGCTGTCTTTAGAGGAGAGGCCATTCAACAGTGCAATGGCAACCCACCATCGGTCGACATCCGGAGCGTCTGCATCAAGTGCTTGAGCGAGAAGAGTTTCGACTCTGATGAACAAGGCACGCTCAGCGACTTCGTCCCCTCGCCTTTCGAGCCATTTTCGTGCTTCGCGAGCGGGGTCCGCTGTCAAAGACAAGCGATGGGGGACCAATGATTCTCCAATCGATTCGAGATCGCGATCGAAGGCTGCACGATTCGCATCGAGAAGAGCGTGTGCGATTTCAATCAACTTTGCAGGATCCTTTGGTGGGCGCACTGGAAAGTCTGGGTCGGAAAGTGGTGGTTCTGGTAATGGCCAATCCTCGCAACCACGTTTCATGGCGACGTCGAGAGCCTCTTTCGTATGCTCAAACAGGCGTTGGGAGAGAGCTGTTTGCTCGCGCCAATCGCTCATAGGCGACCACACCATCAGATGTCGAGTTCGATATTGAGGTTCTGGATGAGTTCCTTGTATCGGTTTCGAATGGTTACTTCGGTTACACCTGCAACTTCAGCAACTTCACGCTGTGTGCGGCGTTTGCCACAAAGAACGCTTGCGATGTAGATAATCGATGCTGCGATACCCGTAGGTCCACGGCCGCTGGTCAATTCCTTTTCTTGAGCGGCCTTGATCAATTCGTATGCCTTGGCTTCAACCTCTGCATCCAATCCAAGACCCGAGCAGAATCGTGAGATGTAATCTTCTGGACCGGTTGGCATGATCTTCATCTTCAACTCACGAACCATGAAGCGATATGTACGGCCGATTTCTTTACGACCTGTTCGGCTGGCTTGGCCAATCTCGTCTAGAGTTCGAGGAACGCCACACTGTCGGCAAGCAGCGTAGAGACTTGCAGCTGCAACACCTTCGATTGATCGGCCTCGAATCAAACGCTTCTCGACTGCCTTCTTGTAATTGACAGCGGCAGATTCTCGAACTGTCTTTGGTAGTTCCAAGCGGCTTGCCATACGATCTAGTTCGGCGAGTGCCATGGCGAGGTTGCGCTCGGTTGCGTTGCTTACACGGCTGCGCTTCTGCCACTTCCGCATGCGGTAAAATTGACTTCGATAGCGACTGTTGATTGTCTTGCCAGAGTAATCTTTGTTCTGCCAATCGATATCTGTGCTGAGACCTTTGTCGTGCAGCATTACCGTCATCGGTGCACCTGTGCGCGCGCGCTGGTCACCTTGTTCGGGACTGAATACACGCCATTCTGCACCTTGATCGATAACATTGTCTTCGAGGACAAGTCCACAATCTTTGCAGACAATTTCGCCACGAGTTTCGTCGCGGTCAAGTTTTCTTGAATTGCATTCTGGACACTTTACGGTGTCCTCTACTTGTGTGTCATCAGCCATTTTTACAGTCCCCTCTTCCTCGATTAAATCTAGAGGAAGTGATATAATTCCGAAAGTGGATAGTATTTAAATTTGATGGGTTCATATATCTACTACTTCGCATTGGAAATTTATCCATATTTGGGTTGCTTTTTATCAAAAAAATGGTATAATTTAGCGATTTTTCTTCATGTGCTTACCCTTCTTACCCTCCACCGTAGGTGGAGACGGTGTTTGCGCCCAAGCGGGAATCTTGTTGTTTCCGAACCGTCATATAGGCGCGGCCATTGGAGAAATCTAGGTGAGTTTGTGTCCATGTCCTGGCCCCCGGAATCAATCGCACTCAATCCTGAGAAACGGGTTCTCTTTTTGACCAAGGATTTGGGTCTCATCAAAGAGCAATTGTACAATGGTTTGAACCTAAGGATGGAAGATTTGACCATCGACGATCTTCTCGATGACATCAATACCGATGTGATGACGCCTGCTTGGGTTTGTTTTGATCATGAGCCAGCCGCCATTGCTGAAAACGCATATGCTGGGTTATTGCATGATGGAGAACGAGTGTTTGAGCAAGGTGCCCTCAAGAATGGAGGTTTCGAGGTCATCGTCAGTGGACATCGGAAAGGTACGGGAAGTAGTCGGGAGACAGCCCCGCAATGTGAACGGTGGTCTGGGATACGGATTATCATCGCAGCATCCTTTGCACCCATCCATGAAAGAAACAATATCAATCTTGGACAGGTTATGGGGGATCACCAAATGCTTGAACGTTTGCAAAATGGGGAAACAGTAGCCCTTTCCGAATTCACCAATCAATATGATCCTGTGACAAAATTGATTCTAGAGAACGGTGGAATCTTGCCATTCGCTAAGAAACTCAAGGCGGATGAAATTGACTTGCCGGCGGTATCTACTGAGGCGAGAGGCATGACGATGGCTGAAAAAATAGTTGCGAACAAATTGATTGGGCGCAACGGTGATGCTTGCTATGTCTCCCCTGGAGACGCTGTGCTTGCATCCGTGGATGGTGGGTACAGTCATGAATTTACAACCGCTCAAGTTCACAACTTCTTGGCTGCGGAATATGGTGATGATTACACGTTACCCAATCCTCCAAAATTTGCTGTGTTTGAGGATCACTTGTTGTATGCAACCGGGGTACCGAGGTTCGGCCCCTTCGCTGATAAAATCCAGACGCTGAGGGATTTACAGGTGGCATTCCAGCAACATACCGGGGTCCGAGATTACTCCGCAAAAGATGGAGTGAGTCCCGGAATCTGTCACCAAGTTGCAAGAGAGGAATTCATTGACGTCGGTGATTTCATCCAAGCGACTGACAGTCACACCTGTATGGGTGGTGCGTCGAATGCACTGACTTACGGTGTTGGTTCAACGGAATACGCCAATCTTGTCTACAACCAATTCGCATTCGTCAAAGTTCCCGAGAGCATTCGATTCGAACTCACTGGAACCCTCAATCCAGGATGCACTGCAAAGGATGTGATTCTACACATTTTGTGGCACTATGCAAAACATTCCGATACTCTCGATCGCTCGATGGAATTTGGTGGCCCTGGTTTGGCCTCGATTTCAATGGATGAGAGAGCGACTCTGTGTAACATGGCTACCGAATGCAGTGCAAAGACTGGTATTTGCGACCCAGATCAGTTGACCATCGATTGGTTGTTGGAGCGTCGTGATGGTTTGACCGAAGATGAGATTCGCTCCGCCTTTGTCTATCCTGATGCTGATGCTCACTACGATGGGGGTGTGCATGCCATCAATCTCGATGAAATCCGTCCCATGGTCGCGCACCCAGGAAACCCAGACGAGGGCGTCCCCTCTGATCCAACCAATGGTGCATACATCGACGAACTCGGTGATGTTGAGATCGATATCGCCTATGCAGGGTCTTGTACAGCTGGGAAGGATGATGACTTTGCATACTATGCAATGGTGACAAGGGCCGCTTTAGATGCAGGACTTACAGTCGCAGATGGAGTTGAATGTTACATCCAATTTGGTTCGAAAACTGTGAAGGAACTCTCAGAGCGAAACGGTTGGACTGCAATGTTTGCCGAGGCTGGTGTCAAATTGATTGATCCGGGGTGTGGCGCTTGTATTGGTGCAGGCCCAGGGGTCAGTGATGATGCTGAACAAGTGACGGTGTCTGCAATCAATCGAAATTTCCAAGGGCGATCTGGGCCTGGAAAACTGTATCTTGCCAGTCCACTTACTGTAATGGCATCGGCGTTTACAGGAAAAATAACAGCCTGGAAACCGGGCTTATTCAATTGAGGTGATATGATGGATATTGCCCTCCTACTTTCTTTCCTATTCTTCATGTGTATTTTCGCAGGCGTCGGATTGGCCTCGATGTTTGTGAAGGAAGATACTACCGATGATTATCTGGTTGCAGGGCGAGGGATGCATCCTGCACTCGCTGCGCTCTCCGCGGTCAGTACTTGGAATTCAGGGTACATGTTCATTGGAGCGATTGGGTTTACCTTTATGATGGGTTACAATGTCTTTTGGATGGCAATTCTATCCACACTTGGACAGGTCTTGGCATGGGCCTGGTTGTACAAATTTATCCAGAAGGAAGGACATGAAAGAGGGGTTCGTTCGCTGTCCTCACTGGTCGCGGAAAAGGCTGGCGCGCCCGAAGCGAAATTGGCTGCAGTCCTCTCTGTACTCTTCCTCAGCATCTATGCTGCTGCGCAACTAACTGCGGGAGGCAAGGCGTTACTGGTCATGTTGGGTTGGCCGGAGATGGTTGGAATCTTGATCGGTTTTGTCCTCGTAGTCGCTTACTGTTACGCGGGTGGAATTCGTGCGTCCATTTGGACAGATGCAGTTCAATCGTGTGTCATGATCGTCGGATCTGGAATTCTGTGCTGGATTGCCATCGGTGAAGTCGGTGGATTTAGTGGTCTGCACTCCGGTTTGGAGGCACAGAGTCCGGCGTTGACTAATTTGATGCCACCCGATTTGAGATTTGGAGTCTCGATGTGGGCTCTAGCGTTCTTCCTTGGTGGGTTGGCTGTTGCCGGGCAACCACAAGTTGTTTCCAGAGTCATGACTTTGGGTTCCGATAAGGATCGCAAACAAGCGATGATTTGGTTCTTCGTTTGGCAAACACCATTCGTCATTCTGATGACCATCATTGGATTGGCTAGTCGTGTGTTGTTCAGTGCAGCAGATTTTGATGCTGAATTGAGTCTGCCTATGATGGCAATGGAAACAATGCCGGCCATTGGGGTCGGTATGATTCTCGCTTCAATTTTTGCAGCGACCATGTCTACCGCGGACAGTCAGGTTCTCGCTTGCACGGCTGCGATTACCGACGATATCAAACCGGAATGGAGAGAAGATCACAAGACCACGAAGAAGGTCACATTGGTCGTTGCGGCATTTGCCACGATGATTTCGATTGGAGGTCTCTACATCCCTGGTGGGGATTCTGTATTCACACTCGTTGTCCTCGCTGTGTATGGGCTTGGTGGAATTTTCGTCCCCCTACTCATCATCCGATGGATGGGGTACACACCCGATACGAACCATTCACTGGCCATGATGGTGGCGGCATTTGTCGGTGTCATCGGTTGGAGCATTGTTGGATTCAGTGGGGCAGATGGAATCTTCCCTTCAGTACCGGGCATGGGTGCGGCCTTCATCGTTCACTTCGTGATGAATCAAACACGCACACCGGATGTATCCCCATTTGGAAGATATGCTGTGCCTGATCTAAAGAAAATGGGTGCGATTTCAGCCACGATTATTGTTTCATTCTGTGCATTTGAAGTGACCTATCTCGTTACGGCGCCAAGTAATTCATCCGGAGGTGTTGGTGATTATGTTGTGATTATAGAAGAACAGAGACAGACATTGGCTCAAGGTACGGAGTACGTTGCCGATGGAGAAACATTGACACTTGAATTCAATACTGATTCAATCGAATCATGGCCAAATGGTGACAATGTGGTGGGTGTCTGGGTTACTCTCCTATTTTCTGAGGATGAAACCAGCAGCGGTTTGGGTTGCGGCGTGCTGTCAAGTGGGGATCCTGAGCCAGATACGATTACTGGGGCAGTTGCGCGTGGTGAATTCAATGGATCCGACTCACAAACAAATGATGAATGGATTGGGTTAGATGTTATCGTCAAATGGTATGATGAATACTGGATTGATAATATGAATGAAATCTGGATTGAAGATGGAGACTATTGGGCTGATTTTGTTTCAGGATATAGCGAATCAGAAATAGAAGACAAACTGGATGTGGGTGGTGTGGGGCTTGGCGACTACAAACTTGACATTACTGTCGATGTTGAAATGGGTGGCGGCCAGAATTGTGAACACACAGATGATGGCGAAGAGGTAGAGTATATCATTGAAATGAAAACCATGAGTCATACAATCATTCCATTTGATGAATTCTTAGATGGCCGAGTTTGAGGCAGAAATCCTGTTTTGTTCCTTGAGGCTTATACGCTGTCGCGATGCCCGAGCGGTTTGCGGCCTGCTGGCCCCTCCGCATTGGGCGTAGGGAGGACCTGGAGCCGTGGAGCGCGAAGCACATGGCACGAAAGTCATCTGGAATGCAGCAGGCAAGCATCAGT
>CATISE010000059.1 GCA_949538655.1 Marine Group II euryarchaeote MED-G33 | reverse complement strand
GCGTCTTCCCCAAACAGCACGATCGACCATTGTTCTCTGCCCGGGTTGTGACTCAACCCAAGCAGGACATGCTCGTGCGGACGCGGTCTTCTGACCCTCCCAGGAGTAATTCGAAATGTCTAACCAAGAAGAATTTGAACAAGAGATTGGTGCGGTCAAAGAAGCCGTACCCGATGCCGATGAAGAAAAGATAGCCGCGGAATTTACCCGTTATCGAGATGAATTCCTCGTCCCACCAAAACACGCACTGCGCAGTGTCATTGAGCATTTCCAAAAAGAAGCTGGGATGGAAGTCAATGCCCCAAAGACTTCGACCCGTTCAGTCGCCAAATCCGTGGAGCGATTTTCCAATCTTGCTTCCGATGACAAAAATGTCACCATCGAGGTTGAAGTTGTGACCTATGTTCCACGAATGACCATGGTCCGTGGTGAGGAAAAACAGACCGCATTTGGTTGGATTGAGGACAATCCATGGGAAGAAGGCGGCCAACGAACACGTTGGGACTTCAAGGACTGGGGGAATCATGCTGAAAATCTCAGCCCTGGTAATGTCGTCCGTCTAGAGGGCGTTTCAGTCAATGAGTGGAACGGTAAATTCTCTCTCAACATTAACCAAACCAGTCGTGTTGCGGTTCTACGTGGTAGTGAGCGTAAGGTCGTCGCAGCTCCCTCTGACCCAACTTCGATTGAACGTGTGTTGGGCATGGATGGGTTTGCAACCGTTGTTGCGCGAGTGATCTCCACCCGTCAGATGACTGTAAACAAAAAGGATGGTAGCGGTACTCTGGACATGGTGAAAGGACGCCTGGCTGATGATACTGGCACCATTGGGTTTGCTTGTTTTGGTGAATTTGAACACCCGGTTGGCACGCTTCTAAAGATTGAGAGCGCACCAATCCGCAGATTCCGAAACACACCTGAACTTAACATCGGAGACCGAACAAAGGTCGAAGTCTATCACGACAATAGTTTTGCCAGCCTTGAAGATCTCGAACAATCCTCTGTAATGCAAATCGGACAACTTCGAGATGGTTCAGCCGATGTTGCCATCACTGTCCAATTGACAACATGGGGTAGTCGTACTTTTACTGGAAAAGATGGCGCCGAGAAAACCGTTTGGGGCGGTGACGCAGTCGATCCAACTGGAATTTGTAGGCTGACAGCTTGGACTGAACTCCCGATCGATGATGGTTCACTCCCTCTTGCGGTAAAACTCAACAATGTCCGAGTTCGTTCATGGCAAGGTACACCTGATTTGACGGTTGACAGAAGTGAACAAGTCGAAGTTCTAGATTCCATCCCATGGGAGACAATTGATGCCAGTCAACACTCTGTTGAGGTTGATTTTACAGAATTGCTATCCGGGGGTTCACGAAGTGGGGTAACCAGTTCAGCAACGGTAATCTCTGTAGCCTCGGGTTCAGGAATCATTCATCGATGCCCAGATTGTAACAAAGCGATGCGCGACGGGGCCTGCAGGGAACATGGGCCACAAGAAGGGGTCGAGGATTTACGATTACGAATCATCCTAGATGATGGTCTCTCCAATGGCGCCCTAATCTTGGGTCGTACTAGTGCTGAAGCATTCCTCGGTAAGACGATGGCAGAAGTTAGAGCAGCCTGCGAAACAGATGGTGGTGAATCATTCTTGGCCGAATTACGAGGTCAGATGTTGGGACGAAAGCACACATTCACCGGTCGAGCCATGATCGATGCGCAAGGCGCGTTGCTCATGGCTGACAATTTCTCCTTATCAGAAATGGATTTAGCAGAATCTGCCAATGAAGTTCGAGAACGTTGGGGGGTGTTCGCATGATTGGTGGCCAGCAGCAACGCAGTCGTCGTCAGACCGCCATTCGACTTTTTGCCCGTGAATTCTATGAATCGACTCTACCCGATGGTGGTCAAGGAGAATATGACCCCCGTTTCATCGTCACCAAACTGGGTGCACGAGTCAATCGAATGTTCGTTTGTGGTGTTGTAGAGCGTCTTGAGCGCAGAGATACTGAAAGAGGACCTATGTTCAGTGGCGCCGTTCGAGATCCAACAGGTTTGCATCTATGGAGTGTCGGTTCATTCCGTCCTGAATTGCACATTGAGATGGAAGAATTGGTCGCTCGTTTTGAGGGTGGAGATCGTTTCCTGATGGCATGTATTGGTAAATCGAATCATTACACGACTGAAGACGGTGGTTTCAGATGTCGAATGCAGATGGAGGATTATGCAATCATCGATCGAGATATTTATGCATCTTGGCTTGTCGAAACAGCAGACCAAACAATGCGTAGAATTGAGGCTCTCGGAAAGGCTCAATCTGCTGAAACGACAGATGCCAATGCATTGCGTGATGCTGGTGTTCCAAAAGACCTAATCGATGGTCTAGGATTGGCCTTGAACCATTATGGAGAATGGGACGCAGAGGGCTACAAAGTAGGAGTTCTACAGGCGCTTAGTGCTGCTGAAGGCCGAGTTGTGTCATTTGAGGAGCATGAGGCTGAAGCCCCCTCTGAATCCGTTACTGAAGACAAGGAGCCGGTCGAAGCCGAGGTGGCCAGCGAAGCGCCAGCGGAATCAACCCCTGCTTCAACAGATGGTTTAGACATCGAATCGGTTGTTCTTGAGATTATTTCAAAACATGCTGGAGATGAGGGTATTGACTACGATTCAATCATGAAACATTGTTCTAAAAGTGGATTCACAGATGAAGATTCGATTGAAGATGCAATTTACACACTTCGCGATGATAAGTGTGAGATTATGGAACCACGGTTTGGTTGGTTCAAAACATTGTGAGACCCGTCCCTAAGGGACGGTTCTCTCCCGCTACTTTGAAGGTAGTCCGACGTTGTTCCCCCCTTGAGGCGTGACGATGGCACAAGCGGGTACCGTGTTCCTTCGGGGGTTCGAAGGCGACTGGCTACAGTTCGACAATTGTCGAATTTCAGTCAATATTCGACGCAGAATTACCCGCGAAGTGAAGCGTGGTGGTGAAGGTGACGATCTTGTTGATGAGGGCGCTGAGTCGGCTGTTTACATCATGAAAGGACATCTTGGAATTGCTGGGTACAGAGAGGTGCTCAACATATTCCGAAGCGCTGAAGTTTGGTTGCTAGATCCCTTTACTGAGAAAGAACTCAAGGTGGCTTTCCATCGGTTAGAATACGATGGTGATGATGGATCATATTCGTTTGAATTGATTGAGGATGTGATTTAGGTATGGCCACCAACGCCGAGGAATCAGCAGATCTCCTCTACGCCATGAGAGCAGTCATGGTATTACTCGGATCAGGTATTGGTTTGGAGGCAGCCATGCAAATGATTGGTCAAGGCGGCTATGGAGTGATTTCAAAAGATTTCAAAGAAGCTATCGCGAATTTGCAACGTGGCTCAAAGTTGGAAAAAGAATTTTCACGTCTAAGTTCTAAAGCAAGTAGCAAGGCCTATTCACGATTCCTCAATACATTGAGGACCAATGTGACTAGTGACACCGATTTGGTTCGAGCCTTGTCTCAACAATCAGAGCGTGAAGAAGAAGAGCGCAACGACAAGTTGGCTGCTTACATCGAGAAATTATCTGGGATGCCTACAATCCTCCTGACATTCGGAATCCTATCTCCCATTATGTTCGGAATTGCTGCAATGATTCCTGTCATTGCACCCGGGCTAATGACCAGTGGGATCCCGGGGATGTCATCTCTTGCCGCCGCAGCATCCTGTTTTGGCCCTGCCCTATTCATGACATTGATTGTGATGGCCTTGTTTGGCTTCAAGGCACATACCAGTGACCCAGGGGTGATTTGATGCAAATTCTCTGGGATTTGTATGATTTGTTTAGCCAAAGCATATTTCTTGTACTCGTGATTCCAATTATGTTGCCCTGTTTGGCAGGTGCCATCCCCGGATTCTTAGAACGCCGCCGCCGCCGCCAATTGGAGGAGGCCCTCCCCGAGGTTCTCGAATCAATTTCATCAAGCATCGGTGCAGGATTAGGTTTGCAGCAGGCACTCACTGAAATTTCTAGAAATCGGCAGGATGAAACTGGGAAGTTATTGACCCAGGCCATCGACCGTTCCCGTTCCACATCATTCGATGCCGCGCTCGCGGAATATGCTATCAATAGTCGAAGCATTTTGATTCAACGTGTCGTCAATTTACTATCGACTGCAATTGAACAAGACGCGCCTTTGGGCGAAGTCACCAACTCAATGTCCATCGAATATGATCGCTTGAATAAACTCATCAATGTTCGAGAAAAGGAAATGTCTGGGCAATCATTCTTGCTTTTGATGCTGATGTGCCTCCTCCTCCCTGGTGTGATGGGATTCATGTTTGCAGTTTTCGGCCTCGCAGCAGCAGGGGCCTATTGGGGCCATATTCACAATGTGATGATGCCTTATCTCATGGCTTCGGCCGCTCTCAGTGTCGTCATTTCAGGTCGAATGCTCGGGCGAACCAAGCAGGCACTTTGGTGGATTCCATTCTGGTCCACAATCTCTGCCCTGCTCTACATTGGTTTGTTTGAAGCGATTCAAAGTGGAATGGCGTGAGGTGAAAATATGTCAGAATCAGTACTTGCTCGATATGGCCCAGTGACGGTTTACATGGAACCCGGACATCCCAGTCCGATGTATCATTACGATGGTCAAGCTGTTGACAATCCGTATGGGGAATTGGCAGTTTTACTTGAAGACGATCAACTTGAGGAAGTCATGTACAATGGCGGGGCTCAATGTGTGAAAGTCGCCCATCGTGATTTTGGAATTTGTCGAACCAACGTTTGGATGAATGATGATGAAGGGATTCAGGTTGCAAAGAACATCGCCGCTTTTACCAACGTCCCACTGGGCAACGGGCCAGGTCTAGTCCCAATCTTCGATGGGCGTTTACCAGATGGTTCTCGTGTGAACGGTACATTGCCACCCATCTCACCCGATGGTCCCACTCTCACGATTCGAAAGTTCCGAGAGGACCCAATCACCATCATTGACCTGATGAGTTGGGGCACGGTCAACAGTCGATTGGCAGCCATGATGTGGGTTTGGGTCGAGGGTCTCAATGCCCGACCAGCCAATTTCGTGATTGCGGGCGGCACAGGTTCGGGTAAGACGACCACACTCAACTGTCTCGGGATGTTCATTCCGTGGGACAAGCGCCTCCTCACAGTTGAGGACACCGCTGAATTGCAAGTCTACCATGATCACTGGTTGCGAATGGAAACACGTCAAGAGCGTCCAGATGGAACCTCTTCAATCTCGATGGATGATTGTCTAAAATCGAGCTTGCGAATGCGTCCTGATCGTATCATTGTCGGAGAAGTGCGTGGACCTGAAGCTGCAACACTGCTGACTGCGATGAACACAGGTCACGACGGTTCCTGTGGGAGCCTCCACTCAAACACTGCTTCGGAAACGGTCACACGTCTCACCAGTGCCCCGATGGATGTCCCTCCAATCATGCTCTCCGGATTAGACCTAATCATTATGCAAAGTCGAGTACACAAAGGTGGTAAGACACTTCGTAGAATTACGGAGGTCGCAGAGGTTTCAGGTATGGAAGGGAACAAACCCCGTCTAAACCCGATTTGGAAATACGATCCAGCAACGGACTCCATTGTGGAAACGGGTGTGCCCAGTAAATTCAGAGAGACACTGTGTGCATCCGCTGGAATTCGTGCCTCTGACTTCGAGGCCGCAATCCAAATGCGTGAACAAATTCTCCTTGATTTACAGGCGCAAGGTGTTCGTAGCATCGAGCAAGTCACCAAGGTGTTCCAGTCCTACTATTCTGCAAACCGTTGATTCCGTGATAGTCTAAACAGATCAGGTCGCTATTGAGTCAGAGGAATTCTGGTTGCCAAATCAATACAGTAAACGCTAACAGACAATAGAATCCGATTTCGCAATAAAGCAAGAATCGGAGTGCAGGGTCGAATTCATCCCATTTTCCTTTGAACTTAGCCAAAGCAGCCCTAAAGATCGTGAACATCGTTCGACCTCGTTGAACCTTCATTCGCCGGCTTCAGCATCGGTCCCACGAGATAGGCGGCTCAGCAACTCATCCGCTTGATCCAATTTACCCCTGACTCGTCCAATGTTTGAAGTCTCAGCAGCTTGTTTAGCATCCTCTGCAGAGATACCATGGGCCACGGTATCTGCAGTGGGTGCACTTCGTCCCATGTCGACGAGTAAACCCCGGAGTGAATCAACAACATCTGATACCTTATCGGGGTCAAGGGATATTGAAGATGGTAAACCAGGTATGTCTTCTGAATTGATGTAACCCATGGCCGCTGCTAGAACACCTGCGGCTGCGATTGCTCGTGAACGGACTTCTGGATGGCCAACATCCCATCCTCTACGTTCAAGGAAGCGAACCAACAATGCGTGTTCAACAGGGCCGAACTGTCCCTCAGCCCTTCGAACCAATGTCTCGACAATTCGCTCAAAGTTTTCCATTTGCTCCTCAAACTTCTGTAGTGTTCGCATTGCATCACTGGAAACATCTTGGGTGCCTCTGTAGAGGACCTCCATCGCTCGTTGTCGACGGGCGGTCACAGGGTCGATATCTTCCTCAGCTTCTCTCAGGCTAACCTGTAAATCGAATAGACCGTGTACTCGGCCACTAATTCCTGGCAATTCTAAATCGAGACCAGATTCTGCAGCCACAGTTTCAAAGCGTACTCTGGCCAAAGCAAGATCTTCACTGTTCGAATCTAGAATCGCCTCTAGTTGATCCAAAAGTTCCGATCTACACTCTTCGAGCTTCCTGAGTGCTTTTCTCTCTCTCCAAGAACCAGGAGCTTGGGAACTTGCATCACTTTCAGCATCACGACGATTTGCCATTGCCGTAATCTCTGCCAAGATTCGATTCCGTACCATGGCATGTGAGACTTGGAAGCCCTGTGCACCGAGGTCCTCAACAAATGCTGTGACGTCGTTTGCATCATGCTCACGGCTGATGAGTAAGAATTCCCGTATGTGGCTGTGTAATTCTGCGATTCGAGCATCCAACTCAATGATTGCTGAACCAGTTCCTTCATCAATCGTCAAATTTGTGGGTGTTGCAACCATAATTTCAGGCTCTACAATACCTTCGTATTCTTCGGGTGCCGGTTCGTCGGGTTCCTCTAGAACATCTGTCAATTCATCGACATCGACAGCATCAATCGATGCTTGAATCATCGCTGCCAACTCTGCGGCCTCATCATCTTGAACAGGAGTGACGAAGGTAGGTGTTTCCGGCGCTGCTGTTGGACTAACTGGTAGAGGCGTACTGGGGATTACTGGGGCGGTTTTACCTCTGCGCAAACTTTTCTTGACTTTGCCCCAACCACCCTCGTGGGCCGAGAGAACACCTGCAACCCTGGCGAATAGTTGCTGTTTACTACCTGATCGCGGCAACTCAAGTGCCTTGCAAAGTTCGTGTAATTGGTCCCGTGTTGCATCTGCAATCGTTTCAGGGTTCAATTTCTTGGGATCGTGATTTAGGTGCAACCAAAGCCGTTGGCGCTTTTCCTTGATTGAACCGGAGCGCTTGACACCGAATACACCGAGCATCTCACCTAGATTTTTGTTTGGCATTTCCTGAAGGGAATCCCAAGATAGGTCAATCTCAGATAGTGCGACTTGGTCAATCAATCTAGCACGCAATTGTTCGACATTACCGGCTTTGGAAATGTCCTGTGCAATCGCCATCTCCCTGAGTTCATCCAGACGGGCTGAATACAACTCTGACAGCAGATTTTCATCGACCATTCTTCACCCTCGCCACCGTTTGCGCTCCTAGGCACCTGTATATGTTACGCTTCTAGAACGGCCCTAAGGGCCGTCTTGGGACCCTTCGAAAAACGCCGTCACAAATCGAGGAATGGGGGTCGAGCAGGGCCCAAACGAATGTCTTCTTCATGCTCTTTCGTAACCAAATTGAGCATGTCTTGCCACTCAGACATAACCAATCGAGCGTGTGTTGGAGCCATCTCTTTTTCCACCAATTTTTCCACCAACAATGTCCTCTCCCCAGTTCGTCCAATAATTTCAATCAGAATTTCGACCAATGATATGTCTCCAATGATATCACCTTCTGGATTTAGTAGTGATGTGGAGCGTAACAAATCTTTTTCTTTTTCTGCTTGATTCAGTAGGGATGGGATTTGTCGGTGACGGACGATCATCCCAATTTTATCGTGAATGTCCGGTTCAATTCTGTCCAGAATGGTTCGCTCACAATCCCATGCAGTCATCGATTCCGAATCTCCAATTTTTTCAGCAAGGCTGGCCGGGAATCCTTTTCTTGAAATTAACAGTGTAAGTCCGTTCAGAGGGCTTGGCAAAAACCGGGCCGAATTCTCTTTCGAATCAGTCATCAACTTGTGTCGTCTGGAGTCTATTTTTGCACTGTTGAAAAGGTGCATTTCACTTACATATCCAGTAATCATTTTCGTCGCATGAAGATCTTCCATCCATGCCAACAATTCCAGCCCGGATTTGGCCGGAATTTCTCTGCCAATCATGTCAGCAAAAGCCACGGGGTCTAGTATTCTAAAATCCTGTCTGTATCGTCTTAATTGTCTTCTTTGTAGTCGATTTTCAACGAGAATAATCGACTTGTAATCCAAGTAATCCAGACGATCTTTAGCGACGAGAATATGATTTTCATCACGCCTAGGAAGCGTGGCAGCAACCATCGTGTTGGGTGCACCCTTACAGACGTACCAACTTGAAGCTGAAATTGCGAGTAAATCAGTGTCGCCATTTTCTAGAATTTCAAGTGCTGAATTTAGTTCAACGCCGAATTGTACATCGATTTCTAGATCCTCTAGTGGCTTGGTTTCCATCCACTTCCGAACATGAGAACCTGTTGCAACATCATCATCACCGACACATACGAGGCGAATCTGAGTAGGTTCTGCTTCCGCTCCCATATTCATCCCGCCGTAGGCAGACACGTAACGTGCCCGGCTCTGGGCGGTAGCCACCTGTTGATATAGGCACCCCTCGTCGAAGGTTCAATGGCGGAAAACATCCTTGAGAATTCGCTTCTCATCGAACGTCGAATTGAGGTAGAATCAGCGATTGAGTCAGTCGTTGAGTCTTCTCTAAGCGGTACCTATGCTCCTGCCATGGAACTCGCACGAGAAATTCTTCTTGCTGGTGGTAAACGAATACGGCCCGTGCTTACCTTACTCGCCTATGAATTGGCAGGAGGGGATGTTCGTGATGAGGTGCTTGATTTTGCGGTTGCAACCGAACTGATTCACACAGCGACCCTGATACACGACGATATCTACGATGGTGCAAAATTACGTCGTGGAGTTCAAACACTTCACGAAAAACACGGTCTGGATCATGCAATTATTGGTGGTGATTTCCTTTTCGTTATGGGTTTCGGTCTAGGGGGCCGCTATGAGGAACGTGTTGTACGGATTATGGCTGACACCTGCGCAGCTATTGCCGCAGGTGAACTGAAGCAAATCCAGCATATTTCCGATCTTTCGACCACCCCGGAAGATTACTATGAAATTGTCCGAGGGAAAACCGCAGGGCCATTCGCATCCGCTTGTGAATGTGCTGCTATTATTGCAGGTTCATCCGATCGCGATGCGCTCCTCTTGCGTGAGTTTGGGATGGAACTGGGCATTGCATTCCAGTTGGTTGATGATATACTCGATTTGACCGGGGATGAGCGCATGGGTAAAGCCCGAGGCACAGACATCCATGAAGGTAAAATGACACTTCCAATCATCCACGCCCTTACACTGTTACATGGTGATTCTCGGAGAATATTGGCTGACGTTCTAGCTGAATTCCGAGATGACCGGTGGGATGAACTTGAGGCATTGTTGGAACAAGGCGACTCATTTGGGTACTGCCGTATCCTGATTCACAATCATTTGGAGCGTGCATTGAACCATCTTTACGAATTCCCTCAATCTGAGGTTAGAGACGTCCTTGAAGCGATGACTCGGCAGGTGATGACGCGCAATGAATGAATCCAATCATCATGATGTGATCGTGATTGGGGGTGGCCCTGCGGGCAGTACTGTGGCTCGATATGCTGCCGCAAATGGTGCTGATGTCCTGGTCATCGATGGACGTGATCCGATTGGCACACCCTTACAGTGTGGCGAGTTGGTTCCAAGTAATGATGAGATGCGGCGTCTCTGTCCAGATGTACCAGATATGGATGAGTTATTCCGAACTCCAGAAGATGCAATTTCTAGACGTTCTACTGAAATGCATATTGTCCCACCATCTGGTAAACCACTAAAATTTGATTTTGAAGGATTGGTCTTGAATCGTGTCACACACGATGAGGCATTGGTGGAATTGGCCAAAGAAAACGGGGCTAAATATCTAGTTGATTCCCATGTGGAACGGGTTATTGACAACCAAGTCATTGTACGAGGTGGTGATACATACACTGCCAAGGTCATTGTCGGTGCAGGGGGTCACAATGATCCATTACGCCGTGATCATTGGGATGAATCATCTCTCAAAATCCCTGTCAAATTTGTCTTGATGGATGGTGACTTTGGTGAAGCGGTTGAACTTCACTTTGGTTCGATGGCCCCAGGTGGGTATGCCTGGATGTTTCCGAAATCAAGTGGAGCCAACATTGGACTTGGGATTCAGCGTAGTTTTTCCAAGGGAATCAGCCTTAATCAATATGCGAAGGAATTCATTTCAAAGTATGATGGTGATATTTCATTCCGTGGCGCAGGTTCTTTGCCGATGTCCGGTACGATTCGAACTTTTGTCAAAGGCAACTACATGCTCGTGGGTGACGCGGCAGGAATGGTTCTCCCCTCCAATGGTGCAGGCATTACAATCGCCATGATTGGTGGCCGAATCGCTGGACAAACCATTGCTCAACACTTGAGTGAAGGAACTCCTCTAGAGGAATACGAGCATAGATGGGATCGACAGATGGGTAAAGTGATGCGAAACTCCAAGCGAGCCTTCCGGGTTGGTAGCTTGCTATTCCGTCTTCCAAATTGGATGCTAAATTTGACTTTCAATCGTTTGACAAAAGGTATCATTTGGCGCGCAGTTACCTGCCGAAGGATGTTTTGGATTCTATGATTACATTCCTGATAATGCAAACAAAATTACAATCGAAATCCCGATTCCAATAATTGGACAAACAATGGATACGATGAGTGCCTGTACACCCTTCGGATGATTTTGCGTCATTGCTATGACTGCACAAATTATTGCGGGGATTCCACAGAAAAGTGGTGAAATAATAAGGGAACAAGCCGATAGAATCCAGACAGCAATAATCAACCCATCACTCTGTGGTTTTTGCATCACGTAGACTTGTTGTCCATGGGGTCCAATCACCATCTGGGGTTGTTGTTGGCCGACTATAACTTGCTGAGGAATCAGTCCAGTAATTGTTTGTTGAGTGGGGACATACTGTGTCGAAATCTCTCCCTCTCTTTCGAAGTTCCCTGAACCAGCCTGCATAACAATTCCTCACACCAATCTAACTTGATTTTTTTGCAGTCCAAATCGTGGCCATCCCTGGGAACACCACTTTCGCCTTTACCTCTGTAAACCCACTTTCGTTAAGCATGCGTACGTAGTCCTTGGTCGTTCCAAAGTGAACGTAAGTTTTGGTCAACCATTTCCAAGGGTGTTCTTTCATCTTACAAATGAAACGCGCGTAAGCACCGACCCAAATTCGCATCCAAAGATAGCCAAACCATCCATGCACACGATTCATTTTGGCTGGATCAACAATGACGAGGGTCCCCCCGGGTTTGAGGACACGTTTGACTTCGGCGAGTCCGGCCCTCTTGTCATACCAATCTCTGAATGAAAACAAGGAGCAAACTCCTTCGAAACTTTCGTCTTCAAAGGGCATGTCCTCTGCTGTCGCTTCGACAAATTCAGCAGGTTTGTTTCGATTTTCATTTACTCTCTTTTTGGCCACGGAAAGCATTGCTGGAATCGGGTCGAGGCAAGTCAATTCACGGTCTGGAACCATTTCTGCGAAGGTCCCAGGGCCACAACCGACTTCGAGGATTCTCCCTTCCTTGGGAAGGCGACTGCGAACCATCTTCCTCCATTTTTTATCCTGTCCAAATGTTGCAAATCGATTGATACGATCGTAAACTGGTATGGTGGCCTCAAGGTTGCGCTGTAGTTCAGCCCAATCCTCGTCGCCGATACGTTCCGTATCCATCATGACTTACGGCAATCAATCGTGTATTTGGTTCAATCCTAATGTCGATTTCTTACAATCCCAATCTCCCAAGTCTTGTTGTCATGCGGGTATCATCATAAACCCATCAACAGTCGCGCGAGAACGTAGGTGATTGTATGAGTCGTGCTGATGTACTACGAACCATCAAAGATGCCGAGGCTGATGCAAGCGCAACGCTTGCCAAAGCTGAGTCTGAAGCGAGCAACATTGTGACCAAGGCGCGTATCGCTGCCTCGGAAACTGTAACTGAAGGGCGGGCACAGGCTCAATCGGATGCACAGCAAATGATTGACGATGCACGCAAGGCCGCAGAGAAAGAAGCAGCCAAGGTCTCTAAGAAAGGAGACAAAGCCATTGATTCGATTCATGGCAGCGGAGATTCAAGCCGTTCCAAAGCGGTCGATGTCGTCCTTGATGCCTTCAGAGCTTAATCCGATTCGAGGGAGAAAAATGTCTCAAATCCACACCCGACAAATGGGCCGTTTGGTCGCTTCGGGTACACTGGATAAGTTGGATTCCACCATTGAGATGCTCGCCCAACTTCGAGCCCTACACTTGGTCGATTACGATGGTGAAGATGGTGACCTGTCGATGGGTTCCCCTCGTAATTCCGCTGAGCAGTTAAGCCGTGACGTCAACAAGTTGCGTAATGCAGCAGGAATGGTCACAGCAAAAACCAACGCGGTCAAATCGATTCAGGATGTCCGAACATCTCTTTCCGGTAATTTGTATGATGAGGTCGAAACACTTGTATCAACTCAAGAACGACTTGATGAAGTTGAATCGAATCTCAAGGTACTTGCTGATGAAGAATCGATTCTCTCAATGGTTGCACCACTCAAATTGGACATTGATCTACTATCCGGCTACAATCATCTAACCTGCTTTATCGGTACGGTTCGTGATGTCCAAGCAGTTGAAGTCCCCAATGGTGGATTGATGTTTACTGGCAATGTTGGAAAGAAGACAGTAGTCGGCGTCTTTGTGTTGAATGAAGATGCGTCCGAAGCACAATCCAATTTGGAAGGTGCAGGGTTTTCTCCAACCCCTGTTCCAGAGTATGATGGTAGTATCGATATGCGCATCGACGAAATTGATTCTGAGAAAACTCAACTACTCTCTGAACAAGAGTCACTGAATAACACTCTTGAGTCTTGGGCTGAATCCAATGCAGATTCACTCCACTCCGGTTTGGAATTGTTAGAGCGTGACCAAGAATTGGCGACCGCACCCGTACGAATTGCAACCACAGAACACGCATTCATCGTAGATGGCTGGGTCGAAATGGATCGATCTGACGAGGTCATGACTGCTTTATCCTCAGTATGTACGGTTGTTGATATCGAGCCATTCAAGATTGAACCAGGGGGTGGTGGCCATGGACATGCGGACCACCATCATCACCAAGAAATGCCTCCAATCGCTTACCCTGATCGGACTGCTAGTAAGCCGATGGAGTTGCTGACAGATGCTGTTGGCCGCCCTGGCTATGGTCGAATTGACCCCACTCTATTCATGTTCATCACGTATCCAATTTTCTTCGGTCTGATGCTTGGAGACATGGCCTATGGTTTGGTCACTCTTGGGCTGGGTGCAATGGTCATGAGGCGCGCGGGTAACAACGAACTCATGCACTTGGGTGGAAAATTCCTAGTCTACATTGGTATTGCAACAGTCATTTTCGGCTATATCTATGGTGAATTTGCCGGGTTTGAGTTCCTCCCGCACGGACACTGTGACGTTGAAGGAATCATCGGTGTTGCCCAATGTGAGGCCGCAGTACTACCTGACGGCTCCCATGGCCACTACCATTGGAAAGACCCCAAGTTCGGTACTGAACACGATCAGTATCTCCCAGGTTGGGTCTCTTGGATGACTGTGCTTTACCCGAATGGTGGCGAAGTTCACTGGGTTTTGGATGGTCCATTCGGACTCACTCTAGCATATCCATTCCACCGCGTCTCCGACGCCGCTCATGGTGGCAACCTCGAACACTTGATTCTCTTGACCATCTACTTGGGTCTCGCACACGTGTTCATTGGTTTGGCTGTCGGATTCAGAGACATCTGGCTTTACGGGAATGGCCATGGCGACCAAGGATTCGTTTGTGCCGCATTCGAGAAGGGCAGTTGGATGTTGATTCTCATTGGTGGGTTCCTTGCAGCCTATGCCTTCCTCTCTATTCCTGCATACCAGGAAAAATGGATGAATCCAGACCCAGCCTACCTAGACTTGATGGATACAGTGATGATGGTCGGGGTGGCCAAGTTCGGTGTAGGTTTGTGTATGCTGATGTGGACATTATACCGATACCATGGAGTTCCATTCCCAATCAATATCGGTTTGGCAGGCATTGAAGCAATCGGTATGCTGCCCACAGTGTTGTCCTATGTCCGTCTCTTCGCCGTCGGTGTTGTCGGTGTGAAAATAGCTGAAACAGGGAACAATATGTTGTATGGAAGTCTCGACTTCTCCAGCCCATTTTTCCCATTCATTCTCATTGGTTGGTTTGCAGTCCAACTATTTGCATGGGGACTTGGTGTATTCAGTCCAAACATCCACGCGGTGCGATTGCACTTCGTGGAATGGATGCGCCAGTTCTATGACTCGAGTGGCGAGGCGTTCAAGCCATTCGGATTCAAAGCGCGCCGCGTGGAGGTGGAATAGCGCATATCACATTCCTTGCTTAGCAACGGAAAAAACGGAGGAAAATAAAATGAAAAATAAAACCCTGAAAATAGGCGTTAGAATGATGCTTGTCATGAGTGTGCTGTTTATCTTAACCGGTATTGTAGCAGCTCAGACAGGAGATTCAGCAGACAACGTAAACACAGAAAATGCATACAAGATGATCGGTGCAGGTCTTGCACTCGGTCTAACTGGAATCGGAACCGGTATGAGCCAAGGTCAAATTGGCGCAGCCGCAGTCGGCATGCTTGCCGAAGACAAGGACCGATTCACTCATGCATTGATCTTTACAGCTCTGCCTGAGACCATCGTTCTGTTCGGTTTCTTGGCCATGTTCCTGCTCTGAGCAGAACGGTCAAAACCACTGATACGACTCAAAATGGAATGTGTGATGATGTCTCTAGATGCGTTAGCTGACGAAATTGCCGCTCAGGCAAAGGCGGAAGCCAAAGCCCTCAAGGATGGGGCCAAGAAAACGGCCAAATCATTGAACAAAGAGGCTGAGGCCGAGGTCGCAGAAATCCGAGATGCCTTGGTATCTCGGGCTGAGCGAGAAGCCACACAGCTCTCAAAGGAACTCGTTGCATCCTCTCGACAGGACAACCAGAAGCGCCAACTCATTGCAAGAGCAAGTGAGTTGAATGCGACCTGGGATGCTGTCAAGGCAGAGGTTGGTTCAGCCAAACTATCTGGCCGAGCCACCCTGGTCAAGGCGCTTGTCGCCGAGGCCAAGAAAGAAGGAGATGGCATGACTATGCGTCCTGTCTCCATTGATCGTAAAGCCCTCGAGATGGAAGCAAAGGGATTCAATTTTGGAGCTGATATCGACGGACTAGGCGGATTCACTCTCGAATCTGCAGATGGTTCGATCGTACTAGATTACAGATTTGACAACCGCCTAGAAGAGGCTTGGAAAGCCAGCTTGGCATCTGTCAATGAAACGCTATTTGGAAATTAAGTGAGGTGTTTGAATGGTTCGAATCAACAATGGTCGCAGTAACGTGGCCAATGCCGCTGCACGTGCAAAAACACGTAGAGCAGGCTTGATCGATTCGACTCGGATGCGCCAATTACTCCAACAAGGACCCGATACAATCGGTATTTCCATCGGTGATATGGGCTATCGAAATGAAATCGATTTGTATGCACCTCGTTTGTCTGGTGCAGATTTAATTGAAGCAGCCCTCAATCACAATTTGGATGCTGACCTTGCGACTGTGCTTGGCTTCTGCCAGGGACGTCTCAAAGGCACAGTTGCCGTGTATGTTACGCGATTCTCATTTCAGAATGCAAAGACAGTCTTACGCGCGATACATAGTGGGGCAGATATCGAAATAGTCGCTGGTCAGGTTCTTCCTGAAGAAAACGCAAGTAACAGTGACTGGCTTGATATTGTTCGGAACTGTGACACTCTAAGTGACGCAGTTACTGCGATGTCTGGAACCGCTTGGGGGCACGCACTTGCTCGTTTAGAGCCCGATGCAACCCTTCAAGAAATGGAAGATATGCTCGACTCTGCATACTATCGAGATGCATTGGATGCAGTTCGCGGACCTGATAGTCCCCCGCTCTTAGAGCGATATATCCAAGTTGAAATTGATCATCGAAATATCATCAATCAATTCCGAGGTGTTCGCCAAGGAATCAATGGTGAAAATCGCGATGCAATGATGATTGGAGGTGGAAAAATTTCCAAAGCAGTTCTCAAAACTGCATCATTAGCTGATTCAAATGAAGGTGTACTCGAGGCCCTCTGCCGAGCTCCTTCGTTTGATGACAATGGATTCGATGATGCGATTCAGGCTTCTGCGACAAGTCTAGACCCCGTGGTCACGCTGTTGCAGGAACAACGCAACTCAATGATGCGTCGTTTCTCATACCTGAATCCGTTATCGGCATTCCCCGTAATACACTACATCGAGAGCAAAGTGCTCGAGGTGCAAAACATCCGCTTGCTTGTGCGTGGCAAGGCGGCAGGCCTCTCTGATGAGGTCATTGAAGCGCACATGAATCTGTGAGGTGAATGAATGGAAATTGCTGTAGTCGGTACTTCTGAATTCACTCTAGGATTCCAGCTTGCAGGCGTTAGTCGCTTGCACAATCCCGAAGGTGATGAGGAACTTGCATCTACAATGCGAAATTTACTCAGCCAGAAGGATATTGGCATTGTCGTGATTGATAGTGCTGATCTAATTCGCTTGTCTGACAGGCTGCGTTCGCAGATTGCAGATAGCATTACGCCCACAGTATTGGGCATTGGGACCGAGGAGGATAACACCCTCCGCGAGTCGATTAAATCGGCGCTCGGCGTCGATCTATGGAAGTGATTCCAAAAAAAGGAAGTGACAAAAAATGAGTGATGAAAATGGAGTGATTTACCGTATATCTGGACCAGTGGTGACGGCCACGGGCATTCGTTCGCGGATGTATGAAGTTGTACGCGTAGGGCATGAAGGATTGATGGGCGAAGTGATCGAACTACACGGTGACAAGTCTGTAATTCAAGTGTATGAAGATACGTCTGGCATCCGTCCAGGCGAGCCGGTGGTACGCACCGGTCAGACGCTATCGGTTCAGTTGGGCCCAGGTCTGCTAACGCAGATTTACGATGGAATCCAACGCCCACTACCGGTATTGGAGAAGACCATGGGCACCTTCATCGAACGTGGTGTCGATGCTGATGGTCTCGACCTTGAGAAGGTCTGGGACTTTGAGGCGGCCGTATCGGTCGGTGATGAAGTCGCTCCAGGCGCCGTGATTGGGACGGTTCAAGAAACTGAAACCATTGTCCACAAAGTCATGCTTCCTCCAAACCACAGTGGCAAGGTAGCCAGTATTGAGAGCGGATCGTTCAACGTCACTCAGACGGTCTGTACTCTTGAAGATGGTACTGAGATTCAAATGATGCAAAAGTGGCCGGTTCGTACACCTCGGCCATATCACCAGAAGTATGCGCCAGATACCCCACTCATCACCGGTATGCGCATTCTCGATTTCTTGTTCCCACTCGCAAAGGGTGGTGCTGCTGGAATCCCTGGTCCATTCGGTTCAGGGAAGACGGTAACACAGCAATCGCTGGCCAAGTATTCCGACGCACAAATCGTGGTTTACATCGGCTGCGGTGAGCGAGGTAATGAAATGACGGAAGTGTTGGATGAGTTCCCCCACTTGATTGACCCGAACACGGGTAAACCGTTGATGAATCGAACCGTGATGATTGCAAACACATCGAACATGCCTGTGGCCGCTCGTGAAGCATCAGTGTATACGGGAATCACAATTGCAGAATATTTCCGTGACATGGGTTATGACGTGGCATTGATGGCCGATTCGACCAGTCGATGGGCCGAAGCAATGCGTGAGATCAGTAGCCGTCTAGAAGAGATGCCTGGTGAAGAAGGATATCCAGCATATTTGTCCAGTCGATTGGCTGAATTCTACGAGCGTGCTGGCCGTGTTGAGACCCTTGAGGGTGAAGACGGCTCAGTGACCGTAATTGGTGCGGTGTCTCCACCTGGTGGTGACATCAGCGAGCCAGTATCACAGGGTACACTTCGAATCGTCAAGGTGTTTTGGGGATTGGACGCAGGTTTGGCGCGACAACGTCACTTCCCTGCAATCAATTGGTTGAGTTCATACTCGCTATACCCTCAGAGCCTAGATCAGTGGTTCCGTGACAATATTGCTACAGATTTCCCAGAGATTCGAACTGAGATTAGCAGTCTTCTTCAAGTTGAAGCTGAGTTGCAAGAAATTGTTCAGTTGGTGGGTTCCGATGCATTGCCTGTGGATCAACAGTTGACCCTTGAAGTCGCACGAATGATTCGTGAATTCTTCCTACAGCAAAATGGATTCCATGATGTGGATGCATACACGGGCCTAGAGCAACAATACAAGATGGCTAAGGCTATTTTGACATTCCAAGATTCAGCCAAGAAGGCACTTGCAGCCGGTGGACTGTTGGAGGACGTTGTCAACGTCCCTGCAAGAACCAACCTAATGCGTGACCGATTTGAGCCCGGATATGTAGACCGAGTCGACGGTTTAGTCGATGAGATGAACCAACAAATTGCCGCTGCGGCGGAGGAAAACTGAGGAGGAATTTGAATGAGTGGAAAGGAATATCGAACAATTACAGACGTCAAAGGACCTCTTGTTTTCCTAGAGAAGACAGAACCAGTAGCATTTGGTGAAATCGTACAATTACGCCTCACAGATGGCACCATGAAGAATGGACAAGTTTTGGATACAAGCGATGACATGGTTGTCGTACAAGTTTTCGAAGGCACAGCCGGTGTTGATTTGGGTAGCAGTGTAAAATTCATGGGCGATGTGTTCAAACTCCCTGTGAGCAAGGATTTGATCGGACGCATTCTCGATGGAGCAGGCCGCCCACGTGACGGTGGCCCAGCCATCGTTGCTGAAGGTGAAGCAGACATCATTGGTGCTGCAATTAACCCATACAGCCGACAATCACCTCACGATTTCATCCAAACTGGAATCAGTGCTATCGATTGCTGCACAACCCTTGTTCGTGGACAGAAGTTGCCTATTTTCAGTGCTTCAGGTCTACCGCACAATGACATTGCTCTACAGATTGCACGCCAAGCCAAATTGAAGGATAGCGATGAAGAATTCATTGTGGTATTCTGTGCGATGGGAATTACAGCAGAAGAATACAATTTCTTCCGTAGTGACCTGGAGCGAACTGGTGCACTGGAAAATGCCGTACTATTCGTCAACCTAGCTGACGACCCTGCTGTCGAGCGTCTGATCACGCCTCGACTTGCATTGACTGCAGCCGAATACCTTGCTTTTGAGCAGGATTACCACGTTCTGGTGGTTTACACGGATGTCACAAACTACTGTGATGCACTGCGTCAAATTGGAGCAGCACGTGAAGAAGTGCCAGGACGCCGTGGTTACCCCGGATACATGTATACTGATTTGGCCATGCTTTACGAGCGCGCCGGTTTGGTGAAGGGCAAGAAGGGAAGTATCACACAATTCCCAATTCTAACCATGCCTGGTGATGATATCACACACCCGATTCCTGACCTTTCAGGATACATCACAGAAGGACAAATTGTGATTTCTCGTGAATTGCATGGTTCAGGTATCTATCCGCCGATCAACGTACTTCCAAGCCTATCTCGATTGATGGGTGGCTGTATTGGTGAGAAGACAACCCGAGAAGATCACAAATCGGTATCCGACCAGATGTACGCTGCATACGCCCAAGGACGTGAACTCCGGGGTCTTGTGGCAATTGTCGGTGAGGATGCATTGAATGAGCGTGACAAGCAACTGCTTGATTTCTCGGGATTGTTTGAGGACAAGTTCCTTCGTCAGAGCCGAGATGAAAACCGTTCAATCGACGAAACCCTCGATTTGTGTTGGGATTTGATGCAGAATATTTCCACCAAGTATCTGGTTCGCTTAGACCAGAAGTGGATTGACAAGTACCATCCTACTGAAAAGAAGTGAATAGGTCATTGAAAGGATTTGGAGGTGAGAATCATGGCACTGGACATCAAACCCACGCGCTCGGAACTCATCAATCTCAAGCGTCGTATCAAGCAAACACAGAATGGATACAATCTGTTGAAGCTAAAGCGAGACGGTTTGTTCCACGAATTCCGGACCCTACTTTCTGAAATGATTGAAGCCAGAGAAGGTCTGGTTTCGACATATCGTGGAGCTGTGCAAGCGATTAGTTTGGCAGGTGCCATCGAAGGTGGTTTGGCGGTCAAGAGTGCCGCGATCGCGATTTCAAATCGACCAGAGGTTGAAGTCAAGCCGCGAAATATCATGGGTGTCGTCGTTCCAAGTGTTGAGGGTACAAACCTGACCAGCACAATGAGTGAGCGAGGCATGGGTCTAATCGGCGGTTCTGCCTACATCGATGAAGCCGCAGACGCCTATTCTGATTTGATTGGAAATATCGTAAAGGCGGCTGAAATGGAAGCCACATTGAAGCGACTACTCGTTGAGATTGAAGCGACAAAGCGTCGTGTCAACGCTTTGGAATTCAAGGTCATTCCAGAGATGAAGGAAGCACAAACATTTATTCAACTTCGACTCGAAGAAATGGAACGTGAAGAGACGTTCCGCCTCAAGAGATTCAAGAATAAATAATCAGAACCTTCGGTTCTGCTTTGACTTTGCATAAGCGTGGGTCATATATCGGTTGAGGGGTCGCAAGTCCCAACAGAGGTGGGGCTATGGGCGAGTCAGAGGTGATTGAATCCATCCGCATCGACGCCGAATTGTGGTCTCATCGGGATCTTTTGGAACGAATCATTGGTCGTTTTTTTCATATTGACGAAGAAATGCCTGATGTGGAAATAGGTTGGCAGGTCAAACTCAAAAAAACTCAAGAAAACGCTGATACAGCTCTCAATGCACTGAACAAACACTTGCGAGGACTTTCTTGGATTGCGGTTCTACAAGATGGGAACCCCTACGGCCTCGTCATTTTACCAGAGCCTCCGCAAGGTGAAGGACTCTCAAGTGGGCAAGTCACAGCGGTTTGGATGGTGTTCACATTTTTCTTGTCACTTGCCGGTGCTGCGTGGTTACAACTACAAGATCCAACCCTACAATTAACGGACTCAGATTTACTGATTGAATCATTTTGCTGGTTTGCACTTCCAATTTCGCTTGTCATGCTCATCGGGAGTGAATCACGTCGTAGATTTGCACTTGGAAATGGAGTCGATTTGGGGCACCACATCCCTCTTGCCGTCCCTTTCTTGATGACGCCTGCTGCCCCAATTTGGCCATTTGGAGTGATTGGATTTACAAGCCAAAGGCGGATGGATATGATGGCTTTTTGGGATCGAAAATCATTGGCAATGATTTCTTTAATCGCTCCATTTATGATGGTGATTTCTGGAACGATATTCACTATTGTTGGATTTTGGATGACTTCTAACACTTCACCAAATTTTGAAATTACTGCTCCGTTTGTAGAACCATCCCTTGTCTCTGATTTGTTACTGAGTTTGATCCTAACTTCGGAAGAAGTGGCTCTTCGTTCAGTTTGGCTCCACCCTCTCGGTTTAGCAGGAATCAGTCTCGGGATGATGGGTTGGATTCTTCTGCTCCCCTTGCCTGGTTTCCCCGGTGATCGTCTCCTTTCGGCTCTATTGAATCCAGGGGAAATGGAGGATGGTGGGACCCAAACATGGCTTTTCGTTGGTATTCTGGCTGCGGGAATCTACGTTCTACTAAATGGTGGATTTTGGCCATGGTTGGTCCTAATCGGACTTGGGGCATGGCGCCGATTTAGTCTCGAATCAATATCAACTCCATTCGTATTGAACGAATCAGTTGGTTTCGATAACAGTGCAAAGAATCGCATTGGGATTGCCATGGTGGCCTTGCTTTTGTTGGGTTTCCCTGGGATGATGCCGGTCGGTCAATTGGAAAATTGGGATTCAGGCCTCGATACTTCTGAATGGCCAACGGAGGTATCTTTCGCACCGGGTGATTCGGGTATGATTGAATTCCCTCTGGAGACCATTGGAATCATCCCAATTGATGTTGAATTCCAAGTTACTTTCACAGGAAGGGAGCCGATGGCGCATTGGGATGCTTGTGGTGAGCATATTCTCGATTTAATTGCAAACTGTAAATTCGAAGACATTGGACCACTGTCAAATCAGTCTTACACAATCGAATACAGCGTTTGGGAGGCAGATGTGCAATCTACATCTCCCTTTACAATGAATTTGTATTGGTTTGAGAATCTTGAACCTCGTACACATTCAGTCGTGTTTACCCCCTCGAACCGACCTGCACCTGCCGCACAGCAGTGGGCATGGGATGGAGATTGGGATAATCCCCAGTATTGTATCGAGATACTTCTTGATGATGTGATGCCCGGAAATTTGTCTGTGGAGTCCCCCGGTTTCTCTTTCGCAGGAGACTCCATCCTGCCGCTGAATATTGGTGAAAATCAGACAGTTTGTATGAATGGGGTGCTGGGTTCTGCACACACACTCTGGCCATCTTTGGTAGGGGATACGATGGAGGCCCCAATTCTGAAAGCTACGATGGATGACGGGAGTGTATTCAATTGGAGGCTGGAAATTGCAGAACAGCACTTGCAAATGTTTGCCGGTTCATACCCTGCATCTGAATTATTCCACTACCCTTCGATGGGGACTCATGTCGATCTATTCCTCATCCACCTCGAAGAGGATGAACCGATTCACTGTCCTATTGGTGTCCCTTCGATAAATGCAAATGTGAGCTGGCAAGCTGTTGATGAGAATGGTACTTGGATTTGGAATTTATCCGAGATACCTCAAGGAATCTATTCATCTAATAATCCACATTCTGATAATGGGACAATCATCCTACCCGAAGATGGTAATTTGTTGATGTGCCGTTTTGGTGGAATCTCTGATTATCACCATCTTCAGCAATATGCACTGGCCGAACTAAATCCAGCACCCGCAGCCATCACTTCGTACGAAGGAATGGTTTTCCTGCCCCATACATCTCCAATAAAGAACCACGGAGATGATCCTGTATTCATCGAGGTCAAGCAAGCGATATTCGGTGGTCAATCAAATTTGAGTCTGAGTTCATTTACACTACAACCCGGTGAAGAATGGACATTCGATTCCGAACCCCTTGTACAACATGTGAACAATGGATTCCAGCCATATTTCTGGCTTGAATCTACTTCGGAACATTGGGTTCTACACTTTGTCAGCCATTGCGAAGATTCCGAAGGATGTGAGTCATGATGCGTGTAGCTGTTCTTGGTGTCGGGGCAATTGGTGGCTTAGTCGCTTCTCGTCTGGCTCGTTCCGGTTGCGAAGTGTTGCTTTGTGCTCGTGGTGAAACCGCTCAAGCTCTAGCAGCGGTTGGCTTACTGCTCGATACGCCAGATGGCCGTACGATTGCATTGGCACCAGATCGCTGGTCTGTTTTTGACACCAATCAACAAGAGATACCTGTTGAAATTCAGGGTTGGGCAGACTATGCAATTCTTTGTGGTAAAAGTTACGACATCGCGGAATTGTGTAAAATGGCTGACACGATTCTTTCTTTGAATGGAGTCGCCATGTGCCTTTCAAATGGGATTGGCCATATGGAAAAGTTAGCCAATTTTGTGGGTAAACATCGTGTTCTTGGGGCCTCGACCACACATGGGGCTATTCGAATTGGCCCAGGGGAAGTCCACTGGACAAGCCGTGGAACCCTTGTAATGGGTGGTTTGGCTGGTAGTGACCTCGAACCGGTCGAACCACGAATTGACAGTTTGATGTCCGCTTTGGATGAAGCTGGCCTGAACCCAATTTGGTCAGAGGATATTGACAAAAAAATTTGGTTGAAATTATTGCTTAATGTGGCCATTAACCCAGTTTGCGCAATCTCGGGTATATTGAATGGCGAGATGCTCCTTCAACCCGAGTTGTTTGAAACAGGACTTGCAGCGATGGAAGAAGCCGCTCGTATCGCTACAGCAGAGGGTGTGGATTTGTCAGATTTTGATTTGGCCCAATCGTTGGAAGATCTTTGTCGGGCGACAGCTGACAATCGTGTCAGCATGCTTCAGGACATCATGGCTGGGCGTCCAACGGAGATCGATTCAATCTGTGGAGAGGTCGTCAAGCGCGGTGAAGCCTTGGGTATCCCTACTCCTCGAAACCAAACATTGCATGCCCTCGTCAAGGGAATCGAGCAGAGTACACGAGTTTAATCACAATCGAGATTGTGGTGTAATCCGATGTTTTCTTTGCGGTTAATCGCTGCATTGGTAACCAATCTCGACACATGAACCATATTCCGTAGTTCGACGACTTCTTGTGTTGGAAGGCTTCCTCTCCAGATTCGCTCGACTTCTTCTCTTAGGAATTCCAATCGACGTTGCGCGCGCTGTAATCTAGCATTCCGTTTTACAAGTCCAACATCATCGGTCATTGTTGATTGAAGTGCGATTCGATCACTTCTGAGTGGTGAATGTTCAACCAGTGATGACAAACCTTCTGCACGCCATTCTGGCAACTCCTCGTTTCCACCACCAGGGGCAAGATTTGCAATCACATGTTCAGCACACCGGTGTGAGAAAACAACTGCTTCCAACAGGCTGTTTGACGCCAATCTATTCGCACCGTGTAAGCCTGTGCAGGCAACTTCTCCAATCGCATATAGACCAGGGTATTGAATCTCATTTGAGCAGGCTGGAGATTGTCTCGCCAAACCATTTTCATCAACTGAAATCCCTCCGACCATATAGTGGGCAGCAGGTGCGACTGGAAGGGGGTCTACTCCAAGTTCCAAACCATTCTTCTTCAATCTGGATCGGATGGTCGGGAATCGTTGTTGAATTTCCTCTTTATCGAGGTGTGATGTCACCAACCAAACACAGTTTTCACCGGTTTCTTTCATCACTTGATCCGTAGCCCGGGCAACGATATCTCGCGTCGCCAAAGATCCACGAGTGTCGTGATTGAGCATGAATGAATATTCGGCAGGGTCTCCTCCTTCTGATTCCCATTTTGCCAAATTTTCGGATGTCATCAAAATAGCTCCATGGCCCCGTAATGCTTCGGAAATGAGAAATGGCCTTTCGCCTGAGAGGGCTAGTGCTGTGGGGTGGAATTGGACGAATTCAAGATCTCGCACCTTAGCACCGGCTCTGTGAGCCATGGCAATTCCGTCACCTGTTGCAACGGACGGATTTGTGGTCTGGCGATATATGTGGCCAGCCCCTCCTGTGGCGATAATGATTGATTGCGCTGGAATTGTTTTCACAACCTCATCAGGCGTGAGGACCCAAATACCGGCGATACCCTTGATTTCTGCGGATTTTTCCTTTAGAATTAAATCAACAGCCATATGGGATTCAAGCAATTCTAGATTTGGAGATTCGCGTGCTTCAATAATCAGTGCCCGCTCAATTTCAGCTCCAGTTGCATCCTTTGAATGCAGAATTCGCCGGGATGAATGCCCCCCCTCGAGAGTTAGGTCAAATCCATCTTCATTTGAATCGAATTGAACTCCTGAAGATATCAAATCCCCAATTCGATTTGAAGCTTCACGGACGACCATTTCAACGATTTTCGGGTCACTAAGGCCACAACCTGCATCAATGGTGTCGTCGATATGTGCTTGGTAATCTGTATTCGACATTGCTGCTGCGATACCACCTTGCGCCCAATTTGTGGATGAATCTGAGAGATTCTTCTTTGTCACGACCATTGTGGATAATCCTGCACGGGCACAGCGGGTTGCAACAAACAGGCCTGCGATTCCAGAACCAACCACCACGATATCCGCCATCACATCACCCCGTTCCATTCGGTGGTTGGCATTATTGCATTCAACGTTACCCTCCCCGGGGGAACCCGGCGATAGTCATAATACTCGTCCGGTATACAATGAAGTCAATGGGTCGAGCAAAGCATGTCGCGAAACTCGCAATCGGCCTGTTGCTTTCCGTCTTGACACTCTGGAATCTCCATATCGGCTTCTACCAGATGGGCGGGGGAGATATGCACAAACTGGTCTTGACAATGGTATTCAGCGGTGTTTGTGGTGAATCTGCCATTCAAGCGGATCTGAATAGCGCAGGAATTTCTGAGTGCTTGCAACCATTGGGTACGTGGGAACCCATCGATGTGGCTCTCCTCGGAATCGGAGTTTCTCTAACTTGGTCGTCACTGCGTGCATTGTTCTCAAATCAGAGGAAACCCAGCCGTTCCGAGCGCCGAGGCAAGCGTTTCCAGAGGCTTGGAATGCTGGTTGCACTTGTGGGCGTTGCAGATTTCTTTGGAATGCTGACTGAAGATGGGCGGCCACTCGATGCAGGTGAAATTTTCGGCTTCCCCTTGATGGGTGGGATGTCGCTGATTTTACTGACCATCGCACTTTTCCTATCGCTCATAGGTGGATCCTTACGAAGAAAGGGGCAACGTTCCCAGGGCCGCGATTCGGGTTCACGCAAATTCATCGGTTCTGCAGAACGCCATCTCGGGGGTAATTTCTCGGTAGGGGATCTCCGTCGCGCTCTGATGCTAGATGCCTTCGAAGATCCATTCCAAGTCAATGCTGACGATGAGTGGGGCGAAGGTGTAGGTCGTACCTGTCATTACTGCAATGGTGAAGGTTGTAGCCAGTGTGGATTTAGCGGTTCTTTGGGCTGATAATAAACGTAACACGGCGCCTCTAATGGTTGCAAAAAATCCAACCCCTCTCGTGTGCGTGAAGCACAGTGTTTATGGTGGTCGGGATTCAAGCCCATGCTAGCGTGTATATTCAAAGATATACAAACAGGTGAGATGGGATGTTTCTGAAGGCTATCGAATTAGAGAATTTTAAGTCGTTCAAAGGGGAGGTGGTGATTCCGTATGAATTGGGTTTCACTGCGATTACTGGACCCAATGGTAGCGGAAAAAGCAACTGTGGTGATGCGATTCAATTCGTTCTTGGCCCCCGTAGTGCCAAGAGTCTACGAGCCCAGAATGTCAAGGATCTGATTTTCAATGGTGGCAAGAAGGACAAGCCAGCCAGATCTTGTACTGCAACTTTGGTGTTTGACAATACCGCAGACGACTCGGGGCAACGCCGTTTGCGTGTCGATGCAGACGAAGTGCGCTTCACACGCACAGTCAAATTGAATCGTAAGAATGATTCAGTCACTGCTTACTATCTGAATGAACGGAGTTCAACCAGTACCGAATTCCGAAGAATACTCACTGAGGCCGGAGCCCGTGGGGATGGTTACAACATCGTCCTTCAGGGTGACGTCACCCATTTGGCCACCATGACAACTCGGGATCGAAGAAAGGTCCTCGACGATGTCGCCGGTGTTACAGCCTATGATGATGAAATTAAGCGTGCAGATCGGCAACGCAAGAAGGCCGAAGAATACCTTGAGCGCATATCTCTTCTCGAGGAGGAACTCAAGGACCGTCTCAAAACACTCAGCAAGGAACGCGAACAGGCAATGAAATATCGCAACCTAGCTGAAGCCCTTGACAATGCGCGTATTACAGCCATTCACGCTCGCCACCGTTCGCGATTAAATGAAATTCAAATGATTGCAGATGAGCGAACAGGCTACATCACCCGCATTGAAAATCTTACCAAATCAATCCAGGAAACAGGTTCTGAACTTCTCGATTTAGACAGCGAAATTGCCGATATTGAACGCCAACTCGATTCAGTACTTGGTGATGATGGGAAGGCACTCGGCGAACGTCTGCGCAAACTGCAAGTCGATGTCGAAACCCGCAAAGATCGCATTTCAGACTCAGAAACTGCAATCGAGGATGCTGAAGATGAGGGCCAAGTACTTTCCAAGGAACAATCCAATGCACAACAAGCTCTTGAAAACCACCAAGTCAGCCTCGCTGAGGCACAAGAGGCATTGGTCAAGGCCGATGCAGACATGGAATCAGCAGCCGAAGAAGAGAAATCAGCGCGCGAAGCCATTTCAGGCGGGGATCGCGCAAACCATGACCTCAATCGTGCCTTTGGCAAAGCAACAGAAGCTGTCACCAAAGCCGACGAGTTACGTGTTACAGCATCCCTAGAGGCTGACCGATCACAAAATCAAGTGACAATGGCCGAAGAGCGCCTCGCAGAATTGGAAGAGTCTCTCGCCGATGCTCGCCTTACTCGTGATGACTTACAATTGGTTGGAGAGGATCTTCAAGGCGATAGTGGTGAAAATGATCGAAGCCAAATGGCTGAGGAATTGACTCGCCTACAACGTCAAGAACGAACACTCATGGAGCAAACTGAGGAAGTTGAGAGGAAAGTTCGCGAAGCAGAACGTTCCCTTGCCCGGGCTCAGGGCGAAATGGAAAACAAATCCGGTTCCAAGGCTGGATTGGCCCAAGCAGTTTCCGCAGTCATGTCACTCAAAGATTCAGGACAGGTTCAGGGGATACTGGGGCCGCTTGGACAATTGTGTGAGCCCAAGGATGCCGAACATGAAGAGGCTCTTGCTTTCGCCCTAGGAGGTGGAATGAACAGTATCATTGTCCGTGACGATGAAACCGCAGCGACCTGTATCAAGTGGTTGCGAGACAATCGTGCAGGCCGGGCCACATTCCTACCACTGAACAAGCTCACCGTTCGTCGACCTGGTGGTAAAGCAGTCATGACCGCTCGTCAGGACGGTGTTGTAGGCTTTGCATTCAATCTACTAGAGTTTGATGAAACGATTGAATCAGCAGTAAAGCACGCTGTTCGAGACACACTCATTGTCCGAGATATGGGCACTGCAAGACGCCACATGGGTGGTGTGCGAATGGTGACCCTGGATGGTAGTATTACCGAGGCAAGTGGGGCCATGGTCGGTGGTGCTGTTCGAGGCCGCCGCCCCCAATTCGGTGGTAATATTGCTGGCATGAATGCAGTTCAACAGGCTGAAACAGAAATCAGCCGATTGGAATTGCTTTCCGATACGGTCAACGCTGCTCTGGCTGAAGCACGTCAAAATCAACATCGTCTACGGGAGAAAATCAACAATCTTGGTGGTGATGATTCAAGTCTCAAACTACGTGCGTGGCAAGAAGATATGAAGCGAGCAAACACTGCCTTTGAATCGGCACAAGACAAGCTCAAGGTTTGCAACGCCCAACTTGTTGAAGCCAAGAATGTATATCAGAAGTTACAGGACCGTGCTGATGCTGCAACAGAGGCTTACGACAATGCTGTCAATGAACGTCAGATTGCTTCCGACAGTTTACTTTCATCATCACCTGAACATCTTTCAGAACGCCTAAGGGCGAGCGATGAACTCCGTGTTGCTGCAATGCAAGCGAAGATCGACGCAGAATCTAAACTGGCAACAGGGAATGCGAATACGGAACTATTGCAGCACAATGTCAATGAAATCGAGCGGCGTATTGCCGAGCAATCTTCAATCATCGATAAGTCACAAGCACGTATCAGCGAACTCAATGCAGAAATTGAGACATTGAATTCAGAACTCGAAACTGTTTCCGAAGCTCACGAACAAGTTGCTGAAGAACACCGAGAACTCAACGAGCGTTCCAAGTCACTACGTGAAGATCGTGCTGGAATCAAGGCAACTCTTGAGCAAAATAGCAACACTCGTGAATCTCTTCGAACTCGTTGCGATGAACTATCTCAAGAAATTGAGAACAAACGCAGGCTACTTGAGGAGTTGACGCAGGAAATGTCAGCCCAGAATGTCGAACCACTGACTGAAGATATTGACTTGCCCAGCGTAGGGGATGCAGAGTCTAGTGTCCGAAATATCGAGCGTCGGATTTCAAATCTAGGCGATGTCAACATGATGGCGATCGAACAATATGATGAGGCTGAAGAACGTCTTGTCCGCATCACTGATGATTCTAGCGTCCTAAGAAAGCGTCGTACAGACCTCATCCAACTTACTGAAAAGTTGGAGGGTGAACGCAAGTCCAGGTTGACCACCGTATTGGAAATAGTCTCTGAGAATTTCAAGAGAGTTTACAGTAGATTATCTGATGGTGGAAACGCCGAGTTGCGCCTTGAGAATCCAAAAGATCCCTTTACAGGTGGTCTTGAGATGTGGTGTCAACCACGAGGCAAATCTAGCAAGAGCAAACTCAGTCTTCTCTCTGGTGGCGAGAAATCAATGGCAGCATTGGCTCTCATTTTCGCAATCCAAGATTACGACCCAAGTCCTTTCTATTACTTTGATGAAGTTGACCAGAACCTCGATGCATACAACGCGGAACATATCGCACGCCTTTGTCGTCTACGTAGCCAACGAGCTCAGTTCATCATGGTCACATTGCGCAAGGTCAGCCTCCAACTCGCAGACCACCACATCGGAATCACTCATGCTGGCGATGGTTGCAGTCGTCGTATCACTGACTTCGATCGTGAACAGGCCATCGAACTCGGCGAGGCGGCTGAGGCAGAACTTGAAGCGGCGACAGCCACCCTTGAGAAGAAGGCGAAACTGACCAAAGATCTCCCTGACCCTTCCAAGATGGAATCTGCACCCGAAGAATTGCCGACTCCAGCTAGTCTGGGTGGCTCATTATTGGATGCCGAAGACGGTGCAGGTGAAACTCCAGTCTCTGCCGAAGTAGGCCCTGAAATCGTTGAAAATGACGGGCCTGATATCACAATTTCTTCACTCGCTGACCGTGCCTCGGATGAAAAAGAGGACATGGATGAACGCCTCGAATGGGAGCAAGCAGTGGATGCGAAAAAGGCTGAAGAAGAGGCGGTTTCCGAACCCGTTGAGCAAATTTCTGAAGTCCCTGAAGTAGAGGAACAGGAGTGATTTCGATGTCTCTACTTGAGACCCGTGACATGCAAGCGACGATTGTCAAACAGTTGCTTGGTGAACAAGATGATGCAAATCTCGACAAGCATCGATACATCGATCGTTTGATTGAAATTGCAGATTTAGAAAGCGCAGAACATCAGAGCCTAGCCGACCCATTTGATCGATCTGTCGCACTCGTTTTCCAGATGTTTAACGATGCAAGTTTGGATCCGTGGGATGTTGATTTGAGTGTTTTCATCGAACAGTTCAATCTTCGTACAAAGGATACAGAAAATATCGACCTCCCAACCTGTGGGCGCCTAATACGAATGGCTTGGAAAGTATTGCATGGCCAAGCATCTACACTACTCGATCGCGCAGAGCGTGCTGAAGAAGAATGGGAGGATGACCCTTGGGCTCTGGAAGGTTGGCAAACCGAATTTGAGGATGAAGAATACAATTTCAGTGTGGGGATCATTACTGGACAAACCACTGATGCGTTGCCCAATCTTCTCGATGGACGAGTAAAACGTGAGGAGGGTCGCCCCGTTACCCTTACTGAATTGTTGATGTCTCTGCAGGGGGCACATCAAGAGGTTGAGGAACGCCGGATTCGCGAAGAGAGCCGGATTAAACATGCGGCCGAAGTCAGTGATTGGATGTCAAATGTGACGACTCGGATGCACAAGGAAGACCTTGAGGATGATATTCGGCGATGCTGGGAGGCGATTCGGGCTGCCAGTCCAGATGGCGCTCCAGTGACTCTGGAACAAGTCGCAGAAAAACTAGCTGAGCATTCCGCTGCAGAAGGGTGGACTTTGAAGGAGGCCGAGGAAGAAGGCCAGGTGACGGGTTTTGTTTCCGCTTTGTTCCTCACGCACCGGGGTTACACAGATTTGTGGCAAATGGAATATCCTAGTGGGGATATTTTCTTGCAGGACAAATGGCCGAAATACGATGATTTTGCAACCATATCTACAGAGATCGGTATCGGGCCACGCCAAGCAGATGGGGGTGATGATTCTGAGTGACGTAGATCTACGCACCTTGCTAGAAGCAACCTTGTTCGGGGCAGGCCGTTCCCTTTCTGTTGAAGAGCTTGCAGAATCACTACAGCAAACCCATGGTGAGGTTGTTGCAAATCTCGAGTCGCTACAGCACACAATGAAACGTCGACCTGGAGGGGCTCTCCAACTGACCAGCGTCAGTGGAAGATGGGTTATGGAAGTGAAACCAAAATTGGCCAACCACATCCCATCGTCGTTCAGAACTGAGATTCCTCAGCGCTTGTTAGCGGCTGCAGCACTGATTGCATATCATCAACCAATGGCACAGAGCCAACTGGTCGAAATGATTGGGCAACGTGCCTATGATCATGTTCGTGACCTCGCTCATCTTGGTTTGATTGATCGACGGCGAGATGGACTCTCAAGACGCTTGACAACAACTCGCCGTTTTGCGGAGATGTTTGGTTGCCCATTCGCTGAATCGAAAAAAGTGCGTAAGTGGTTCAGGGAACATGCTGCCAAAATGGGCATGGATGGTGCTGAACTGGCAGCAAGTCTTGGTGATGGGGATGGGGAAATTCAAGATGCACCTGAAGTCCCTGTCGGTGAAGGCTGGGATGAGGAAAGTGCCGAGATTATTCAATCAGAAGAAGAGTGAGAATTTTCTTCAATAACCATCCACTTTCTCCCTTCACATTCTCATATGATTGCTAAGGGTATCGGATGAACTCTTTGTATTGAACACTTGGCAACGGATTATCTCAGTCTTCCGATTTGTTGGATAGCATAAGTCACTATCGCAACAAGAAGCAATACGCCGGATATCGAAATACAAGTGTCTGCAAGTGGTGTCGCCATGCTATTATGGCAAAGCCAACCACCAGATTCGACACACTCATCGTTTAGTCCGTCTCCATCGGCATCACCCAAATAGATCCACCCGTAAAACAATCCGGCGCTGATTACGAACAATAAAGAGAAAACGAGTAGTGTGTTTACTCCTCTTTTCGGCCTATATGAAATGCCGATGTTGGTTGAATCTTCTTCGACCATTGTAGCCCCAACTATTCATTCTCTGACTTCCTTGAGTGCTGCCTCAATCGCCTCTGCAGTGATGCGGCCTTTTGATTTCGCAATTTCCACAACTGCATCGACTTCATGATCTTCTGCCCCAGCAGTAACTGCCATATTTCGGGCGTGGAGTTTCATGTGACCTGCTTGGATCCCGACGGTTGCGAGGGCACGTAGGGCTCCCAGATTCTGTGCCAATCCTGCTGCTGCCATCACCTTGGATAGATCATCAGCTGTTCTGGCACCCATGATGGCTACATTGGCCTTGGCGACAGGATGTACACGTACAGCACCGCCTACGAGCCCAACTGGCATAGGCAATTCAATCGAACCAACCAAATTTCCGTCGTCATCTTTTTCCCAATGTGTCAGGGAACCATATGTGCGCTCATATGATGCATAGGAATGCGCTCCAGATTCGATAGCACGCCAATCTTGTCCACAGGCGACTCCAATCGGTGAAATCGCATTCATGATGCCCTTGTTGTGGGTTGTAGCTCTAAATGGGTCTGCTGCGGCAAAGTGGTATGCTTGCAGAATCCCTTCGATGACTTCTGCGCCTTGGGCGGCATCACCTGCATTTGACATTTCTACAGGGGTGAAAGTAGCACTAACGCGGGCCAAACGGTGTATGGCCAAATTACTGATGATGCGGAGAATGACAGTGCCCCCGGAAATCGCTTCCACACGTGGTGCAATCGTTTCCGCCATCGTGTTGACTGCATTGGCACCCATGGCATCCTGGCAATCGACCAGAATATGGACGATTACCATTGGGCCGGATTCTGTATCGATTACTCTTGCCTCAAGATCTCGACACCCGCCTCCAAATTTGACGAGAATCGGGTCAACCTCATTACAGGCCTCAATCAAACCGCCTTTTGCTTCAAGGATGGCTGATTTGGCTGCAAAAACATCCTCGCACCCTACGACTTGAATCTGACCAATCATGATCGGGTCTGTATTGTTGGACACAAAGCCCCCTTTTGCATGACATCGCTTGGCCATATTGCTGGCTGCAGCAACCACTGATGGCTCTTCAAGGGCGAAGGGTACGATATAGTGCTCATCATCGATAATGAAATTCGTTGCAACACCTACAGGGAGTGCCAATGTACCGATTACATTCTCAATAATCCGATCTGCAGCAGATTCTGACAATTCTCCCGTTGCGGCAAGTGCGTCGATAGCCTCTTGATCCAATCCGGCCAATTCTGCAACCTTCTCTCTTCGCTCTTTGACGCTTAATTTGAAAAATCCCTTCAGACGGCTGTTCTCAACAGGCATGGCTAATCCTCGTTTTGTTCCTTGAGTTCGATGTCCTAAAGGGTTGCGAATAGGTTTGTTCCAACCGCTTGATTTGGAGCAATATGGTGAACATCATCAGATGCGTATGCGTTAACAAAGCGTTACTAACGCTTTACATGCGTTAACAAAGCGTTAATAATGCGTTAATTGGAAATATTTAACCCAATAAAAAGAACATAAATACGCTATGATGGTATTCGGTTCACTCTTCAACGCTTTGAAACAGGATTCTTCACGTGTTAGATTCGCGTTAACTTGTTAAACCCAATCGAAGTTCGCAGCCATAGATGTCGAATAGTGTGACGAATGCTTTGCACCTACCCCATATGCGTGCAAACCCCTTCTCGCCAAAGCCGATTGAGGCCAACGACTACGCATTGTTGGTCGGACGAAGTGAATTAATGTCGGATTTGAGACAGCACCTGCGCTTTGGCAGCCCCCGCCTGATGGTATTGCTTGGAGATCGCGGCTCGGGACGAACCTCTATTTTGCAGTCATTAAGCAATCTTTCACCGAATCCGTATCGATTTTCCTACTACCCAGGGGAAAATCCCAGCAAAAGCCTCCTGCATGAGATGTTTTGCCTTATCGTGGGGCATGATGTACCTCCTTCGACAAATACATTGGTTGAGGAAATGGTCGCAACTTTAGAGGGGAAAAGTGGAGATTTACCGTTGATCACCTTCGATTTCCCAGGGGTTGCAGGAGCTGATTTAGCCCAAGTTTTTGAAAGATTAACCCCTGTTTTGAATCGCTTGAGGGCGTTGGTCATCGTGGCCCTTACGCCAGCACAATTGGCCACATGGCCTGATGATTTGCAATATGAGTATGATATCACTGAACCATTGGCAGATTTCGACTCTTCAACCATACGTTCTCTAATCGACAAGCGAATCAGCCAAGTCAGTAATGAGGGGTGGATTGCACCCCAATCTCTGATTGAAGACGCAATCGCGCATACAGGAGGGCGTGCCACCCCAATCATCCGTCACCTCAGGGATTTAATCGATTCACAACGAGGTGCATCTACAACTTTCTCTCGTAAACAGCAAATGATTGAATCCATGGAATTAGAGCCAAATGACGCTAAGAAACGAATGGCTCCTCAAGTAGAGCCTCTGGAACCCTTGGATGGCGCTAAAGAAGATTTGACAGATGAATCTGCACCCGAATCTGAATCACAACCAGATGTGGAGGCCGATTTCAATTGGGATTTACCTGAATCGATCGTTGAGGTCGAGGAAGAATTCCCTGAGGAACCAATGGAGTCATCATTTGAACAGATGGAAGACCTCCCCTCAGAATTTGAATTTCCATCCATGGAGATCGACGAAACAGATGAACCTGACATGTCTCAGGCACTAGGTGGTGCGATTCTTGAGATGGAGCCAGGAACTGAACCACCCCCTCCAATGCATGCATTTGGGGGTCTCGCAACCCGTCAACGTACGGCCAAGGTGGAAATCGGCTTGGACAATGCTCTCGCCCCAAAGGCCAGTGGGCCATTGACTGCAAAACCCGATAAAAGCATGAATTTCGCTCCCGAAGAGCCTCAAATAGAATCTGACGAAACCACTTACTGGGTCGCTGAAACTCTCCCTGAACCCGCCCCTCAAGCTCCCCCGGTTATGGACCCCATGGCTGCCAAATCGATTGGGGACAATCTTCGCAAGTCACAACCCAAACCAACTGGTTCCACTTTGCCGTTAGACTTCGAGAAGGTATCATCTCTCAATGATTCTGAAATTATCATTGTCGAGGCATCGATTGCACGAGAGGTATCACCTTCAGACTCTGCCTTACAAGCCCACCTTGCAGTAGGTCGGCCACGATTATCACAAATATTCAATGGATTGCATAAATCTGGAATACTGTCTGTCCGGAAAAAGGGTAGGACCCGCTTATTCCGAATATCCGATCAAGCAAAAGCCCATCTTGCAGATGGCCACATGGAGGCATAATCATGTCGGATGAGCGCTGGGAAATTGCTTGGAGTCACCAAGTCGAAGGCCGTGTCGGAGCTCTTTCATGCTTGGGTGAAGATTGTTTAATTGCAGCAGGCAGTGTTGTTCGCCGCCTCAATTCAGATGGTGATTTCCTCTGGCGTCGTGAATTCTCATTCGATGTCTACAGGTTGGAGCATGATGGTACAAATGTTGCAGTATTATCTGGTACTGGATTTTTCTTGCTAGATTTGGCCACTGGAGAGCCAATTGGAGAAGGCCGAGCTGTTGCGGGTGGATTTCGGGATGTTGTACGCCGCCCTGGAGGAGGTTGGTTACTTTCCGATCGTGGTGACCACATTCACCTGTTCAATCGTCGTGGCCGGGGTATTCGACGACTTCGACCAGGCCCATTGAAGAAAATGGTTGGTTGGCTTGATCGAGAAATATTACTCGCGCAGGATGCCGATGGTTGTTTGCGAGCCTTGCGATTGGGTGGCGACGATGCTCAACGCCAAATCGAAACGACACGTTGGTCTTGGGTCTCTAAATTACACAGTGGACGAATTTTGGTCCAGCAAGCAGATGGAGGTTTGCAAGAAGGAGTCCCAAACCCCTTCGGATGGGATCGGATTGATCGAGTACCGGGCGATGGTCTAGTGCCATTAGATGCTGCTTGGACAGGCGAAGGCTGGTGGGCCCTCGATGTTGCAGGTGACCTGATTCGATTGCCACCTGAAGATAACCTAGAACGACGACCTGCTGGTGATTTAATCGCGTCTAATCTTGCGGATCGAATGCTTACTGCGACTAGACAGGGATTGGTTAGAATGTGGATTGGTCCTCACCTGGTCAGTCGTCGCAAGTTGCTGTTTGAAGAAATCGCGTCAGGAGAAATGCGTCGTCTAGATTGGGAACAGCGGCAAGTCATCTTCGAAGCAGCCCGGGACGCTGAAGATTCGGGTATGCTCAGTCGTGCCATCGAATTGTATGAGTCATTGGGTCGTGCAGAAGATGTCCGCCGCTTGATTTCCCTTCGGGAGGGTTCCAATGCCTGAACCGCATATTGAAGTCACTTCTGAGTTGGTGGAACGCTATCTAGCCCTCACGACTGCAGCCAGAGAAAAGGCCACACCGCTATTCACTCCAGAATCAGATGAGGGTAAAAATCTGGCAACCATGATGGAAATGGCAGATTCCTACACATCAGATGCGAAATGGTTTGTTGATCAAGGAGATTTAGTCCGTGCCTTCGGTGCGATTAATTATGCACATGCTTGGGTTGATTGTGCAGTAAAAATCGGCTTAATGGATGGACATGGTGATGATGAAATGTTCACACTACCATGATTATCTGGACCGTATTCTGTCGCCAGTTTCAAAAAGGGTGGTTTGACCGCGCCCGAATATGGCCCAAGTAGGACAACCTCGTGATGTTGAAGAATTACGTGATATGTTGAACGAAGCAGAAGAGCGCAAGCAATTGTGGGAGAAATACTTCAAGAGTGCCAAGATGGAACGTAAAGCCAATGCAGAAGCCATTCGGAATATCACTGCTCTCCGTGGTGTCATCAAAACTCTACGGTGGGCATTGAATATGACTGATAAGAATGGGATTGCAATATCTCATCCACTTGATTAGAGATTGATTCTTTCCCCTCTAATATCATAGCTAAAACCGCCGATTTCCTCAATTCGATTGTTTGCCCGATAAGCCACAGTAACGATTCCGTATAACCAGATGGCAAATGCCAATGGAGCACAAATCGCAGATGCGAGTGAAACCGCAAAAAGGAGGAAAATTCCTATGCCCAACAAAATCTGCTTATTGTTTCGCGGTTTGATCCAACCTAAGATGGAATAATCAATTCCAGGGAGAAAAAATGCCATTGTGAATGCGAAAAGTTTCAGGTTAGTCACGTTCGATTCACCAGAACCAGTCCTCAATTCACTGGCCGATTTACCCCCTGGCTCAACAACGATATTTGAGATACCTAATTTTTTCAATCCTTCAACATCATTGATTTTGTTTGCAGGAATCCACCTTTCTGCACCATAATCCCATACCCAACGTCCATCGTCGCTGAATCTTGGCATGCTGCACACCTACTCAATCAATCGCAACGCCTTGGAGCCATGGACTTCGATAACCGATGCGTTTGCTTCATGCAGACGTGCCTTCAGGGTTCTGTCCACCGTCAAAACCGGCCAATTGTTTTCAATGGCTAAATTGAGTAATTCATCATCAGTATGCCTGCCTTCGCCAGAAACAATTTCCGAACGGTCATGTAACAAATCGAGTAGTAATGGCCTCGCCTCTCGATTTGCTAATTTTTCCAATTCTGTTAAGACGGCCTGAGTAACCTTCAATTCAACAGGTCCGACTTGATTTTCAAGCGACAAATCAATGTTGATTCGTGCATCAACAACGGCCACCCAGCCGCAAGAATCGACGAGCACGCCCGCCATAATTTCACCCTGCAATGACGCCATGTCCAATCAGGCGCCAGCGACTGCCAACGCGGCGAGAGAGGGTAATTCGACTCCCGGAAAGGGCACAAATCGGTAAGCGTAAATTCAGTGTCGCATCTTTCCCTTTGACCGCAGAAACCACCCCGACACTGGTTGCAGTAGCTGAGTTTAGCATCAACATCTCTCCTGGTTGGAGTGGGCGAACTTTCTCAGGATCGCCCTCACCACTCGCCACCATTTCGGTCAGTAAGTTGAGTGTGACATCAAGAGTTTCCCAAACAGGGGGTAATTCACCAGCACGAGCCATTACTTGGCCTGACAAATTGTCTGATTTGGTGTGGAATGGGTCCAATGGTGTAGCAATTCCACATAATCCACCAGCATGAACCGAATCCAGATTCAAGCCACCACTTTGGACACTGGATATTTTGGTTTCAATGGGCTCCCATCTCGCTTTGTTACCTTCGGAAATTTTCCGACCTGGTGCGATGACAATATCGTCACCTTCCTTGAAATTACCAGAAACTACAGACCCACCAATAATCCCTCCTTTCAATTTAGAAGGGCGAGTACCTGGTCGATTGATATCAAAGGATCGAGCGACATACATCAATCCATTTTCCTTTTCTCGTAAATCAGGTGTTGGGATTGTATCTTCAATCGCATCGATGAGAATATCCAGATTGACATCATGATGGGCACTGACTGGTATTACTGGCGCATTTTGAGCAATAGTACCCTCTAGGAATGATTTGATTTCTGCATGTGATTCCATGGCTCGTTCTCGACTCACCAAGTCAACCTTGTTTTGAACAACAACGATATTCTCAATTCCTGCAATTTCCAGGGCCATGAGGTGCTCACGAGTCTGGGGTTGCGGACATTCTTCGTTGGCAGCAATCAACAGGAGGGCACCATCCATAATTGAGGAACCTGAAATCATTACTGCCATCAAAGTCTCGTGGCCAGGTGCATCGACAAAGGAGACGACTCGAAGTAATTCCTTATCCACATCTTCGCCGCCATCGGGGCGCTTTCCCATGGGGTAAGTCTCACCGCCTTTGATGCGATAGAATGCAGTGTCTGCATAACCGAGTTTGATACTGATGCCACGCTTCCTTTCTTCGGAATGCGTATCAGTCCAAGTTCCAGATAGGGCTTGGGTTAGAGTAGTCTTTCCATGATCGACGTGTCCTACGAGGCCAATGTTCACCTTTGGCTGACCGGGGAGCTCACGCTTCTTGGCCATCTGGTGTCACAGCTCCTGTTCACTCCGCACTATCATCAGCCTCGCCAGCATCATCACTGCTGCCGGAGAAGATATCAGAGAGTGATTTGTTACCACTCTCGACAACCTTGAGGTTGATTTGGCGTGTGTCCGAGGAGATGACATTGCCACGGAAGGCTCGACGCTTTCGTAGTCCATCGTAGGTGTATCGGTAGCGTTCGCCCTTTTTCCTGACAATCTTGTGTCCTTTGAACCCGGTAGATGGGGATACGAGGACCTTCTTGCGGCCGCCTCCATCAAGATCGACACGCATGGGTGTGCCAGTGAGGTCTGAACCTCCAGTAATTTGTAGTTTGAATCCACCAAGAGTGACATCGCCATCTCCGACGAAAATTCCATCCACGGAATCTCCGATTTTCTTACCTAGGAAATGGTTGTAGTTTGAACCACTAATGTCGATTGCGTACGACTTTCCTCCACTTGAAGGGTCAGTGTCGTTAACGACCGCTTTGAAAACTTGTTCAGCCATGCTTAATCCTCGTGCGATTCGGCGACAGACGCCCCCTATAAGAGCGGTTCGGCCGATTCCACCGTAGGTGGATGGGGTGGTTTATTGAAAATCATCGCTTTAGGGCATGTTCAAGGCGGTTTTCCAGTTGTCCTGGCAAACTTTGTGGCATTGTGATATGTTGTGTTCGACCCCTGCCGGCCTTCGCTGTCCCAGTGCGTGTTTCCATCAATCCACGTGTTTCCAGTGTCTTCAGGTATTTCCAGAAGGTTGTATGTCCACGTGGCTTGACCTCATATTCTTCACAAACGACCTGATACAATTTTTCAGCATCTCCAGAGGTCACCTCGGGGTCCCTTCTTAGACGCCGACAAATTGCGAGCAGGATCAATTGCTCATGGTGGTTGAGTTCATCGACCACACTGGGTTCAACCGCACGACTTCGAGATGCAGCGTCACGCTGAACATGATTGGGTTCAACCTCACGGAAACCACCCTTCTCTGCTCGCATAACTGCTGCCTCCAACAATTCGATTGCAACACGTGCATCCCCGGTGTCTGAAGAGGCTTGCCCTATCAATGTAAGAATATCCTCACTCACTGAACCTGTACGCGTTGCAAGTGCTGATCGTTGTCCTGCGATTGCAGATAGCTGTGACTCCGAATAGGGTTTCAATGCCAGATGATTTGATCGGCCAAAGCGAGAGATGATGGCACCTTCTAGTTGGTCTAAAACTTGTTCTTGACTGATGAGAATAAGAGATAGTGTACCTGATTCATCCCGCCCCTCATCGATTCGCAAGAGTTGGTAGAGGAGATCACCACTTTCTCTACGAAGTAGAACATCCACTTCATCGAGAATGAGTAACATGTGCTGATTACGAGTTCGAAGATTGCGGCGTATACCTTGGATCACTTCTGACGCAGAGAATCCACGATCTGGATGACGGTCATCCAGTGACTTCGCGATCCGCTGAAGGACTTGTGATGTTGAGGGGTGGTTTCGACAGTTCACGTGAACAGGTTGTATGTTCCTCACACCAGAAAGGTGTCGCGATAAATCCTCTCCAAAAGAACGACTGAGGACTGTTTTACCACTTCCGACATTGCCTGTAATCACGGCCCTACAGGAAACTCCAGGGGTTCCAATACTGGCAAACATCGAAGCGAGTTGTCCCTGTTCTTCTTCGCGGCCAACGACATTTGGGGGCACCCAATCGTAGGAAAGTGGCGCCGCATCGAGCAAGATGAGGCCCGCGCCAATCCGATTCAGGTATTCAGCCATCGAGGGCTCCCACTGTTGGCTGTTCTTGAAGATATGCAATGCCACACGCGTGTACGCACCCGATGGCGTGTCGCGCGCGGGTATGCGAGCCTCAGGGGATCTCGTCGAATTGATATCCCATTTCCCACTTTTTCTCGCCCAGAGCAACTTCAAGCTCAAATGGTGTAATCAGTGGCTTAGCATATCGAACTGAATCATCGATTGCAATTCGTGGGCATGCGGTATTGACAAATGCATCCACGGGGTAGAAGTCAATCAGTTCAGGCCCGACGTGCTCCAAAGCCAATAAGTAGCCCTTTTTACCATGCTTTTCGAGAATCTTCTTCATTCGCAATGCAAGTGTACGACGCATTTGTCCCGGTTTTTCACCAATGAGGATTCCAAATGTTTTCGCTTGATCACAAGCGATGATGAGTCCAAATCGCTGTCTTAGGATTCTTTCAATTCGTTCAAACGACATTTCTTCGGCATCACCAGAGTAAGGATCGAGCATGGCCAATGGCTTGCCTGTGTGCAAAACCAAACCGATGGGGTGGAAGTCCCCACTTCCAAGGAACAGATAGTGCCCAATATCGTCCTGGTCTCCAGAGTAATTGCACCCCAGCACTTGTCCAGGGAAGGTTAGGCGAGCACCCCCAACGGGTACTTCAACCTCAAAACCAGCTGCCTCAAGACGCTCTTTGTAATCGAAAATAAGGTGCAAATGCTGGATACTACCGACCAAACCCAACTTTGTACCACTCAATGGGGCTACACGGCCTACAGCGTCGAGGAAGCGATCCTGTGCTTCTTCCTCGGATACCCCTGAATCAGAATTGGCATCGTTCAATCGCTGTTCTGCAATGGCACGATGTTGAGCCAGAATGGGTAGAACGGGGTCGATTGCCGGGTCTCCTTCGTATGTCACGTTGATGAATTGGGTCGGCATTCCTGAATCGATGTTCATCTGAGAGTGACCCATGTGTGCAACCAGTTCCACACCCATGCGTTGCATCTTGTCATGGACCAGATCGCAGGCGCCATAACAGGGGTCTGCTGCAAGGATAATCTTGGCCGAAGTTTCTTCTTCTATAGAATCCATCATGTCCAATGCTTGCATCTTCAGGCCCTCAGGGACTTGCAATGCGACGAGGCGATTGTCGTTGGACTTAATCCGCTCGATCAATTCGTCGAGTTCGAAGTCATGTTTGTCCATGTCCATGCGGCTGCCTCATGACGCCGTCCAACCCCTCCTTGATGAATCCACCCTATAGGGTGGAATCATTCGAGGACAACGATTTTGTCACCTTGCATTTCGATTCTGACCAAACTATTCAACGGCCAATCACCTGAAGATCTGATATTGTTCATGCCCTCACCTTTCTCAAAGACAATCCAACAATCTTGTACAATCGCTCCACTTTCTTCAACCGCCTTCAATACGGGGTGTAATGTTCCACCTGTGCTCACGACATCATCTACAATCAGTACACGGGCCCCTTTATCGATATCATTCAGGAATATTTCACCCTTCGAGTATCCTGTCGATTGATCGATTGAAACTTCACCTGGCAGCCCATACTGTCGTTTACGGCCAATGACCAGTGGTTTGCCACTAGAGAGGCACAGGGCTGCAGCCAATGGGATTCCCATCGCTTCAAGACCCAGGATGATATCGATTGAATCCCAGTCGACACCCTCTGAAATCAAATCACGAGCGGCTCTGAGCAACTCAGCAGATTGTCTTGGAACTCCATCTGACAAGGGGTGCACAAAGTAAGGGTATCCTTCCTTCCAAACGACAGGCGCTTTCACAACACTGTCTTTGAGTAATTCGACACGCATGTCGATGGTCGTCGTCTGCTCGCCCATGTTCTGCGAGTGGACGCCTCTTTATTGAAGAATTTGATACAAAAAAAATGCCCCTCAGGGGCGCCGAAGCGCCCCTGAAGGACATGTGTGTAATCTTGTGTTTGCGTTCAGAGTGGTTTTACTTACTCTTCTTCGCCGCCCATAAGGGCATCAGCCTGGCAGCCTACAAAGGCACCAATACCGACGAATAGGCCGTCACAAATCCAGTTAACAGCCGTGTCAACGATTCCATCGCCTGCACTTGTGATGGATGCTCCCATCTCGTGTGCTCCGGTTAGGGTCATTGCTCCACCAAGTACCATTAGACCAAATGCACTTGCCCATGCGGAATCGCATCGGGTGTGCACCTGCCACCAAACTGCACCAGCTGCAATCATACCGATTACATGCCAGACGTGGTCTGCGATGTCAGGAATCCACATGTCTGTGGCACTCCAGCCGGTTTCAATTCCACCAGCTTCGGTTGCCAATAGAATAGCGGCGATAGCACCAACCATTTGGCCTACCAAGCGCATTCCATTTGCCATCCAGTTGCCCTCAGTATCTGCCAAGTCACCGGTCATGATGTGTGACCATGTGACAACTGGCAAGATGTGCGCACCACTGAATGCCATCCAAAGAACTGCCAGAACGACAGCGCCTTCGATGGATCCCAATCCCATTGCAAAGACCATCCAGGAGAGCACGAATGCGCCCCCGATTTCAGCCTTCATTGCTTTCATATCTATATCCATTTCATTCACCTTTTCATTTACCGCCCTCAAGCGATTAACTAGCGTTCGTCTTCGAACTACTTATGAAAGGTTCTACTTACATTCTCCTTGGAACGGCCATTTGAGGGGTTATAGCGATAAACCGATGTATGTGTTGATATTAGGTGTAATTTACTACACCGCCAAAAAATTGAGTTGGAAAAAGCCCGGGCCCCGAAGGACCCGGGCAATTCCCAGTGTGTTATCTTGCTCAGAGGTAACTGAACAACCACTCGAAGGTGGTTTGGTCACCAGGGCCGAGGTAAAACATAAGCAACAGTCCAGCAACTGTGTACATTACTGGATTGAGGTCGTTCCACTTCTGCATAGCCATCTTGATTAGCACGTATGTGATGACACCCCAAGCAATTCCATTCGCAATGGAATAAGTGAAGGGCATCATCGCAATTGTGACGAAGGCTGGAATGGCCATTTCTTTGTCATTCCAATCGATTTCTGCAGCACCCTTCATCATCATGGCGCCTACAACAACCAGTGCCGGTGCGGCTGCAAATGCAGGGATTG
>CATISE010000058.1 GCA_949538655.1 Marine Group II euryarchaeote MED-G33 | reverse complement strand
TAACTCTCAACCAATGATTTACCAGATGAAATCACCTCAGTTTCAGGTTTGTATTCTCCATCTTCATCCTCTTCAATGATGAATCCAAGTTGGTATTTGTCTCTACGCACGGTGATGAAACCAACCAGGCAAAGCAAACCAATAAGCCATGGAATGAAGAAAATCATCGAGAGTTCTCCACTTCCCTCGAATGTGGTTTCTTCCTCTTCCTCAACGATGCCAGATGCCGTCGTATCCCAATCCCACCATGCCATGATTGCAATAATATCGAGACCCGTTTGCAAACCGGCTTCGACATTCATTCTTCCTCCGGCTAATTGGTTGACTGTAGCAACTGAATCTGCTTGGGAATGCTTGGGTGTTTGTTCACAAGTGTCCCCTTCTTCGTGAATGTATTGATGTTGTCCACGAAGCCAAGTTGCCGTATGGTTGTGCATAATGAAGTTGTAGTGATCAGAATTCCCCTTTGTATCATCAATCACTCGCACCCATTCTTCAGGATGTGATAAATTGGTATTGATCTCTTTGAGGTGATCTTGGAACCACTCTGCATGGGTGATCATTTCATCTGTGACATCAAGCCCTTCATTTTCGTAATAGGACCAATCGTCCACAGGAGAGGTAAACATGTACAGTGTCCAGTATTCTTCATCACATCCAGAGAGTTGGCTGGCCAAAGGTGTGGGGACTGGCCAATTGAGTGCAAACATATCGAGGTTGATGTAAGTGACATTGACATTTTCAGGAATATTTTCAACAAAATGAAGGCTTCCCTTCCCGCCCCCCTCCGGACTATTGGCACCCTGCCATTCTTCGTAATCCCACCATCCCAATTTCCAGGTATGCAGGGGCGTTCCATCCCATTGGGCAAACGTCCTTGCCAATTCTAACAGGGCGCCAGACCCCGTACCATCATCGTAAGCACCGGTGTTGGTACAGCCAGGATATGTTTGTCCAATCAGTGGCGGAGGGGAGTAACAGATGGCATCATGATGAGCCCCTACAACTCGCCAGTCATCATCAAGCGTTCCGTTGATGGTTACGACGATATTCTCGCAATTGTTACACACCTCTGATGTGAAAGGTTGTCGCTCAACTTCGTAACCCATCGATTCTAGTTCACTCGCAATCCAATTGCGAGCATTGATGTTTGCAGTTGAGTCAATCTGACGGTAACCAAAATCCGCCATTGAGACCATGTTATCGTATGCATTACTGCCTTCAGGCCAAGCCGGAGGTGTTTCCTGCTGCACCTCGACAGGCATGAGATTACCCGGCAATAACGCGGTCAGCAACAGGGTGAGGACGAGCAGGGCGGAGTGTTGCACCTTACGAGTCATCGTTCTAGCGACACATGGTAGTCATCTTGAGGCTTCGCCTCAAGCGCGTGCGCACGTGCGAGGGTGAACCTGAAGGCCATGTTCCACTTCGGAAGGACATGGCCGACTGGGTGGTTCCCGAATCACGAACCCAACCCGTGAATCGTGGCGCCGCGTTAAGGACAGAAATGGAATCGCCCATTGAGTCTCGTATTGCGGCGTGGTGGCTGACTCAAGCATCGTGGATGGTCCGCTTTCAGAATGGACCACTGGTGCTTATCGACCCGTGGTGGAGAGACCTGTTTGCCGGTGATCGTTGGGGTAAACTACTCGGCGAGTTCCCGCTTGAACCGGAAGAACATCCTGAACCCGATTTGATTCTGTGCACGCATTGGCACGATGACCATATTTGCCCGGAGTCAATCCCTCGTTTGGCTTCGCATTTCCCTTCAGTGAAATTTGTCGTACCCAATCGTTCAGTTGACATGCTCACTGGTTGGGGCATTTCTGTAGATCGAATCATACCGATGATGGGTTCTGATTCGACCACAGTTGGTGATCTCCAAATCCATGCAATTCCAGCAGCTCATGAAGAATTGGATATTACAGAAGATGGGGCTTGGTATCTTGGTTATGTGTTGAATTACAAAGATTCTATTGTACTACACATGGGGGATAGCCGCCCCTATCCAGGTTGGCATTCCGCATTCCAAAGTGTAGCAAATCACTACGACTTGGTCTTTGCTTGCATCAATGGAAATGACAATCTCCGACATGATGAAGCGGTTGAACTGGCAATGGTTTTACAACCAAAATTGATTGTACCAATGCATTATGGAATGGACCCAGGTAACACGGTGGACCCACAAATATTCGTGGATGAAATCAATCGTCAATCACCTGGACAAGGTTTTGTAATCCCTGAGGTTGGGGCTCGAATCCTCATTGATTGAAAACAGACTGTGCATATTTGTATCCTACAGTTAACCCCACATCTAGATATGGTGTTTTTACAAAGGAAGCACGTAATTTTCTGGCTGAAGCCAATATGCGCAATGCGGCTACTTCGTCATCCTCAACCACATTCCAGAAGGCATCTGTCCAAATCGCTCTCCCTGTGATTCTGAATTCACCGATTGGAAAGGGTAGATCAGGGCTTTTCCCAGCTAGATCCAAGATATATTCACCATCCATCTTTGTAACCCTGCCAGTGTCTTTGAGATGATTTGCCCATGGTGCCTCTGTTTGCACGATTGTGAGCAGACAATCACCCTGAAATCTCTCGCACAATTTTTTGGATGGATTCACGTCTGTAAACATCACATCTGGTAGTGCGACTAAACACGGGGATTTACCTGACAAGATTCTTCCACACCGAACTGCGTCAACAAGCCCGTTCGGACCATCCTGATGGACGATATGTACGCCTCGATTCTTTAGCGCAGCATCAATGCCTGGCTTGTTTGGTGAAGAAACGACAACAATATTGTCAATTCCAGCCAATTCAACTTCTTGAATGGTTCTTTCCAGCATCGTGATACCACCGACTTGAACCAGTTCTTTACAGCCCAATACTGCGTTTTCAGCCATTCGAGTACCCAGGCCAGCGGCAGGAATGATGGCCCATATTGGCTCCGAATACTCCGCCATGAATCCCGCTTGGCGTCAACGGAATTAACATACCCGTGAACTAGAGTCGGCAGTCATGCGCCGAGGTGCCGAAGCCATCTTCTGTTCCATCCCTGCGAGGATTGGAATTCTTGGCAATCCATCTGATGGCTACAATGGGCAGTGCATTTCTTCGCTTGCCAGGAACTGGCGAGCCCGATGTATACTGACACCTCATGAGAACCGTTGGGATTTTTCGCTCAGCATTAACTGCGGTGATGAAAAGTTGGAATGCAAATCACTTTCAGATTTGGCAAAAAACCCTCCTGAGTTGAAAGATGACGGTCTCTCGCGACTTGTTTTGGGTGCTTTGATTCATTTCCAAGAAGATTGTGTCGCCAGTGGTCTTGCCATTGAGGCGAGCGGTTTCAAACTAGAACTCGATACAGATATCCCACGACAGGTGGGTCTAGCAGGATCCTCGGCCGTTATCACTGCGGTGATTCGTTGTATGTTGACACATCATGGATTGGGTACTGCTCTACCACCCCATGCGATTGCCGATATGATCCTCAAGGTTGAAACAGAACGACTTGATATTCACGGAGGGTTGCAAGACAGACTTCCTCAGGCTTACAATCGGATGCTGCACATGGACTTCCGCGAGGAATTGATGATTGGCAGAGGTTGGGGTGCATATTCACACATGGATGAATCACTCCTCCCGAAAATGTGGTTGGCACACGGTGGTATCGGTGAAGAATCAGGAAAAGTTCACGCGGACATGCCGCGACGTTGGGCGGAACAAGAACCGGTCATGGTTCGGGTCATCAATGAACTCGCTTGGTGTGCTCACCGTGGCAAAGAAGCTCTACTTGCGGGCGATGTTGAGGCGCTTTCTACAGAGATCAATCGCAATTTCGATTTACGAACAGAACTTTTCGGTGAAGAGGCCCTTGGTGAGAATCTCACGATGGTCAAATTGGCTCGTGAACTTGGCTCGTGCGCAAAGCAGCCAGGCTCAGGAGGCGCAATTATCGGCATCATTCCCGACGACGACTTCATGGAGCGCGCGGCCCCAGCCTTTGCTGAACACGGCTGGGACCTTGTGTCTCTGGAGATGTAGTGATGCAAGACAATCGGATGCGTATTGCCTATGTCCACGACTCGCCTTTACACGAGAGTTTAGTGACTGATTACAGGGATTCGAATCATTTGGTGTCCCTCGGTTTTACTGACGTGGTCATTTCAGATCAGATGAGTGGCTGCCTGTATGGTGTCACACCTGAATTGAAACAGAGAATCGAATCTACAATCGATTCAGGATTGGGTGTTTGGTTAATGGATGATTTATTCACATTACCCATTGATTCTGACGCAGGTTGTCCTGGCCGAGAAGAGAGTTGGGAACTCACTGCTGAAGCCATTCGTGATGTGATTGAATCGTTTCCTCAGATTCGTGGTCTTGTGTTCAGATACGGTGAAACATTTGAGAGTACAAATTCTGACGTGAAACGCATCGATCTTCTTCGTTGTGAGTGTATCGATTGTTCTTCAATGGATGGGCTATCCCGTCGACGGAAAGTGATTGAACTCCTGGAATCAGTGGTTTGCCGAGAGATGGGGAAAAGATGCATTCTGCGACTTTGGGACCTCTCCGAAGAAGGGGTACATGCAAACCGCTTACTCCAGTCAAAAGTACTGAAAAAGTGGGGGGGAGACCCTCGATTCTTTGTTTCTGTGAAACACACAATCACCGATTATTGGAGGCATCAACCATGGAATCCATCCATCCTCGAAGAGGGACCAGCACGTCTCATAGAATTCCAGTGTGAGCGTGAATACGAATTCATAGGCATGGTCCCCAACTGGCTGGGGCCGGAATGGAGCCAGGGTCCCATCGAGTGTGGAGAGCGGGGGCGGACTGGAATTGCCAATGTTAGACCCAAGGATTGGGCTGGTAGTTGGATTATTCCAATTGGAGGTGGTTGGTCCAACCGACATGCTTCCAGTGAACTTTGGGCAGACATGAATCTGTATACCATCCTAGCATTGACTGCCAATCCTGAACGAGATGCTGAAGAAATATTGTCTGAATGGATTTCAGAAAATAATTTGCCTGAGGAATCAATCAATCTACTCAAGAAAAGTTCTGAATTGATACTAAGACTGCGTTATCTCGATGTGTGGAGGGTTATCGCCAATCAACGTTGGATGCCATCCGAAAACTGGTTCAGAGATGATAATTTTGTCCCAGGTGCATGTGCAAAAATCGCCAATACAGTTGTTGAACAGGGCATGTCTGATCTATTGCGTTCAGAGAGGTCATTGGCCACAGCAATGGCCCGTAGCCACTTAATCGAGGCTGAAAAGTTACCCACTTGTGAGCATTCAGAATTCATTTTGTCTTCATATCGTTGGGCCTTGCAATTCGCTGAATGGACCGAGGAAACGTGGAACCAATTATTGGATTTAGCTCCCCTTTCTAGAGATGAATGCAAAGCACTACTTCTTCGGCGATTTGATGAAAATTCTTTGGCACCTCTGTCGGTGATGGATTAAGACGCTCTTCCCCTTCGCGACATCATGGAGAGAGAGTTGTTCTCCCGACTATGGGAAGAGATCGACTTTGATGATCATCCACTTCATGGGGGTCATGGTTCAGAACCCGAAGGTGAATTCACCTTCTCACAATCAGACGATGGAATCCGTGTAGGGGATGCACGTCTTACATTTCTAATCGGTGATGGTGACGGTGCTGATTCGATTCATCGTTGGACCACTCAAAGTATTCAGATGAATGAGGGCCCCGGTCGAATGGGCCTTCATCGCTGGTCACTTTCCCCCTCTTGTGTCTCACCAGAATTGTCGAGTTGGCTGATCCAGCGCATAGGGGAGCCGAAACAAATCTCAGGGGAATCAGTGATTCACCATCGAAATTTGCTCACTGAAATCAGAACACGTCTTTCACCGATGTTGCCAGAATGGACTTGGCATCTCGAAGTCGATAACAAATCAGATCGGATGGGTTGGTATGTTCGGGCACCACATTCATGGTGTAGTTTGTTCACTATTTTTGTCGGGTTGGGTTGGAATCAACATGTTTCCACTAGAGGATTTCTCCTCTTTGAACGGGCGCCTCCTGGAGAACTCGATCGGCCTGATGAAGCCGAGCCCAATCGCCTCGACGGTTTGCGAACAGTTGCATTGTGCAACGCTTCCCGTGGTGCGCTTTCCCTTCTCGCAGATGAGATGATGTGGGCGGCACAATCGAATCCGTTTGAGTTGAATCTTCCAGGTCAAGTCGAACTGTGGCCCCCTTCGATGGGTCGCTGGCCGTTGTTGCATGGTCGTTCGGAAACCACAGACGATATTGTTGAATGGTCAGCTAAGATTGTCGAAGCTCTATTGCCTGCAATTTCGACTCTTTCGACGACGATTGAAGGTCTCAGTTGGCATTGACAACGAGACCATCTTCATCGTAATCCCATTCGAGAACATTCCAACCAGCGGCCTCGCATGTGGCAATCACAGCCTCCTGCCGCATTGGTCCTGCGAGGAGTGCAACACATCCGCCACCACCAGCGCCCAATGCTTTCCATGCTGCCACATCTTTGTTCTCCACAAGAGGATTCACAACATCCCTAAAGGGATCATGAAGTGACATATCTAGGGCATCAACACCCTTGCAAACATCGTGAAATGCTTCAACAATCATGTTTCGACGATCTTGATCTAAACCCTGAGCCATCTTTCGTGCCGCCAACCGAATTGTCATCAATCCCTCAATAACACCTTCATCTTTCGAAGCATATTTTTCCCAAATCGCATCATGCAAATCCCCACTCACATGTGGAATTCCAGTATTGGCAATAATCAGGTGCTTCTGCAACCAAAATTTGACGCTTCGTGGTGGCTCAAATGGCATTTCTTCCACTGAGTCACCGATAAACATCAGATGATTGAATCCGCCGTGTTTTGCAGCCCATTGGTCTTGACGTCCGCCCGTATTCCCGAGAAGAGCCTCAAATTGATAAGCAGCCTCTTCAGCATTTTCAGCACCATTGATGGCTGCCATTAAGGCAACATTGATCGCACCTGTGGTCCCCAATCCCGAACCCACAGGAGCATCACAGCGGTAATTCACGGATAGGCGCCCATCATCATCAATCTCCAATGATGCATGGGCATGAATATTGATTGCAACATTGACAACTTCACCACCGACTTCGTGCGTATATGGTGGGACATCAGTCCATCCTCCGGCCAAGTCGATCCGTACAGGAGCACGGGCTTCTACACGCTTCATCAGATTCACCGAAGAGCTCCGCTCCCTTCATTCCTCCGACAGTTGGGCTATCGCATCCTCGATGATTGATCTTGAACGCTGGAGAATCATCCGTCTCCATTTCAATGATTGTGGATTGAATGCATTTAGCATATCTCGCCTCTCTTTACTCTGCAATAGTCGAAGTGGTGGTTTGCCCCCCCATTGTGTAACTCGGTTTTCAGCCCGGGCCAATTTGAGCAATGGAATCGGCTTGATGGTTCCAAATTCTTGAGTAATACTCGTCCACTCTTTGTCAGGGAATCGTGATTCTATTCCCGCTTGAATCCCTCCTCGAATTTTGTATGCTACTCCTTTTGCAGGATCCAGTGGCTGAATACGATCACCATATCGGGTTTTCAATGACTCTTCATCAACACCTTCTGCGACCAATAGTGAATCGACCCCAAAGGGGCCGAGTCCCGTATGGAAGTCAATCCAAACAATTTGTTTGGCATGATTCAGATTATTTTCACACCACTGGATGAAATTTTGACTCGATTCGGCCAACTTACTCCCTCCATATTGCAAGGATTTTGGACGGGTGTATTGGCCTTCTTGTACGGCTTGTTTTGCATTCGCAAAACCCAATTTGAAGGAATGCCACGCAGCCCGGACAGTGTAGTATTCTCGTCCCTTTTTCATCGATGTTGGATTCAATAAGTGATCCAATTTTTTGTAATTTTCAGGTTCTCCTTCGTAAGCCTCGCCCGGTGGCAAAAAATTCCTGTTAAGATCCGCATTGTCTTCATTGACTCTACGCAACCATGCCATTCCCCATGGGTTGATCGCATGGGCAAATATGATTGCGCAGTCATCCGGTAAACGCAATTCGTTGGAATTGATTCCATCTAAAATCCACATTGCTGCGGCCGAACCGGGAAACCCTTCAACGCCATGAACTCCGGATGTATGCAGGATTAATTTGGTTGCATCTTTCGGGCCCACCCACAAAATATCGGTGGACAGTGTTTCTTCGTGTGGTCCTTTCTTGGCTATGGCCAAAGTTTCGACTTCAAGCTCCATTTTTTCAGCACGATCTAACAATCTCTGCCGTGCGGTCACATATTCTGTGGCAAAGCACCGGTGAATATCCGCATCCTCAGGCATATCACTGCCTCAATTGAAGCGCCATGTGCCAATCGTTTTGGCATTGAGTTTTGCAGGCCAACCAGATTTACTGATTCGTGGCTTGGTGGTTTCATTCTCCAGCAAATCACATCCACGAACATTGAACAGAGGTAGGTCAGTTTCAATTCTACCTTCCCAAACTTCGTTCGTAGGATTGTAAAGTCGGACGACATTTCCATTTCCATCTGCTGCCGGCTTTAGACAAGCGATGATTGGGGTGGGTCCTGTACCAACAAGCCGAATCGGTTGCAATCTATGGCCGCGGGTACCTTCCGTGCAAACATCGTCGAATTCACCATCAAGTTGTGGTTTTGGTAGTGCGGAAATGATACTGGCTTGACAAGCGTATGTTTCTGCGATTTGGTGGATGTTCGCCTCCGCCCACGAGTCCTCATAGGCCATGATTGCCCAACGAGTACAGTGTGTACCTTTGCATTGCGCTCCAGGTGCTTCAAAGACGGGGCCGGCCCGATTTCGTCGGCTGGCAAATCCATCTCGACTGAGGTGCCCAGTTGCTCGTAGCAAGGTCAAGGCGAGGGTTGTCCCGCTATCACCTGTGATTGCTTCATATTCATTTGAACCTGGACAGAATAATGCCACTCCTCCGCTTTTTTCTTCGACCAT
>CATISE010000057.1 GCA_949538655.1 Marine Group II euryarchaeote MED-G33 | reverse complement strand
CGAATTGTTTCCATGGACGGCGAAAACTCACTCGATGATCTATGGCGGGGCCTCGATGTACGCTCTCCTGAAAAGGCCACCACATGGAGAAATCACATCGAGCACGGTGCAGAACTCCCCTGATGCCGGCACAGATGCTTTCAACTGCATACGAGACGCGAGCCCATGGACGAAGCCACCCCCTCTCGCCATCCAGCGATTGCAGGCCTTGGCGCCATACTCATCATATCCACTCTTGTTACTGGTTGGGCACCAGTGGGGCCTTGGGGTTCAGAGTCCTTCAGCCGCGGCCTGTTTGGTCTGGCTGGCGGTTTCATGCTGTATTTGGCATGGTATCGACACACATTCGGGTTGTGGGGGGTTATTCCAGCCCTTCACATGTGGACTCAACCAAAGAGCTCGATTCGAATTCTCGCATCTTTGGGAATCGCCTTAGTGTTCACAGCCCAAATCATTGGCAACACATTGGAAAACATTCCCGCCCCTATGGCAATGTTTCTCATGTTCGGTGGTTTACTGATGCTCTTGACCTCACTTTATGCGTGGCTTGTAATTGAAGGCCCACTCGGTGACGAGGAGGAATAATCTTGCCTGAAAAAGAAGATAGTGACTATGAGTCAGGGTTCTCCTTCGAGGGTCTAACGGGTGTTGAAGAAGAACCAGTAGAACCTCAGGACCAAAGAGAGAACTCTCGAGTCCAAAGAGAGGAACCTCGGGATCAAATTTTTGAAAAAATCACTGCAACACTAGATGATTTCCCTGTCAATAATTGGAACAGCAAAAACGATGCCCAACACATTGTAGATTGGTATAATGATTTAGCAACTAAGAGAGGAATTGAGACCCTATCATTTCGTAAATTCATGAAGATGACCGGTAACAGGCATTTCGATTCATACAATGACGCACAGGATTTCTTGGATTTTGCACTGATTCGGCTGAATGGGGAGGAGTCGGATCGAGAATGGCACCACTCTGAAAGCGACAATACTCCTGGAGAAGGTACGTGGGCCGGCCTTGCGCTTTTTTGGGTAATCACCCTCGTTTGGTGTACTGCAAGCGCATTTGTTACAGTGTGGATTGGTGGAGCCATCACTGCAGATTTAGACACGGCTGACTGGACACCAGTTGAAGGAGTGGTTACCGATAGCGGGGTGGAAACAAGTAGTAGCGATGAAGGGGGTACCACCTACTGTTTATGGGTTGAATATGACTATACAATCGAAAATAGAACCTATGACGGCTCTACACTCAGTTACAGTAAGGAGGGTAATTGCGACTCTTGGTCATCCGATGCAGATGATGAATATCCTCCCGGCGAAAATGTAACAGTATATGTCAATCCTGACAATCACGACGAATCAGTTTTGTTGCCAGGGTGGTCAGGAATCGACTACTTCATGTGTTGTTTCTTGCTTTTCCCATTGATTGGAATATTTCTCTTTGGATTCTGTTGCATGGGAACGTACAATTCATTCATGTATCCGGAAAAGTACATCGTCGGAAATTTTGTTCCAGGTGACACTTCCACCACACTTCCTCCTCTTGATTCAGACGAAGATCACACAAGATCTTCTGGGGTTGATTTAGACGGAGATGGAATCGCTGACGATTTGTACGGTGTTCCACAAAACAATGCCAGTATTATTGACAAAATAATTGGTGAAGAAAAAAGCCCTGCAGTCATTTTGCAAACAGTATTTGCATTGTTATTGGTTAATGGATTTATATTTGCAGCAATAATGAGTGAAAGGACATATGATGCTGAATTTGATGTCGCAAACGAGGCCATGGAAGGCACAAGTGAATGGCCGACTACAACAGCATGGTTTAGTGAAAATTTCACATTTTCAGGAGGACACGACTCAGGCGATTACTTCTCGGGCTCAATCATCATTTATTGTTTGAATACTTCAGAGTCATGGGAATGTGGAGATAACGAATCGGGATATGACAGAATCGAGATTCCCTATCGATGTACTCGAACTGAACAGGTAGGGCCATTAGAGAACCCTTGTGATTGGGCAATGCAGATGTTTGTACTCGATTCATATTGGAATGGCTATCCTCATCACTACCACGAGTTATGGAACATCTATGAGCAATGTGAGTGGGAAGGAGAACCTGAAGATGAAAATCTCTGGTCTTGTTACTGGTCTTCCTCTTCTGATTCTGTAGAATATGATACTTGGTGGTATTACTGTGAACATCATCAAAACCAGAGTGTATGGTACTGCACAGATGAATTGGGGGAGGAGATATCATCACCCGATAATCAAAATGGGACTGAATATAGTACACCAGTAGTTCAAACCACAGTCAATTATGATCCCGATGACCCGACGAGAATTGCATTTGTTGACCAACTAGAATGGCACACAGGATCTGGGGGCTTCCCAATCATGTTCATCATATTCCCAATCATCATCAATTTGGTGTTAATTGGGCGTATTGTAGTACCAATTATTCGCAGCCACCAGGCATAGAAACCATCTGATTAACGATTCCCAGGTTTCCAGAATTGTAGTGGTAGTGGATTTTCCCCTATACATGCCCGCCATGCAAGATGATCTGCCCGCTCATTCCAACGATGTCCACGATGTGCTCGAATGTGTTCAGCCTCCACTGGACGCAATGAAGTGACCTCATTCCACAGAGCTTGTACTCTAGCGGCCAATTCACGATTCGCCTTTGCTCTCCATTCTCCTTTTGCAATGTGTAATGCGTATTTTGAATCCCCGCGGATGGTTACAGCATTCGTGCTACCTTCGATGAGTAGCCATCGAAGTGTATGGGCCATCGCTGATAATTCACCAGTATTGTTGCTGCCCACTTCGGCTCCCAGAAACCCTTCCTCATCCGAAGATGTGATGACTGAGCCACTCAATTCCTCAACGACTTCACCATCGCCTTTGCCCAATCCAGAATCCCCCCGAACGACTACAACACCCCAACCAGCGGGCGTTTCCGCCGTGACGTTACGATTCTCTTGGCAAGAACCGTCAAAGTATAGCGTGAGTCGTTCGGCGAGCGGAATCGACCCTTCCATGCTTATTCTCCAATGAGAGATGCATAGCCTGCAGCGTCGAGGAGCCCATCCACAGCACCAACGTCGGTAAGTTCGATCTTTGCAATCCAAGAACCGTAGGCATCCTCATTCATCACTTCGGGAGCGTCTTGAAGATCGTGATTGAGAGCGACAATGGTTCCTGCGAGAGGGGCGTAGATATCGGAAACCGATTTCACAGATTCTACGCTTGCGAACGACCCATTGTCTTCTACAGTATCCCCTTCGTCGGCGAGGAATTCGATCCATACGATATCGGTCAATGCATCTTGCGCATAATCCGTGATTCCCACAACGGCAACCCCGTCTTCCATGCGAATCCATTCATGTTCGGCTGTATATTTCAGGTCATCTGGAATATTTGACATGCTACTCAGATACGCTGCGTGAGAATGTAGTGCCTCAACCTTTCGCTGTTGAAGGGTCACAATTGATTGGCCGTGTGTTTGATGCAGCGGCCCCCCCTCGCCACTTCAATGCAGACATCAGCACAAGCCGCAGAGCGACTCTTTTTCGCCCTTGGAATTGCGCTTTTACTGGCCACGGCATTTGCTCTGATCGATGGCCGCTTACCACCAGATGATTGTCCTGAACCAGATGGGGCACAGATTACAGAACCTTGTACTGCTTCGTCTTCAATCGGTTGGTTGGTTCCAGTGGGTGCCGCACTTGGTCTTGGCTTGGGCTTTGTATTTCGAACCGCGAGACAAACCGGAACGCCTCCACCCTTTGGGAAATATTTCCCGAATGAATCACAATCTCAAATCTCTGATCGACTTTCTGAGGAACATGCCGATGCTCATGACACCGATCGTCTGTCTGGGGCATGGGCAAATATGGAGACCAAAATGCTGGAATCCACCCATGGTGAAGAAGAGTGACCTATGACCTAGTAGGTCTCTCGCATCAACTTGTGAATCTTGTATGGTAGCAAAGCCCGGTTCACTGGTGTGACCTCAAGGATTCGCGCATCATCCCGTCGACGAATATCTTGGAGTAGTGGGTGCCTGCTTTTCTTGTGGAGAGTCAATAGAGTGGGCTTATCGACTTCCATGGCCTTTCGAACTACTTCGACGAATAACTCACTTTCAACACTGAATTTTCCGATTTCATCGATGACAAGAACTTCGTAATCATCCATTGCTTCTTGAATTGCAGGAACTGCTACACGATCGAGTGCTTCAGGGTCAATTCCGTATCCGAGAATACGTGTTCGCGAGTCAATGTTCTTGTGCGCCATAATTGCCTCCTCTCCTGTTTGGAAATTGATACACTTGAATCCAACTCTTTCCCCATTTTCACTCACAGGTTCACAACGCATCCCGCCGAGTAATTTTGCGGCAGCAACGTCGTCGCCACGAGCTCGCATTTCTTCGCGCCTTTCTTCG
>CATISE010000056.1 GCA_949538655.1 Marine Group II euryarchaeote MED-G33 | reverse complement strand
GTGATTATGTGGAGAATATCTCTTGCCAAGTATTGGTCGTAGGCGCAGGTCCTGGCGGATATGTCGCAGCGATACGAGCTGCTCAACTCGGACTAGACACTGTGATTGTTGAAGGTGACAAAGCAGGTGGAACCTGCTTGATTAGAGGATGTATCCCATCAAAGGCGCTGATTCATGCGGCTGAAAGGATGGACCATTTGTCCCATCATGTTGAGGGACACATGGGGATGAAAATCGAGGGTTCAGTATCCTTGGACATGAAGGAACTAATCTCATGGAAAGATGAGATTGTGACAAAACTGAACAAGGGTGTTGAACATCTTCTGAAAAATGCAGGTGCTAGACTAGTTGCTGGCTGGGCGACCTTCAAGGATGCCAAGCATTGCACTGTTGAAACCGCGGATGGCCCAGTCAATATTGAGGCTGAGAATGTCATCCTTGCAACCGGTTCGACGCCAATTGAATTACCATTCATGAAATTCGATGAGGAATACATTTGTTCATCTACAGGTGCATTGGATTTGGATGCTCTACCAGAAAAGGTGGCAGTCATTGGTGGCGGCTATATTGGGCTCGAGTTGGGAATCGCATTGCGAAGGCTCGGATCTGAAGTGACTGTGGTCGAAGGTTTGGACAAAGTATTGGCTATCTTCGATGATGAATTGCGCCGTCCATTGACGACATGGTTGCGTAAGAATGGAGTCACTACACATGTCAATTGTCTAGCTCAGGGAGCCGAGGTCAAGGATGGTAAGGTAGAACTTACTTGGAAAAATGCAGAAGGTGAAATGCAAACTGAAACCTTTGACAAGGTCTTGGTTACCGTAGGTCGCCGCCCCAATACACGTGGTTGGGGACTGGAGAAGATGGGGCTTCGGATGGATGCTGATGAGCGATTTATTCGAATTGATAATCAGTGCAAAACCTCGATGCGAGGCGTCTATGCAATCGGAGATGTATCTGGTGAGCCCATGCTCGCACATCGTGCCAGTGCTCAAGGCGAGATGGTTGCCGAAATTCTTGCTGGGCACAAGCGTTCATTTGATCCTGTGGCTATTCCTGCAATCGTATTTACTGAACCTGAAATCATCTGTGTTGGAATGACACCGGATGAAGCGAAAGAAGCGGGTGAAGAGATCATCATCGGAAAATTCCCACTTGCGGCCAATGGTCGTGCTCTGACGATGGAGGCCGAGAAGACTGGAGGATTTGTACGCGTGGTCGCACGCGAGGAGGACCATGTGATTCTCGGCGTCCAAGCGACAGGAAGTCATGTCAGTGAACTCTCTGGGGAATTTACTCTCGCCCTGGAGATGGGAGCTGTTCTGGAAGATATTGCTGGAACCATTCACGCCCACCCTACGATGTCTGAATCTTTCCACGAAGGAGTATTGAAAACACTCGGCCACGCAATACATACCGCCTGAGGTGATTACATGACGAATGACGAATTGATTTCAGCACTGAATAAAGCACTGGCATGGGAACTCAGAGCCATTGCCATGTACGCTCACTATGCAGCCTATGTATCGGGTATTCATCGATTACATTTGGCAGCACATTTCAACACTGAAGTGAATGAATCTGTGACCCACGCTGCCACGGTGAGGTCAGCCATTGTCAAGTTGGATGGAGAAGCCACCACTGACCGTGATTCAACCCCGATTGTCCATACATCAAATTACCAAGAAATGCTCAAGGAAGCATATGCAACTGAAGAGAAGGCTGCTGCAACATATGGCATGATTCTACCACTGGTGGAAAGTATCGGCGATACCGAATTGTTTGATGCGCTTGAAGTGGTTTACTTCGACGAACAGAGATCCGTTGAAGAACTTCGTATGATGCTCAAAGATTAGTGTTCGTAAACCGTGCCCCAGTGGTGAATATCCTCTGGCAGGGAAAGAACAGTCCTACCCTTCTTCATCCATGTCCAACCTTCGTCAATCCAATCGTATAGAGCCTCTAGATCACCTTCTGAAAATGAGGCTTTTTGGGCCAATTCCTTGACAACATCCATCTCTCGTGCATCGTAGTGTCCATCCGCTGCTGCCATCAGCAATGCATCGCGCAGTGCAATTCGAAGATGTGCAGGGTGCATGTGATCGGCAGCGTTGATGAAACTCCTACCACGTTTCAATTCCTGTCGGAGGATGACTCGTTCTTCGGGTGGAAGCAATGCCATCCCCATCCGCGACTCGTAATTGGCGAACTCCTCAGTCGATACCCGGCCGTCTGCAAGTGCAACAGCCGCCAAGACTCGGCAGTAAGCTTTCCGATCTTCTTTGTCGAACATATGCAATGTGTCAGGGAGCATGTGTAACGCCTCCAACATCCTGTTATTGAATCCATTGACTTCATGCCCTGCCGGCCTCACCGAGTCTCATGGCCGATGAGCGTATAGTCGACGTCCTGCGTTTGGGCCACACCGACTATTCAGAAGCTGAGACACGGATGCAGGAACTACAGCAACAACGATTGCAAGGAGCCATTGCAGATACAATACTCATCTGTAGTCACCCCGAGATTGTGACCATTGGACCTGCTGCTCGTCGAGATCAAGTCGTAGTCCCCCGCGATTACCCAACAACCGATGTCGATCGGGGTGGAGGGATCACTTGGCATGGACCTGGACAATTGGTCATATATCCAATTCTCAAATGGGATTTGGATGGCGAGCAGAATGTCAAACGTATTACATCAAAATTGGAACAATGGGCAATTTCCGCATTGGCCAATCTTGGCATACATGCTGAAACTGACGGCAGAATGCAAGGGATATGGGTACAAGGTGTCAAGATCGGTTCGGTTGGCTTGGCCTTCAAGAAATGGGTTTCAAGGCACGGATTTACCATTAACTATGCCACTCCAAAAGGGCGTGTCGAAGCACTCGATGGATGCGGCCTCAGCGCAGGAACCACAACATCTCTAGATCGTCTAGGATTCGAAATCACGGGTGATGAAATCACTGAATCATTACTGTTATCGATGCGAGAATCACTCAGCAGAGTGAATGCGAAGTCTTGAGAACTACCAGTTTTTGCACAGTTGTATGTATCGAACGAGTAACCCTGCACTGAATGATTCGGTTTTCACGATTCAAGACCTAGTACAAGACAAAATGACCATCGAAGGTGTGGCCGAGAAAGGGATGATTACTTTCTTCGTAATGATGATGAGTGGGCTCTCTGTTTTTGGTTTGTTCATCACAGGCAATGCCGAGTTGGCATTCATGC
>CATISE010000055.1 GCA_949538655.1 Marine Group II euryarchaeote MED-G33 | reverse complement strand
TGGGCCGATTCAATTGCGAAGGCCTTGTCACACCGAGGTGACAAGCACGTCATCGCATCTGGGATTACGCCATCGGGAGAATTCCACATAGGCCACCTGCGGGAAATTCTGACATCTGATATCATCAAACGTGCCTGTATTACACAGGAATTAGATGCGGAATTTGTCTTCTTTGTGGATGATGCCGACCCATTGCGAAAAGTGTATTCATTTCTTGACAATTCATATGAGACATACATCGGCCATCAGTTGGCAAATATCCCACCACCTGATGAGAATGGAATTCCAGATTTAGAGCGATTTGAGCAAGGAATATCTTACGCACAACATTTCCTAGAACCATTCAAGAAATCACTGCAGATGCTCGGTGTCGAAATTGATGAATACATCTACAATTATGATGCTTATAAATCGGAAAAATTCTCCGATGTTTCGCGAACCGCCTGTAACCGCGCAGACGAAATCAGAGAAATTATCGAAAGAGTTTCAGGTAGAGAACTCGATGCAAATTGGTTTCCTTGGAACCCAATTGATGCCAAAGGATGTATGGATGGAATCACGATTACAGGGTGGGATGACCCCTTCGTTCACTGGTTGGATTCCGATGGAAATGCAGGTAGATCAGATGTAACGAAGGGTGAAGGAAAACTGCCTTGGAGAATTGACTGGCCTGCCAAATGGGCCTGGAGAGGCGTCACCATGGAACCATTTGGCAAAGATCACGGAGCCGCTGGAGGGTCATATGATACGGGGAAGGAAATTGTTCGATTGTTCGATGTTGAGCCACCCTATCCTACCACTTACGAATGGATTTCCTTGAAGGGAGCAGGGGCGATGTCAAGCAGCACAGGTGTAACTATTGGGCCCCTAGAAGCCCTCCGCCTGGTCCCCCCACAAATCATGCGCTATCTGATCACAAGAAACCAACCCAAGAGACATATCGATTTCGATACTGGAAATGCCCTCATTGAATTGGCTGATGAATACCAACGCAACCTCGCTGAAACAATGAGAGAAAATGATGATGGGTGGTGGGGTGAACTCAGTCGACGACAACAAAAGGCATGGAAAGATATGGTTTCTCGAATCGGTTATGCCCAAATTAATTCAGATATTTCAAGTGCAATAAGCGGTTTCGCCCAAAAAATAGGCAATAGTGAAACTACAGCTTATCTCGACAATCAGTATTTTGGTTTGTCAAAAATCACCTTCAGACATCTGGCACTTCTTGCCCAATTGCGTGAAAATGACGATGCCGTTTGGGAATCGGTTAGGCGCAGTGGTTTGATTCATGAAATCCATGACGGACCAACAGAAAACGAAGTACATCGTTTACAATTGATGCGGAATTGGATTGCATCGCCTCACTTCCCAGATGGATTCAGACTCAGAATACAGACTCAGATTTCTGAACTAGCAAAGGAGAATATGGACCCAAGAGATGTCGAATATCTCCGTGCCCTCGCAGAAGCATTCTCAGATTGCGAATGGGATTGGGGTGCAATAAACAATCACGTCTGTGAATTGGCCAAGGAAAGAGGCATGAAACTACGAGATGCTTTCCAACTCATGTATTGGATTGTGCTTGACCAAGATTACGGGCCAAAATTGGCTTCAATCTTGGAGGAAATGGAAAGGGATGCAGTTCTTAGCCTACTTCAATCGGCGATTGACGAGTTGTCTGCCTGAACGTAGTTCAGAAACCCGAACCACCCACACGCTTGAAAGAGGATGTCTATGTGGCGCGGGTAATGCCGGTCTACTGCCCTAGTTGTGAAGCCGGCGTAGATGCGACCTCGAAATTCTGTTTGCAGTGTGGGCATGACCTCGAAACGGATGGCCCAATTACGTCGACTGGGCACGATGTTCGTCAACTCAAAGAATTGATTCGTGGCCGTGATGATTTGTCGATGGCTGAAAAATTCGATTTGATCGCCAAGGTCGAAGAAGGAGAGAACCCAATCGAACTCGGTTTAGCTGCTCCAGCCGAAGGTGCTGGAGTGACTCCTGAACAAATGGAAGTTCAGTCCGCAGCACCAAAGGTGTCCAAGGGTGGTCTTTCTGAGGCCGCCATGGGTTATACGACAAACCCAGCAGCTGCTGCCGCAGTCGCTATGATGAGTTCACAAACCGATGCTTGGGGATTCATCCAGTCTGGTTCAATCAATACCAGAGACCCTCTTTTCCTCGAAGCCATGGCACTCGGGATGGAGGCCAGCCACCATATTCACGATATTGCAGCCGGTGGAATCGATGAGACCACGCTCACCAACGAAGATTTGCGAGGCATCCCTGTTCTCAAGCCACCCAAGCGATCTTTCTGCCCCAAGTGTGGTTCAGATATTCATTCTCATACCATGCTACAATGGAGGAAGTGGAGAGACCACTCCGGCGAAGTTGTGCAACTGCAAGCTCAAGCGGCGATGGAGACCAGTTTGGTTCAGGTCGCAGCCCATTACATGACGGAGACTCAATCGGCTCAGGCGCAACGAGATGATTTGGCCAACCAACTCGCATCATTGGATGAAAACGCAATGACTGAGAAAATCAGTAAGGAATTGCGCCCAACCATCCTCAAGGAAGTCGAGGAAGAATTGCGTAAGAAGGTCGAAGAGGAACTCCGAGAAAGTATCGAAGAAGAAGTTCGTGCCGATATGGCAGCTCGAGGCGGTGGGCGAAAGGTGGTTTCATCCGGTGGCTCATCGACTTTCAAGCCGAAGCAGACCAAGAAGGCGTCAGCACCTACAGTTCGCCGGGGTGCGTCGAAGAAGACCTACGAAGGAGAACCTGATGGGAAGGTCGATTGGTTCCTTGCCGATGCTCTGGATACGGTCTTCGATCCACATGGTACTGGTAAAGTGCTCAAACCCAAGACGATTCTAGCTCGTTCTGCTGAAGGCAACGTTCGCGTTCAGGACGTCGTCAGAATTTATTCAGCAGATGGACAGGAAGGATTGTCCGAATTGGCATGGACCAGTCCTTTCACGAAGTATATCATCGAAGCATACGATGCTTGCTAATCAGATGTAATCGACAACCAAGCGTCGAGGCTCTGGCATTCCTTCTTGGGCGACCGCAATCGCTTGGCATTCCATCTTAGCACCCGACATCGTCGTCACAAAGGGAATGTTCAGTTCCACAGCAAGACGACGCATCATATTGCCATCCAATACCGCACCACCACTATTTCGTGGTGTATTGATAATGAGTTGAATCTTCCCAGTTCTCATGAGATCAAGTGCATCAGGACTCTGGCCCTCTGCAATACGATAGCAGGTTTCAACATCCAAACTGCCTACATCACGCAGATGACGAGCTGTTCCCTGGGTGGCGTGCAAGGTGAAACCCATCTCCTGGAGGGATCTTGCCATTGGAATCAGGTTCCCTTTGTCTTCATCCTTCACTGTGAGATATACACCACCCCGAGTTGGAACTGGAAGTTCAGTGGCAAGACGTGCTTTGAGGTAGGCGGCAGCAGGATCGACGTGGCTGCCCATGACTTCACCTGTACTCTTCATTTCAGGACCAGGGGCTGGGTCCAGACCACGTAATTTGAGGAAGGGGAATACCGGAGCTTTCACACAAACAGCATCGGTTTGCCGACGAGGAATTTCCATGTTTGCCAATTGCTCTCCAATTGTAATGTGGGCTGCAATTCTCGCCAAAGGAATCCCGGTCGCTTTGGCGACAAAGGGGAATGTTCGAGAACCGCGAGGGTTGACTTCAAGAACATACAATTCACCTTTACAAATACAGAATTGGATGTTAAAGCAACCTCGGATATTCAACCCAATTCCAATCTCTTTTGTCCATTCATGAACCTTTGCAAGTATGTCCTCACTTACATTCTGTGTAGGAATGAAGCAGGTTGAATCACCGCTGTGAATTCCAGCCTCCTCGAGGTGTTCCATCACCGCTCCGACGAGGACATCCTCGCCATCGCAAACTGCATCCACATCCAATTCAATGGCACCCCCAAGATACTCATCAACGAGCAATGGTTTGTCTGGAGCGATGTAAGCATCAGACATGTAAGTCTCCAATTGAGCATCGTCGGTTAGAATCTCCATCCCCCGGCCACCGAGTACGTAGGAGGGGCGCACGAGAACTGGATAGCCGATTTCGGCTACTGCGGCACGAATGGCAGCTGGTGTCTTTCCAGTTCGGCCCTCGGGCAGACGAATGATGCTGCGCTCACCAAAGGCTTCGAATCGTTCACGGTCGCTGGCTTCATCCACTGCATCTGGGGAAGTCCCTAACATTGAACACTCTAGGCCCTTTTCAGTCAGATGAGCCATTCGATCATCGAGAGGCAATGCAAGATTGATGGCGGTTTGCCCACCAAATTGCAGCAAAATTCCGTCTGCACCTTCTCGAAGAAGAATCTCAGCAACACACTCAGTGGTCAGGGGTTCGAAGTATAGACGATTGGATGTGTCAAAATCAGTACTCACTGTTTCAGGATTATTATTGACCAAAATGGCCTCATGACCGGCTTCTCGAATGGCTTGGACCGCATGTACTGCACCATAATCAAACTCGATCCCTTGACCAATTCGAATCGGACCTGAACCGATGACGACAAGACGACGTGAGTCGGCCTTCTTTTCCTCCGGGACGTAATCAATACCCAACGGTACACCGCCGCCTTCGTATGTGGCATAGTAGTATGGCGTGACAGCAGCGAATTCTGCAGCACAAGAGTCAACCATCCGGAAGAGTGGATGGATTGACAATTCATGACGACGCTTCATGACATCCATTTCCGTGCGGCCTTCAGGAAGACGATTCCACCCCGTAGCTGGGAAACCCGACAGAGCATCGGCGATATGGGCATCCGTGAATCCAAGTCCTTTCCAAGCTCGCATTTGCTCTTCTGTGACTTGTTTAGCATCACAATTTGAGGCAACGATTTCTGCCTCGACATCTGCGATTCGCTTGAACCGATGCAAGAACCATCGGGTAATGTTACCCGTTCCTTCCCGTACTTCTTCGATGCCCATTCCACGCCGGAATGCTTCGACCAAGGCACCCATTCTACGATCGGTTGCAACCTTTAGCCAGTCGTCCAATATCTCTTTTGGAAGTGGTTCATGAGCACGTTCATCCATCGATTCCCCATCACTTGCATCGGCAAGTGTGAGAGGACGAGGGTGTGGCTGGCCATATTCTAGAGATGCGATGGCTTTGAGAAAGGCTTCCTCGAAATTTCGACCGATGGCCATCACTTCGCCTGTCGACTTCATACTCGTACCCAATTTACGATCTGCAGTTCGGAACTTGTCGAATGGCCAACGTGGAATTTTCACTACTGCATAATCCAGGGTGGGCTCAAAGGCTGCTGTCGTCCCTTCTCCAGTGATTGGATTGGGTAATTCATCCAAGGTGTAACCAACTGCGATCAATGCCGCCATTCTTGCTATTGGATATCCTGTGGCTTTGGAAGCGAGGGCTGACGAACGTGAGACTCGAGGATTGACTTCGATGACACGGAATTCACCGGTATCTTGGTTGACAGTGAATTGGACGTTACAACCACCTTTGATATCGAGGCGGCGAATCAGCCTCAATGCAGCATCCCGCAATCCTTGGTGGTCGCGGTCAGAGAGAGTTTGTGCAGGGGCGACGACGACCGATTCACCGGTGTGAATACCCATCGGGTCGATGTTTTCCATTGTACAAACAATGGTGCAATTGTCATTTGCATCACGCATGACCTCATATTCGAATTCTTGCCATCCGAGAATACTCTCTTCAATCAATACCTGCCCGATTTGTGAGTGGAGAATACCTTGGCTGGCAATTTCAACCAATTCACCAGTATTCCATGCAGTCCCTCCACCGAGACCCCCTAGAGTAAATGCTGGTCGGATCAAAATCGGATACTTGCCCAATTGATCTGCGGCAGCGAGTACTTCCTCAATGGAATTGCAAGCCATCGCTTCAGAGATTGGGAGGTCAATTTCTTCACAAACCTGATTGAACAAATCTCGATCTTCGGCCTCATCGATGGATTGTAAATTACAACCAATGAGTTCCACGCCCAATTCAGCGAGCGCACCACTATGAGCCAGATTGCTGGCAATATTGAGAGCGGTTTGCCCACCCATTCCTGCGAGGATGGCATCGGGTTTCTCAATCTCAAGAATACGTTTGACGACATCTGGCAACAACGGTTCGATGTATATTCGATCAGCCATTTCTGGATCGTTCTGAATGGTAGCTGGATTGGAATTGACCAATACAACCTCGTAACCATCGGCGCGCAAGGCGCGGCAGGCTTGTGAACCCGAGAAATCGAATTCAGCCGCTTGTCCGATTCGAATTGGACCACTGCCCAGAATCATGACTTTGTGGATATCATCTCGTCTTGGCATTGGCTTTCACCTCCAGATGATTTGAAATCAAATCGGAAAACCGATCGAACAGAGGATTTGCATCGTGAGGGCCTGGACAGGCTTCAGGGTGAAATTGGATGGTGAAAGCCGGACGTCCTTTGACATCCAAACCCTCAACCGTACGATCGTTGGCGTTGATATATCGAACTTCGACATCACACCCTGTCAAATTCTTGACATCACCAGAGTTTGCACCTGAAGGATGTGGAGCTAGCATTCCCTTGACTGGATCTTCGACTGCAAATCCGTGATTCTGACTGGTGATACTGACCTTTCGAGTCTGCAAATCGAGGACGGGTTGGTTTCCACCCCGGTGGCCATATCGCAACTTGTAGGTGCGTAGACCACTGGCAAGACCCATCAATTGGTGACCCAAACAGATTCCCATCACAGGCATTCCTTCCTTGGTCGCATGCGCCAAGGTTTGTCGTGCTGCAGTTGCTTTACCGGGGTGGGCGGGATCCCCCGGACCATTGCTGGCAAATAGCGCATCAATATTGTAGGTGGATTTCAGTTCATCCCAATCGACATCAGGTGGGCACCACAAGACTTCGAATCGCGCACAAAGTTCACGGAGAATGTTGTACTTTATTCCGCAATCCAGAGCGGCGACACGCGGCAATGGATTGCCATCCGAGTCGGTTGCACCTTCGTTGAGGAATACCGCATCATCACGGCTGACCTCATCCGCAAGGTCGGCCAAATCAGGGGATTCCATCTTCTCTAGGATTGCGGCCATCTCCGCCTCCTTCTCAAGTGGACCAAATATACTGAGGATGACACCATATTCTCGTACACGACGAGTCACAGCCCGTGTATCGATACCTGAAATGCCAGGCACACCATGGGCGAGTAAGAAATCGTGGACTGTGCCAATACAATGCCGATGATCGGGTTCCATCATCAGTTCTCGGCAAACAACCCCTCGGGGCCAAACACCAGCCGATTCTGAAATTCCTGGAGCAATACCATAATTTCCAAGCAAGGGCCATGTGAATGTCAATACCTGTCCTGCAAAGGATGGGTCTGTCAGAGATTCCTGATATCCAGTCATATTCGTGGTGAAGACCAATTCGCCTTCAGCAATGGTTGCAGCCCCGAATAAATCGCCTTCATGACGAGAACCATCCGCGAGCAATAAGACGCCCTTTCCACTGGCTTCAGGATGGTCATGAGTGGGTGATCCAGGTAGCAAGGAATCTGCTGCATCTCGAGCAATGAATGCTTTCGAAACACCAAGTTGGCCAGTACCGGGAGAGAAGCCCCCTGTTACCGTCACCTTCGCACCCTAATGCTGTCCTTGAAATCCGGTTATAATCATTGACTTGCATCGGAATCTTCATTCTTGTCAATTACGACTTTTCCCGAAGGGTGTGGTTGCACTTGTAAACGGGCACCTGCGAAGTGTTCAGCCCCAGCAACACCACCCATGAGTTCCGACATGAACAATGCCAGTGCTGCAACCTCCGAATGTGGCTGGTGACCCACCGCAACGTTGTGATTGGCCAATTTGTAAATCTCACCAGGTACTTTGACACCGCCTACGACAACTGCAATTGGTGCCTCGGTGGAGATGTCCTGTGTCACTGAATCATGAGGTTCACCATACATGGTGAGGTGGACAATCGTGCCACCCTCCTTGGCGAAGTGTCGAAGATAACCCATCGGTTTGGGATGATGCTCAGAAGAGAAACTCCCACCGAAATTCTCAGTCACGTCAGCCATTGTATCCAAGACACCTTGATCCTCATCACCACAGAGCACGAAGTGATTCGCCCCTAAGGCTCGAGCCGTGAGGCCCAAATGACTGGTAATGCGCTTATCGCGCTGTTGTCGATGGCCCAATCGGACTACCGTGACATCGGGTCGCACAGATTCAGGCCGTAGTCACCGCTTATTCAGCCTGCCCCTCAGCGGGAGCGCCACCCAAGGGAGATATGTCAACGGGGAAATTGGCGAGTAAGTCTCGAACCCATCGCAACAGCAATGCATCTAGGAACATCGATGCGCAGTAGTGAACCATGACACCCAGAATCATCAGACGAGCTGAATGAAGGAGCATGATGGCAGGTGCACTACCAAAGGCAAGGTGCCCAATGGGTTCGATCGCCAGGAATAGAGCGAGGATGAGCATGGCACCAGCAACTAAACCAGCCCAAGGTTGACTCTTTTCCCTTGACATCTTCATCAGAGTTGTCGCCACAAAAATGAGCGTTGGAACTAGGGCTGCAACCCACTTGTAATTCATACTGAATATCAATGATAATTGGGCATCCTCTGAACCTAATTCATTACCGAATACAGATACTGTGAGCCACCAGAACAATGCTACAGCCATCATGAGAACACCTGCAGCGATGGCATTCTGATACACCATCTGCCCCATTTCATGCCGATCACCGGGTTGCAATCGTTGTAAGATAGATTCCGCTAACTCAAGGGTATCCGCGGTGGGGGCCGATGAATTCCCCCCATAGGATTCAATGTCTGAGAAAGAAAGGATGCCCTCCTCATCGACCTCATCCAATGGCACGAGTGCCATGCTTTCAGAATCGCCGTCCCCTGCCACGAGTTGCCAACGCCCTCTCCACACATCATAAACCATGCCGTTCCACCGGGGGGCCATATGGACGACTTGCGACCCTTTCTGAGCCGCCGCCCAGATGGGCGTTGTCGGTTAATGGGGGTTCTAAACGTGACACCCGACTCATTCCATGCAGCTTCCAGAGTTGACCTTGATTCAGCCATTGAACAGGGAATGAAGATGTGGGCAGAGGGAGCAGATTGGATTGATGTTGGTGGAGAATCCACCCGCCCTGGCGCTGAACCTGTGGACTCTTCCAAAGAAATGGCCCGTGTCATCCCAGTCATTGAAGCCCTTCGAAATGCAAATCCAATCGGGCTCATCTCAATCGACTCACGTAGAGTTGATGTTGCTAGAGCGGCTTTGGATGCCGGTGCGAACATGATCAACGATGTCAGTGGGCTGCGCAATCCAGAAATGGAAGCTCTGGTCCTCGAACGTGGCTGTGCAGTTTGTATCATGCACATGCAGGGTGAGCCGGGTAATATGCAGCAGAACCCAAACTACGACGATGTATTCTCTGAAGTCTATTACTCACTCACTTCAATCGCGGATCGATTGGTCGAAAAGGGTCACGAACCAGGTTTAATTTGCTTGGACCCTGGCATCGGTTTCGGCAAATCACTAACACATAATTTAGAACTTCTACATACTCGCAGTGATTCACCCTATAGCATACTTTGGGGCGTTAGTCGGAAATCGATGTTTGCCCAATTACTGGGTCGTGAAGAAACCGAAAACAGATTGGCTGGTACACTCGGCGTTGCTGCGCATGCCATGATGGAAGGGGTCGACATTCTGCGCGTTCATGATGTCGGACCACATTCAGATCTGTTAACAACTCTAGCAACGCTTAGACCGGAGTTGAACGGATGACTGTCATCGATATTGACGACAAACTTCGTCTTCTGGGAACTGCTCACATTTCCAAGACCAGTGCGGATGCAGCACGGCGTGAAGTGGATGAATATGAACCAGACATTGTCGCGGTAGAATTGTGCAAAAGTCGCTTAGATGCCCTGACCCAACCCGATCGGTTTGACAACGAGACGTTGGGCAAGGTGTTGCGAGAAGGAAAAGCACCCCTGGTGCTATTCCAATCAATGCTCGCAGTTGAACAGCGAAGGATGGGGCTTGCAGAAGGAGAAAAACCTGGTACTGATCTCTTGGCAGCGATGCAGGCTGCTGCTCAAGCGGAGAAGCAAGTCGCACTGGTAGACCGTGACATTCAGACCACACTTCGTCGAGCTTGGAGAAAGATGCGATTCCGTGAAAAGTGGAGAGTCATGTCTGCTTTACTCTTTGAAGAAGAAGATGAAGGAGAGGATGTTTCCGTTGAAGATTTACTCGAAAATACCGACCTCATTACACAATTGATGGGAGAACTCCGAGAAGTCGCCCCAGCGGCTGGCGAGGTTCTAATCGATGAACGTGACGAATTCTTGGCAGGCAGTATCCAACGCCTTCGCCCCGAGGGAAAGGTGCTGGCAGTCATCGGAGCAGGTCATCTCGAAGGTGTCGCCAGCCACCTCAAAGAGAATATTGAATTAGACAAGGAACGCTTTCGTGAACTCAATCATATCGCTCCACCTCACCCTGCATGGAAAGGAGTCAAGTGGGGAATCCCAGTATTGATGGTCGGTCTGTTTGCATGGATTGCTTCACAAGGAGACATTGCATCACTCAAAGATGCAGCCGTCACCTGGCTTGCCCTCAATGCGATTTTGGCTGCATTAGGGGCTGCCATCGCCAGAGGCCATCCTCTCTCGATTCTAACCGCTGCAATCGCCAGTCCGATTACATCTCTGAATCCGATGTTAGCAGCCGGATGGTTCGCGGGTTTGATGCAATTGAAGGTCGCCGCACCATCGACCAAAGATCTGCAATCATTCCTCAAACTAGATCGCCTATCCCTGTTTTGGAAAAACAAAGTTGGTAGAGTCTTACTTGTGACTGCGTTCGCCAATTTGGGTTCTACTGCAGGCGCTTGGATTGCAGGTAGTGCAATCATTGGAAGTCTGTTGTAATCAGGTCTTAGCACACACAAATTGGTTCGCCATTTTGGTATGCGATGAGGGAAAACGCATCCGTTCCGTTGAAGAACCGTATGCCGGTCGAAGTATCATGGTCGAAGATGTCGTCATCGTCGGAGGAGCTAGAACCCCATTCTGTGAATGGTCTGGAGGAAAGAGAGGAGATGGGAAACCCGGTGGTTTGCTCAAGGATACTTCAGCACTGAAACTCGGTGAAATCGCCATCAAGGGTGCGCTGGAAAAAACCGGAACCGCCCCCGAAAGTGTAGATCATATCGTCATGGGATACGCACTACAAACCTGTGACCAGGCTATTTTTGGCGCCCGACATGCAGGTCTTGGAGCAGGCATTCCACAGGAAGTTCCAATGCTCACAGTTTCAAGAATATGTGGCTCTGGAGTTCAATCTATAGTCAATGCAGCTCAAATGATTCAGTTGGGTGAAGCGGCCACCGTGGTCGCCGGTGGAATGGAAAATATGTCCCAAGCACCACACGTACTTCGGGGCATGCGCGACACATTCCGATTGGGTCGGCCCCCTCAAGCCGGTACTGAATTACCCAAGGATATGGAAGACTATCTATTCACCAATTTGTTGGATGGTATGTGTGGTTCATTCATGGCTCAAACCTCTGATGAGATTTGCAAGCGCAAGGGAGTCACACGCGAAGAGACAGATGAGTTTGCGGCGATGTCGCATGCTCGCACAGCCGCTTCAATTGAGAACAATGTCTTCGAGCAAGAGATTGTTTCAGTCGGTGAGATTGGACACAAGGACGAGGATCACGTCGTGCTCGATTGCACCCCTGAATCACTCGCAGGCTTGCGAACAGCCTTCGGGCCAGATTCACTGGTGACAGCAGGAAATGCATCCGGTGTTGTGGACGGGGGAGCCGCGGTTGTGGTCAAGTCCGCCAGCCAAGCTAAAGTCGATGGGGACAAGCCATTGGCACGAATCGTCACCTGGGGCATTGTTGGATTGGAACCCGCCATCATGGCTTACGG
>CATISE010000054.1 GCA_949538655.1 Marine Group II euryarchaeote MED-G33 | reverse complement strand
ATCGGCATTACTCAACTTCACTGGTCTGCGGGTGCAGCGAGAGCGTTCTCTAATGCTGGAATTCCCTACCTCGCCTTTGTTCGGGATGAGTTGCAATTCAATCATCCTCAGATCTATCGAGATTCCCTCGAAGGCGCGGCTGCAGTTTGTGGTGCCGGACAGGGGCTACTGAAACAGATTCGTGATGTTTTCAAAATCCAATTGGGGGCGCACGTCCCTCTTCCTGTGAACTATGCTGAGCGGTTTGGAAGTACTGAAGAGGTGGCTGATCGACGTCTTGCAGGGTTGACTGCGCGGGTTGAGAGAAACGATGCTGGAGTCCCCCGGATTGCTGTAGTTGGTGTGACGCCAGAGAAGGGATTCGAATTCTACAAACGATTCTTGCCGCACTTGCAGAGAGTTTGGGCTGATGCTCATGTCGATGTGTATGGAGGGGGGGCTTACGCTGAAGCGCTTGGTGAATTTGACAATGCTACTTGGTTAGGCCACACCTCTGTCGAAGATGTATTCTCAAATTGTGATGTACATGTCCTGACTGTAGAGAGTACTGGTTCCTGGGGCCGGGTGATCAATGAGGCGGGTCTATTTGGAGTTCCGTCCGTTACTATCGATATTGGAAGTCAGTCTGAAGCTGTTGGACCCGGGGGGATTGTCGTCCCGAGAGATGGAGATTTGGATGCATGGGTCACTGCAATCAAAGATGCCTATGAGGGCCGGGAAGAGTATGGTTTGGCTGCAAAGGTGCACTCCGCAGTTGTAGATCACCGGCGTTCAATTGCGATGTTCAGAAGCGCCATTCGTGACGTTCTAGAATTATGAGGTTGTGATATGAAGGCGATTCGGAAGGCGACGTTGGCACTCCTCGGAGTCACAGTATTGTGGGGTGGCACATTCATTTGGATGCAGCAATCGCTCAATGCTGCAGCTGCTGCTTTGCCAAATATTCCCGAGGATGATGTTGTCGTCTTTTTCGTAATGATGAGATTTATCTTGGCTGCAATCGTTCTTGTTGCCATCATTCCTCGCGCACGCGCTGGATTCGCGAAAAGCGAGGTGTGGAAAGGCGGGGCTTGGCTTGGACTCATTGTATGGGGTGGATTCCTTTTACAGATGCTCGGATTGACCGAGGTGACTCCTGCAGTCTCCGCTTTTCTAACCAGTCTGTATGTGGTATTTACAGCATTGATTGGGGTGGCCTTGGGTCGTCAAAAATTGACTGGTTTTGCAATTCTTGGTGTGTTACTTGCGACCTTTGGTGCGGGTTGGATCAGTGGACCGCCGCAACTGAACTTCGGAGTCGGTGAATGGTTGACTGTGGGTTGTGCCTTCCTCTTCGGTGCACACATCATTGTCACGGATCGAGTCACTAAAATCGTCGATCCGATCGAAGTCACCGCAACAATGATTGTGACTGTGGCTGCACTGTCGACGATGGTCTATTTGGTCGTGGCATTTGACACCATTTCAGATTTCATCCGATTGATGGGGAATCTCGATTTCCTTGTCCCGTTACTTTGCTGTGCAATACTCGGTAGCCTTGTCGCTCTCCTGGTCCTCAACATGTATCAGAAGGAAGTCACGCCCGTTAGAGCTGCAATTCTCTACGCATTGGAACCGGTGTGGGCGATGCTTGGCTCTCTCTTACTAGGCCTAGAAGGTGATGTGACCTTCTGGTTGCCATTGGGTGCTGCAGCATTGTTGATTGGAAATCTTGTAGTCGAGTATGACCAAATCTCTGAGCAAAAAGAGGGTTCGCCGGTTACTGCGGTAGAGTAATCGCGAGTCGTTAGCCTGATGTGGGGGTGCCTTCACGGTCAACCAAGGGTGGTAGAATGGTCGACGATGTCCTCGAGGCGGTTATCATTTCCGAGGCGGTCGATTTCCTCACTCCGAAAGGCTTCCGCAAGGTTCGTCGGTGGGCTTTTGGGGGGTTGGTCGCTGTTGGAATCGTCGGTTTACTCCTCAGCCAAATTTTGACCTCGTCGCTGATCAGTCAAATCACCGGCAATGATGCAGATGGATATCCGCCTATTTGGGAGCGTCATCTCTCAGATTTCACGACCGATGATGCGCATTCGTATGTTCTTCAAAATGGTTCATTCACCGGCCCCAATGGAGAGAGTCTTTGGAGTGGTACACACCACTTTGTTCAGTTTGATCTCCCATTGGATGAAGGTGGTGCAGCCCCCAATGGAGTGGTGAGTCTGGCGGTTTGGATTCCAGTGGTTCCCAATGGAACGACGGTTCCCGTCATTGCTGAGTTTGGACCCTATTTCGATGAAGCATCTGTTAGCACTCCTGGAATTGAAGAAGCGGGGACTTGGCTTGGTCAAATGATCATTGAACAAATCCTACCGCATGGATTTGCGTTCGCGCAGGTATCTGTGATGGGGACGGGGCGTTCGAATCATTGCATGGATTTGATGGGCAATGCTGAGCAGCTCGGTGTCGATGCTGCGGTAACATGGTTGGGTACGCAGGAATGGAGCAATGGCAATGTGGGAATGATTGGGAAATCATACGACGGAAGTACACCTTGGCAGGCTGCAATGTTTGGAAATGAGCACCTCTCTACAATTGTTCCAATTTCTGGGCTTATCGGGGTCATGGAACTCATGTGGCGGAATGGCAGTAGTGAAGCGCGTGCACCCATTATGCACAACGGTGTCTATGGGAGTTACGGTGTAGATGGGGATGCTGAAGACTTGCAAAATGCATGTCCAGACTACATCATTGGCCCGGGCACGGGGCTTGCTGCATACATGTGGGGTGGTGAAGCCGCAGGAACTTATTGGGCTGAGAGATACTTCTTGGAACGGGTGTTGGACAATTACAATGGCAGCGTGTATCTCATTCAGGGAATGCATGATTGGAACGTTGATCCACACATGGCAGTCCCTACGATTAATCTCCTTTACGACCATGGTATCGAAGCGAAGGGGTTGTTTGGACAATGGGACCACGACTATCCGGACCGGCCTGATATCATGTATGAGCGAAGTGGTGTTGGACGAGGCGTTGAGGCATATCCTGAGATGGTCAGAATGGATTGGATGCAAGACTTGCTCGAGTGGTTTTCCTATTACCTCAAAGATGAGGGTGAAAAACCATGGTTGGGTGTTGAGATTCAATCCAATCAAGGAGAGTGGCGATTGGAAGAACGGTATCCAATGACTGAGACTACCGAGATTATGTGGGAGTTGGGAAGCAGTGAACTTGACGATGCCGGTGGTTCCAATACCATTCTTCCAGATGCGAATTCTGGCCCCGTCTACGAAACGCCACCACTCGAGGAGGATCTGTACTTTGGAGGGTTGCCACGACTCCATGTCAATGTCAATACAGTAACGGTTGGAGGTCAAATTTACGCATTGCTCGAGGACTGTGATGGTTCAACCTGCATACATATTGGGCATGCCATCATGGATTTGCGATACCATGCTGGTGGATCGGATGAGCAAACGTGGGCGGCACCGTTTGAAGGGATTACTGCCTTGATGGAATTTTTCCCGATGGATGTGGAAGTGGCAGCCGGCCATACCATTCGACTAAGTTTGATGAGTACAGGAGAGGATTATTTGCCGTCCTCTGCATCTACGATTGTAACTGTGAATGATGCTGGGTCAACATTGCAGATTGATGTCTTTGATCCTGAAACCCGCCAATATTACGATGT
>CATISE010000053.1 GCA_949538655.1 Marine Group II euryarchaeote MED-G33 | reverse complement strand
GTGACATGCGTTGGGAACCTTCGATTGAAGTTACAGACCGAAGTGGGCAAGGTGCTTGGTTGTCTTTGCCGCAAATGCGTTGGAGATACTCACCAGATTTGGCCATTGACGCAGAAGAAATGACACTCAGCATTGGAACTGGAACTTACTCTGATGAAGGTGCATGGGTTTCCCCCTCTTCCACCATCGCTTTGACAGGAGGTGTTCATTTCCCAGTCACTGGCATTCCTCCCAGTGATGATTTCAGTATCCGTGTACTGTTAGATGGTCAAGAATCTATGATTCAAAGTGTCAATGGACTTTGGGCCATTCAACTCACAGCCCCTGTTGAGTCGGGCTCATATCCTTTGACTGTAGAAATCGCCAATCCACCCGCTGGTGCCAATGATGTGACGGATACTGCAGCAGCCCTCCGATGGATTGTTGTCGACCCAGAAGGCCCTGAAGTCGTCGACGTTTTGTCACCACGATTGGACAGTATCCTTCCGATTGATGCCCTTGATGAATTGAAAATTGACGTCCAAATTTCTGAGATTGAACAAGTCGATGCTGAAAGTTTAGTGTTGCATTGGAAGGTTGTCAGAGGAACCGATGCATCCGCTACACCGCTTGTCTATGGTGATTCCCCATTGGTCATTGAAGGTGGCAACCTTGCCGGTCAATCGATTATCGCAGGAACCACTCTCGATCTTTCTGATTCCATCCCTGAGGAGTATTTCTCAGATAATCTGCGGTTCCACATCTGGGTTGAAGGTCAAGACATGGCTGGCAATTCTGTTCAGACTCCGGCAGATACGAATCTAGACAACAATCCATTTGCCACATGGTCCATTGAACGCAGAGCGGCTGAATTTGAGGTCGTCGATGGTGACATCACATACTCGAAATCAGGTGATATCGAATCTGGAGAGAATGTCATGATTACCATTGCAGTTCGAAATGATGGAGAGGTCGATGGCACCGTTCGCCTTTTCCTCACCGAAGTACATTTGGACGGTACGACGCGTGAATTGACTCCAATTGCAATCGAGGAAAATATTCCAGCGGGTGAACGTGGCTTGGTGAACATGGATTGGGTCCCCTCCGAGAGTGGTCGACAGTGGATTAGAGTGACCATGGATGATGGGGACACGGCAACCGGCCCGACATTGAACGTGGTCGAATCAGAGGAGTCAGGATTCCTCGGCTCCATCTTTGGAGGCGTAGATTTGGTTTGGTCAGTTCTCTTTGTAGGTTTACTCTTACTCCTTGCCAGCGTGTTGATGATTGCACTCCGAAGCGGCGGTTCAAATTCCTCTTATCTTTACGAAACCGATGACGAGGATTATTGGGAAGACGAGGACGAGGTCAACCTCTTGCCGTCCGGTGCAAAGGACGAACCCAAGGGGTTCCCGCTAGACTATCGGGATGAAACCGTCAGACATGTGATGGCACAACATGGCATCTCGGACACCATTGGATTCTTGCAGCATGCTCGAGGCTTTGACAAGGACGGAAATGAATATCTCAACAAATCAGAATTGGATCAAGCTGCAGCCTCGTTTGTTGCAGCAGGTAGTCTGGTTGAAGCCCAGGTTGGAGACACGCCGACATTTGATCCATCAACGATGAGCCCAGAACAATTGGAATGGTATGAACAAGCCAAACAATGGGGCGGTTATTACGATGAAGCCGGAAATTGGATTGCATTGTAGTTCCATCACATTGAAAACGGGGTTGCTACCCTCACTGTTTGGGATCAGGAGGACCACTGACAGTGTACGACACTGAGGAAAGTCCCCTCTGCATAGGTGCAGGTGGTCCGTCGCAAGGCGGATGTCC
>CATISE010000052.1 GCA_949538655.1 Marine Group II euryarchaeote MED-G33 | reverse complement strand
GCATTCTAGAACCTCCTTAAGGATTACTACTGCTAAACGCTATACTGCGCCCCAAACGGGTGTTTTTCATTTTTTCCGAATCTAATCTAGGAGTGGGCCGCAGCCCATCGAAAATTCGAAATCCAGCATCATGGTTTCGAATTTCTTGCTACGTTTCGTCCAATGCTTTGCAGTGGTGCGTTTGTCAATTCAAGGAAAATATTGGGCAAGTATTCATGGCTTGGTAATTTGGCAGCGACGTTCAATATTGACCTGAATTTCTTCGGTTCGGATCTTAGGTTACAATCAAAACGCCTCAAACATATCCAAAACGATGTTTATGCGTTTTTGATATGATCCGAATTCATGAACAAACAAAATTATTGTATTCTAAATTTTGATTAGGACAATACTAATTTGCAGAATCGGAATAAGCCAATAATCAATAAATAATCAATTATTCTTCTTCATCAATTTGAATTTCGAGTTCTTGTGATTGCATCTCTTTTCGATATACATCAATTTGTTCTTGTGTCCAACCTGCTGAAAGTAAATCTTCATCACTCCATTCTTGAGAATCGTTATTTTGCAACCCAGCCATTTCAGCTAGAACATCATCCGATACATCTTCATCTCTCTTTGCCCAAACATCATCAGGTATGATTTCTTCTTCCACGAAATGTTCCTCTTTTCGGCGGCCAATGAGTAAAGCAGTCACCCCGATAATCACAATGAATGTCGTTGATATTCCAATCAATACTGTTGTGGAGGTGGCCCCCTCTACATCTTGTTGAGTTGTATTTTCTTCCACTACTGGTACTGTTGTCGCCTCGCGCGCGCGAACGAGGAATGATTCTGAAACAGACAATGAAGTTTCATCTATACATGCAAAATACAGCGTGTGGTTCGCTTCCAAGCGCCCGGGTGGGGTCCATTCCTGGGTCCACAACCCATCTGCCTCGGGGCGGTAAATTTGTGAAAATAATGTTATGTCATCTTCATCTTTCAGAAGGATTGAACATTCCATTCCTTCAATTCCATCCAGATCCACAATCTCTACCAATAGTGTGGATGTATTTCCAGAAATGAATTCTGCAGGCATACTTGAAAAATCCAGTATTGGTTCAGAACCCTGCAATTCAAAACTCAATGTTTGCGATAACCCGGTAATTCCATCGATATCTCTGAGGTTGACAACCAATTCCACCATTCCCAATGGCCAACTCAATAGGTAATCTGGATGGATTTCCATTCGATAATATTGGGTATGTTCTCCAGTTCCGGGTGCACAGGAAGCGGGTGGAACTCCCAGTTCAAAGAAAATTGAACTAAATGTACTAGACGGGGGGCCGTCGGGACCCAATCGAATGCCTGCGTATTGTATAGGTCGCGCATCTGTAATACCAACCCAAACATCTGTTGCTTCAGCTCCCCGATTTATTGTATCGACCAACATACCTTCCACACACAACGTCGGTGTCGAAATTTGGGGCGGTGTCAAGAATACGGGTTGAATCCAAGACCATTCCATATCGGTCCAAATTCCACTTGTGATGCGAGTTGAAATGAAAGCATCACCCGATTCAAGTCCAGGTGGTGCCGTGATAACATCACCTTCCAATATTTGTGATCCAGCTCCTGGCCAATCGATTGTTGTCTCAATCGAATAATTTACACCGGGGTCGTCTTCGTCTATGACGAGAATTTGTACACGATCTTGAGCCCCATCAAGGTATGATTGATTATCGATTATCAATTCTGCATTCGGTTCCAAATCAATCGGTGTCAGGCTGCGGTTTGACAATTCATCTCCGTTTACATGAAGAGAGACTGAAACAGGTTCTAGTGAACCACCGGTAATTGGTGTCCAAGAACTCTGGTAACATGTTTGGCTACCACTGGAACTAGATTGTGTCGGCGTTGTCAATTGTAATCCATCCACAATAATCGCTGGTATCTCACTGACATTGTTGTGATCCAAATCAATGACACAAGCCGTCATTTTGTGTGTACGGCCGCGCACCCAACCTGAATTTCCATGAACAGGAGGGTCGATACCCAACCATGGAGCAAGATCCGCTCCCTCAACATGGACTCCATACCATGTCGCACTGGCATCGGTGATATTGAATGCGGCATCCCAATATGAATCTACTCCGATTCCTTGAAGATCCAGAACAATCCAATACAAATCCACACTATCAAAAGGTGCATCAACCGGTAACGGAATCGCTGCAGTCCAAATTGACCCCCCTCCCTGTGAGGATGCTGTAATTGGAGTGTAAATCGAGTCGTTGGAACCATTGTAACGCCAAAAAAGTGTGGCGCTATCCATGCCAAAATCATCACTCACTTCGACCCGACAAATGACAACTCCACCCCGCGTCGCAGATGTAGTTGAACAAGTTAGTTCATCGATGACTGGAGGTGAATTAATCTGGATGTTTAGCAATGCTAGATTGTTGTCAACAATTCGTTCTGGGTGTGAATCATCAGGGACCCAACGCACAAGAAACTCAACAAATCCAGTTCGGACGGGTGTGACGTTAATCGGTAGAATCAAACGACTACCGGCATCATTTCCACCGGGAATCGACATTGGATGATTCGCGAGAAGGAGGTTGTTTTGTCTGTCACGAACTTCAAGGAAACCAGTTGCGATTCCAGGTGCAAGATTTTCTAAGAGAACTTCGAGAGTTCCATTTTGTCCAACCGACAATCGATTGGGTGCTAGGACTTCGGAGACATTGACATCGTGTAATCGATCACCATATGCAGCCATCTTTGGATCCCCTACAACAGTACCCATCCAAGAGAGCATGACATTGGAAGCGGCATAGCATTCAGCCATGGTAAATCCATTGGCATAACAAGAGAGAAGAAGTTCAGGATTTGAAATTGCATCCAAATACGGTTCGTAGACGTAACCTTTGACCCCCGATACTCCATCATCGAGCAAATCAGCAACCAAACTTTGGCCGTAACTAGAATTGAGTATAAATGTCCGTCCGCCAGTACTTACCGCAGTTTCAGCAATGCTTCCATCTAACCAAGTGAAATGAGGCCTGATTGGATAAAGCTTCAATGTATCAAAGAAAATCGAACCATTGTATGTTCCATCGGAGAATTCTACCACTTGTCGGACTGTAAATTGAGTTGCCTGCGCGTCTGGTCGGAATCGAAGTTGTCGGCTTTGCCAATCATCGGAGAATGCTCTGTCATCAGACATGTTTGTCGACAATGAAGTCCCGTTTTGATCAAACGCTTCAACTTCCAACCACCAATCACCTTCGACCCACCCCTCCCTCATGGAATAGCCATCAAGGACCCAGGCGTGACCAGCAAATTCAGAATCGATATCAAAAGTCTGTTCAACAAAGGCTACCGAGTTATTGGTGCTATTGAATGATGGACAAATCCAAACGATTTCATCATGAACATCTGCCACTTCGTTCGAATTTAGGGCGGTTTCCCAAATCTGCACCTCATCAATTACGCCCGCGAAATGTGTATTTCCCGCCCGATTTACACCGAACTTGTAAATTTCAATGCTATTGACGGTACCGTTGGGTACACTTTGATTGAGAACCTCAACTCCATCCATGTACAAGGTAACAGTATCGTTGGAAAATGTGGCAACAAGGTGTTGCCAAACGGTAGAATCGACGGTTCCAAAACTGTATGAGTTGTTGTGATACAATTCCCAATTCCCTGGATTCCCTCCGCTGGTCTGGAACTGGAAGGAATCATCATCTCCCGCCACATCATTCACGGCAATTGCTGATGAATGTCGGGATTGTCCACTGTGATTGGCTTGAATCCATAGACTGACGGTGAAATCGGACACCATATCATCTACATCGACCCGGGCTTCATCATCGACACCATCGAAGAAAGCGCAATTACCCAATACACAGTTACGCCATTGACTACCATTGGTACCTGTAAAGTTCAGGTGTGCCGAACCGACCGAATCATTCGCAACATCACCACTCACTTCGTTGAATTCCCAGTGATGAATTAGATCTGCTTGCCGGACAGGGGAACTGCTTCCGCGGGTCAATACATTGGTGGGGACAGTTTGCTTCGAGATGCCAGGTCCTTCCCATTTGAGTTCCAATCCAGCATATCCTCCATGTTCAAAAAATTCGGTACGAAGTTGATGTTCTCCAGTTTCCAGCCAAACGATTCCAGATCTTTCTTGCATACCGTGTGTTCCCTGATTGTCGACGATTTCTACATTATCGATCCATAATTTCGCCCCATCATCACTACGCAGATAGAACGTCCAATTTCCAGGGGTTGGGATGTGAATGATACCACTATGTCTTGCACTCCAGTAATCGAGGAACCGACTATCCAAACCGGTCCAAGTACTGGTAGTTGATGGCCAATCGATGTTTGGCTCATGTCGAACAAAGTCAGGACTCCTACCCGATAAATTGACCATGGTACTTGAGTTGTATGTGATTCCATTGTTATCGAAATATTCAGCCAGTAATCCGTTTGTTATCGAGGCATCACTGGCTCCACATGGTGCATCTTCTAGACGACCTTCCATCGCTGCATTTCCATTCCTTTTGGTTTCGGTCTGTCGAGCCCACCACCATTGCTCACCGGGTGAAAGAGATGGGCCGAAACCATCCCAATATCGTGACCCAGTCGCCCAACTACCATCTGACGTATCAAAACCTGAATTCGACAATTCATTATCATCCCACGCTCCATCATTACTACCCCATGCTGCATACATTGAGACATTTTGTAATCCGGTAACATAAGTTCCATTTTGATTAAATTCAACTGGGAAACCCATGTCGGATAGTGTTTCTTCAGTCGTATAGAGGAGATCATTCCACCATTTGTATCCTGAACCATTTCGATTTGTGGCTAGGTCCAATACACTTGATCCATGTTGACCTAGGCTATTGTTCGCCTTGACAATCAATTGCAATGCGGTTTCGACATCATAACCGGTTAGCCTCGTGACGAGATAGTAACCCTGCTCCTCCCGCTGAAATTGCTTCATCTCATTCCCCGCGGCCAGACCGTAGTTCGAATTTACATACCAATCAGCAGAGATTGAAGAGGCGTATGGTCCATCGATTAGAGCCAATTCAGAATCAAACGAAGCCCGTGAATTGGTACCTCCGTCAACCCGAAGTGGAACTCCCTTGGTTGTTACTAGAACATTGATTCCAGTCAAATTCCGATCAAAAATCATTTGAGAAATTGGTTCTGAGAAATAAGTTGTAAATTGATTTGAATTGATTGTTTCACTTGTTGGTGTGCTTTCATTGGTCAACAATAAGACCCGCTCTGGTGGAATTTCTCTGGCCAATGCGAAAGCGGTTCCAATCGTTCGACTCACCTCACTTTGATTGTTGATGATGATCACAACATCGCTGTAATCAGCAAATGATTGATGGGAGAATGGTTCGAGCACGGCCACATCTCGAAATGGGGTCTCCTCCCATGCATCAGCGCGCGCGCTTGTTTCCTCTGAAAGTGATACTGCGGACCAACTCTGCAGTATGAAAAGGATGACGAGGGCGATTGCCAATCTAGAGCGCACGATTTCCCACCCCTGCCGTGAACTTTTCACCGTGTCGGCATCGTGACAAGCGGCACCATAGGTGCCGTCGGGAGTAATTTACACAATTTAGTCGATGGGCATAAATCAGGCGGCCCCCCCCTGCCGTTGTATGGCCGACGCAATTATCGCTAGACAATGTCAGCATTCCTTATTGCGTGTCATCGCTGGCGACTTGACTCGTTATGAGGCACAAGTCGCAGTCACATGTGCGAGTAATCGTCTCGCTGGCCGCGAAGGCTTGGATGCAAAGATGCATACAGCAGCCGGTGAAGAATTGAGAGAAGCTTGCATTGAAATCGGAAAAAAACAGCGAGCACAGAACTTGCAACCCTGCCCAGTTGGTACTGCTGTTACCACCTCAGCCTACAATTTACCTCAGGAGCATTTGATTCACGTGGTTGGTCCCGATTGTAGACGCCCGAGCCAAGACGAAGGGCGTCGCGAACTAATTGTCAAGTCCTACGATGCAATGTTTGAGCAAATTGCTGCGCTGGGTGGTGCTGAAACAATTGTTTGTCCGCCCCTTTCCATGGGGATCTATGCATATCCACATCGCGAAGGTGCACGAATGACAATGGAAATATTACTCGGTTGGTTGGATGCGGAAGAAAATCCGAATGTTGGAGATTTTGTCTTACTCGTCAATGATGAAAATTTCGTCAAGAATTTGAAGACTGTTTACCGCGAATCGGAAGACCAATTCCCTGGCGTGGATGTCACACGACAATATCGAACACGCCGTTACTGATACGCACGTGATCTAGCGGTTATGATGTATGGTTCCCAACCATGCCACCCGGGTTCAATTCCCGGCGTGCGTACTCAGAAGAGTGGTTCTTCGTAATCGTCTTCTGAAAGAGTTCTCCACAATCCATCTGGCACATCATCATAGACGCCAGAATATGGGTCATCGTTTGCAATGACCTTCTTTGGCTTTGCCAATGCATTGATTGCTTCCGGTTTGAACTTCCAATAATGGATTCGCCATTCGCGCCCATCCCAAAGAGTCGTCTCTTCAGATTCAGTGGTCAATAAATCATAATCTTGGAACATGTAAAACAAGTTTCGATCAGTGGGCTCGAGTGCATTATCGATGATTCGATCATAAAATCCGAAAAACCCGAGGGCATGTTCTGCCATACCTTCAGCGGTAATGGTCTCCATATCTGGATCGATATGCGTCTGAATCGCTGATGTCAATGTTGCAAGACTCATGCCCATCTAGTGACCCTCCTGTGGCGAATACAAACCTCGCCGGATGTTACATGGGAGCAGGCGGACCTATTTCAACGGTTGGCGGTTATAACTTCAGAAGGGCGTACATCGGGCCGTTTCGTCACGATTAAACGGTTGATTCCACGCGTCGGGAATGTGACCGAGCACGCAGAGGGGAATTTTCTCGGACTGGCCGAGGGTGATGGGACTGCTGATGTGGTCATACTCTCGGTTCCGTATGAGCTGACTACATCATATGGTCAAGGCACTTGTGACGGACCAAAGGCAACATTGCAAGCCTCCTCTCAGGTGGAGTTGTATGATCCCCTTCTCCCAGAAGATTTGCCATGTGGATTCCTTCTTCACACCGCTCAGCCATGGGATGGTAAAGGAGGGAGTTTAGAGGAGCAGTTGTCTGGGATCACAGATTATGTGTCGCAGCACGATTCGGCTTTCCCTGTCATTCTTGGGGGCGAACATGGGATGTTACCAGCCATCATGCGTTCTATTTCGAAAAGAATGGATCTCAATGATTTAACTCTGATTCAAATCGATGCACACGCAGATTTACGCGATGAACTTGAGGGGGACGCTGACAGTCATGCTTGTGCAGCACGTCGTTCATTGGACTTGGGTGTTGGAAAAATTCTGCAAATTGGTATTCGGGCCTTTGCCAGGGAAGAAGCCGAATTTATTGCGGAAGATGTGCGCGTTGAATCTTGGTTGGCGAGAGATGTTCTGAATCCATGCGGCGGTGAAGCGACTTGGTTGAATTGGTTGAACACACTTTCCGAGATTGAAGGTCCAGTTTGGTTGACCTTAGACATCGATAGTTTGGATCCATCTTATGTTCCAACAACAGGGACTCCTGTACCGGGTGGCCTCGCTTTTTGGCAAGTCATTGAAACAATCGAAACCATTTCATCAGCACCATCTGCTAAGTGGATTGGGGCTGATATCAACGAAATCGTACCCGACCCTAATCAGCATGTAACGGAATTTACTGCTGCAATGTTGGCAACCAAAATTGTTGCAGCGCATCTCGCCCGAAGATTGGAGGATGAATCATGAAAGCAAAAGGGCGACACATCACTTTGGATTTTTCAGGTTTCAAAGGCGATGGAGGTTGGGTCTTGGGTGTATTACAATCCGCCGTTGCCAAATCCAATGCGAGAGAAGTTCATGCCCACATTTCTCAATTCGATGGGAGTTTGAGCCCGGTTGGATTTGCAGCTGTTGTTCTAATCGACGAGAGTCATGTTAGTGCTCATTGTTATGCGGATGAAGGCATATTGGCTGTAGATTGTTTCACTTGTGGTCACGTAGATCCTGCAGAAATTGCAGATGAAATTCATACTCAATTGTTGGAACAAATTCCAACTCTTCATTTGGTACAAAGAACTGAACTAGATCGTTTTGTAATGGAGGGGTAAAATGCGCGATTTTGTCGAACGCCATTTCCGTCATTTCAATGCCGGTGAGTTGCGCCGCTGTTCGACATCGCTTTGCGAATTCGTCGACAATGGTGGACGATTGATGATTACACTTGCAGGTGCCATGAGCACAGCAGAAATCGGCCGAAGTTTAGCACCGGCAATCAGGGGGGGGAAAGTACACGCAATTTGTTGTACAGGTGCGAATTTGGAAGAGGATTTGTTCAATCTGATCGCGGCTTCACATTATGGTGATATTCCAAATTGGCGAGACCTTTCACCAGATGAAGAATCCCAATTGAAAAATCGAATTACCAATAGGACTTTACCAGAAGAAAAAGCCATTCGAAAAGTTGAATCCCAATTGGTTTCTTTGTGGAGGGAATCCCCCGGAAGATTGCCACATGAATTCCTCTATGATCTGGTAAAAACAGTCGAAGCAGATGCAGATCCTGCAGATTCATGGCTTCTCGCAGCAGCTGAGAAGAATTTGCCATTGTTCGTACCAGGTTGGGAGGATTCCACACTTGGCAACATCTTTGCCGCAAGGGTCATCGATGGCACCGTCAAAATTGATGCTATACTCGGAGGTACACACTACATGCTTTCTTTGGTTGATTGGATTCGCAAACATCCAAACAATGGATTCCTGCAAGTTGGGGGTGGAATCGCTGGAGATTTCCCCATCTGTGTAGTCCCAATGCTACGGCAGGATCTTGGCGAAGATGTGCCACTGTGGGCTTGGTTCGCGCAGATTTCAGAATCCCGTCCATCCTATGGTGGCTACTCAGGTGCACCGCCGAATGAAAAGATTGGTTGGGAGAAGTTGGGTGTTGAAACTCCAAAGTTCGTCATTGAGTCAGATGCGACCATTGTGCTGCCGATTTTGCTAAGTTGCCTGCTTAACGATTGAGGCATACCCTCAAAAAAGCAGGGCCGCACCTATGGTGCGATGCGCGTCGTTGCTGTGCTTGCCATGTTACTCGCCGCATCCACTGCTACGGTATTGGTTGGTGCTGAGGAAGGCTGGCCAGGTGAACCAGTGGACAACCATGTCCACATGACTTGGGCTGCGATGACAATTGAAGTCAATGAATGGGCCGATGAAAACCCAGATATTGTCGATTTAGCAGATGTTGGTAAATCTGAATTGGGCAGATCACTTTGGGTTGTTCGATTGTCTGATTGGTCAATCGAAACCAAAGCTGATGGTAGCGCTAAAGAAATCATCTACATCGATGGTGGACACCATGGTAACGAGTACCTGGGTACTGCTTTGGCATGGTTATCAGCCAAGTGGTACATCAATGGTTGGAATGATGGAAACGAAGAGGCGGTCAGAGTATTACAAAACTCAGAGGTTCATGTTCTAATCATGCTAAATCCAGATGGTAATGATATCGATACACGTTGGAATATCAACCAAGTAGATTTGAATCGAAATTATGATCATTACTGGAATACTTGTCCAACAACCCAGCCAGGGAGTAGCGCTTTCAGTGAATCTGAAACATCTGCGAATTCGGTTTACATGAACACGGTAGTCCCCGAAGCAGACCTTTACGTCACTATGCATACGGGTGTTTGGATCATGCTCTATCCATGGGGGAAGTGGCCTGAACAACCTTCGGATTGGGAGTTGTTCCACTACATCAGGGATGATGTCCATGCAAATATTTCGGATATCCCAATCCAAAACGCGAATCAAGGATTGTATCCCAATTGTGGAACCAGCCGCGACTATGGATACGGCGTGATGGGGTTCCCCACATTCACATTCGAAACTGATGATGAGCAGTTTGTTCCAGGATCGGCCGAGTCTCTGGAAGATCGGCTGGGTGAAGAGATGGATGTGATGAGGTACCTCATCGACAATGTGTGGTATTGGAGAGCGAGACTTTCAGTTACCTCATTCGTCGTTGAAGATGGAGATATTGCTCTTGGGATTGAGAACATGGGTCACGCTTCCACGTCGAATGCAACTGTACGTTACATCGACGATGGCGAAGTCAAATGGACATCTGAATCGTTTGGGGTCAATGCTACCAACAGCACACAAACCATCCTCGATGCCTCGAATTTGACAATGACTGATAGTGGTCAATTTGAGTTATACTACCAGAAGCGCGTCATTGATTCGAGCCTGTGGGTGAACGAATCTATCCCTACAGAGCAAATCACAATCTCTGAAGGTAGTGAGAAAGGTTGGCTTCCATTTGCCTCACCAATTTGGGCAGTTTTGGCAATCGGGTTGGCGGGGATAAGAAGAAATGAACGTTTTATCGACGATTGTGGACAACCTGACCAGACAAACGTGTCCCAAAATGCGGATTCTTGAACACAATCCTTTGTATATTCGAACTGAATCGGCAGATTTAGTGATTAAATGAATGCAACTGTAAACGAATTCAACGATGTTGGCGATATTCTGGTGTTACCTCTTTTTGAAGGCATCGAAAAAGCCCCAAACAATGCATTGTCAGGCCTTTCTAGAACACAGCGAAGTCTCGTGAATGAAGCTCTCGCAAGTGATAGTTTCACTGGCAAGTCTGGAAAGCGTCTAGATGTATGGACTGCAGGGTGCCAGGTTGTTTTGGTCGGCATGGGCGAAGATCCCAGCGACAAAGCATGCCGAGATGCTGGTGCAAAAACCTTGGCGGGCCTCTCGAAAGACCATGGCACGAATGTCACAACACGTTTTACCACTGGTTGGTCAACTTCCAAGATGGCACTTTTCGCAGAGGGTATGATTCTTCGAGATTATTCATTCGACAAATATCAGCAAAAGGAAGACGATGACAATCAATCGGATTGGAATCTAACATGCCAGGCAAGTCCACGACATCAAACAGGGCTATCGGCTGCGGTTTCTAAATCTTCAGCGATTGCCACAGGTGTCCATGTCGCCCGTGAACTGGGCAATGAACCTGCGAACGTGATGTATCCTGAAGAATATGCCCGTCGAGCAATGGAATGGGCCAAAGGCAAATCCAATGTGGAAGTCGAAGTGTGGGATTTTGAACGATTGAAGAAGGAAGGAATGCATGGTGTCATCGCAGTTGGTAAAGGCAGTGAGCGAAAACCCTGTATGGTATTCTTCCGCCTCAATCCAAACGTACAGAAGAACGATCAGGTACCCTGTATTGTCGGAAAAGGAATCACCTTTGATACGGGTGGAATTTCAATCAAGCCTTCAGCAGGAATGGAGGACATGAAATTCGATATGCATGGTTCAGCAACCGTGTTCGGACTGTTTGTTGCACTACAAGCGAGTGGATACAAAGGTCGCGTCAATGGGATTACTTGCATGGCAGAAAACATGCCAAGCGCAGGTGCATATCGCCCAGGTGATATCATCGATACCTATTCTGGAAAGACGATTGAGGTTCTGAACACCGATGCTGAAGGGCGTAACGTTCTCGCCGATGGTCTTTGGAAATCAGCTGAATTGAATCCATCATATATTGTTGATTTAGCCACCTTGACCGGAGCATGTGTTGTCGCTCTGGGCCATGAAGCCAGTGGACTTTGGTCTAATGACGACGGTCTTTCTGCTCGAATCCATGAAGCCGGAAATGCCGAGGATGAGATCGCTTGGCCCATGCCTTTGTTGCCTGCCTTTGAGAAAGAAATGACCGGTTCCAAAGTGGCCGATGTCCAGAACTTGGGCAAGGGCCGTTGGGGGGGTGCTTGTACCGCAGCCGGCTTCCTCAAACAGTTTGTACAGGATCGAGACGGGAAGCAAATTCCGTGGGCGCATCTAGACATCGCTGGGACGGCATGGGGTGCCTCAACGAATGCAATGGTTGCCAATGGTGCAACTGGCATTCATGTTCGAACGCTTCATCGATTGATTACAGAGTAATCATTCGTCACTGTCATCATCGACAACTTCGAAATCGGCATCGACCACATCTTCATCGATGTCGGTGTGGTCTCCACCTTCTTCCTCAGCAACGTTTGCAGCCGCGGCCTCGTATAATTTCGCAGAGATGCCATGCATGGCTTCTTCCAATTCCTGGACCTTGGCCTGAATGGCTTCTTCATCGAGATCATCATCTGATACCGGACCATCATCGGTTCGAATCATGGCCTCAAGTTCGGTCAGTTTGTCCTCGACATCAGAAGTGTCTTCGCCCTCGAGTTTGTCACCAGCTTCTTTCAGAGTCCGTCGAGTTTGGTAAACGATGTTATCTGCAGTATTGCGAAGTTCGACCTTCTTTTGTCGCTCCTCATCTTCAGCAGCGAATTGTTCTGCCTCAGTAATCTTCTGCTGGATTTCATCTTCGGAAAGACTGGTTGCACTTTCAATCCGAATCGATTGTTCCTTACCGGTACCCATGTCCTTTGCGGATACACTGACGATACCGTTTGCATCGATATCAAAGGTAACCTCAATCTTTGGAATTCCTCGAGGTGCTTGGGGGATTCCTTCTAGGAAGAATTTGCCTAGCGTAACATTGTCTTTGGCGAATTTTCGCTCACCTTGAAGCACATGAACTTCAACCGCTGGTTGGTTGTCAGCTGCCGTACTGAAGACTTCAGATCGCCGGGTAGGGATGGTGGTGTTTCTCTCGATCATTGGAGTTGCCACACCGCCTAATGTTTCGATTCCTAGGCTGAGTGGTGTCACGTCAAGTAGCAGTACATCGGTCACACCATCGTCACCCACAATGATGCCCGCCTGTAGCGCAGCACCCATGGCAACCGCTTCGTCAGGATTGATTCCCTTGAATGGTGATTTTCCAGTTTCCTTCTCAATCGCAGCCTGGACCGCAGGGATTCGTGTACTTCCACCGACGAGGAGAATTTTGTCAATATCTCCAGCCTTTACACCTGCGTCCTTCATTGCACGTTGCGTCGGTTTCATCGTCGCCTCGACCAGATCAGCGGTCAGGTCATCGAATTGTGCACGAGACAAATTCAAATCGAGATGCTCTGGATTTCCATCCTTCATGGTGATGAATGGTAGGTTGATGTGGCTGGTTTGTGTTCCGGACAACTCAATCTTGGCTTTCTCAGCAGCCTCCTTGAGGCGACTCATGGCTTGCCCATCTCCTGACAAATCGATTCCACTGGACTTCTTGAATTCAGAGACGCACCAATGGATGACGCGCTCATCGAAATCGTCACCGCCTAGGCGATTGTTTCCTGCAGTGGCTTTGACTTCGATTTGTGGTTGTTCATCGACTTGGTAAATCTCAAGAACGGACACATCGAATGTTCCACCACCTAGGTCGAACACGAGGATGGTTTGATCATCTTCTTTGTCGACACCGTAGGCCAATGCAGCTGCGGTTGGTTCGTTGATGATTCGAAGAACTTCAAGGCCGGCGATTCGCCCCGCATCTTTGGTTGCCTTTCGCTGTGCATCTGTAAAGTAAGCCGGACAGGTAACGACCGCTTGTGTAACCTCATGTCCGAGATAGGCCTCAGCGTCCGCCTTCAACTTCTGTAGAATAAATGCAGAGATCTCCTGTGGCGTGTATTCACTTTCATCCACGCCTTCTTTCCAGTTTGTCCCCATCTCACGTTTTACAGACATGAATGTCCGCTCATTGTTGGTAACAGCCTGGCGCTTCGCAGTCACACCGACCAATCGTTCACCATCTTTGGCGAAAGCGACAACGCTGGGTGTTGTACGTGCACCTTCTGCATTCGCGATCACTACGGCTTCACCACCTTCGATGGTGGCTACACAGCTGTTTGTCGTTCCTAAGTCAATTCCAATTACGTTTGTTTTTGCCATCCTAATTTCCTCCTTGTGGGGTTGCTGATTCGGTTTGATCCCGAAGTGTGAGTGTGATGTCGAGAATACCATTATTCAATTCCCAGCAATCAACGCTTTCCGCCGCCTTTGGCAACTCAAAGCGTTGCAAAGGGTGCATTTGTGTGGTGCGCATCAACTGCAAGGTTGATCCACCACCGGTGAGATTGAGTTCAAGTTCAGAATCCTCCAATTCATCATGGCGAGAGATATCGATTGTGATGTTCATCGAACTACCATCGACAAAGATGTCAGCGATAGGGACCTGTTTGACATCATCCGTTTCTTCAACTTCTTCGACAACAATTTCAGCAGGTTCTTTCTCGGGTGTTTCTCCCATCTTGACATCGACTCCCATCTTTGAGAAAATATCGCTGAGATCAGGCATACCCCCCTTTCCAAGCATGTCACCAAGATTGCCGAGGTCTCCTTGGAGATTGACTTTGACGTCACCTGAACTAATCTTTTCAGGGTCGATACCCATGCTCTCAAATTGAGATTGAATTTGGTCCATCATGCGAGTCAAATCATCTTCAGTAACCTCGAGTCCCATTTGACGAAACATGTCCACCATTTGCTTCAGAATTTGGTCTTCCCATTCGTCTCGTTTCATCGCCATCACCCAACTACTTAACTCGCGGTTGTATAGTGCCAATGTCTAGTCCTATATGAAGCATTGGAAAGCGTCGGATTCAAGACAAGGACATGGGTGGGGCATTCGATGGTGCAGCAGGAGCAAGACAAGGTCTTGACCGATACCGAGCGTGTTGTCGGGCGCCAAGCGTTGCGAAACAACGTCGCTGCAGCCGTTGCGCTCGCAGATGCTGTTCGCAGTACTCTGGGGCCAAAAGGTCTCGACAAGTTACTGGTTGGTGGTGACGGTTCATCCCTTGTAACCAACGACGGTGTCACTGTACTAGAGACGGCAAAAGTAGAACATCCAACGGCCAAGATGCTGATTTCAACATCTCGTGCTCAGGACGATGAAGTTCGCGATGGGACAACATCAACGGTGGTTCTAACCGCAGAACTTCTGGTCAATGCATTGGAATTGGTCGATCGGGGTGTTCATCCAACGATGATTGCCAGCGGTTACCGAATGTGTGGCCCAGTGATTGAGCAAACCCTTGATTCGATTTCCAAACCAGCCGATGCTGCCAAATCTCTCTCTACAGTCAAAACCAGTTTGGCAGGCAAGGGTGATGTCGGAATGCAAACCATCCTCGCTGAACTTGCGCATCAAGCCGCTACGGCAACAGGTTCAGGAGAAACCGATCATGTTCGAGTCCTTACGGAACGCAGTGGTTCGATTAAGAATAGTGAATTGATTCCGGGAATCGTACTGGTCAAGGCCCGTGTCCATCGAGAGATGGTCATGAAACCAAATTCTGGACGAATCCTAATCTTAGACGGCGGAATCGAAAAACGCAGACCCGAAATAGAAGCCAGTTTGAAAATTACCAACCTGGGTGCAATCGATGCTTTCCATGCCCGTGAGACTGCTGATTTACAAGCACGAGTAGACGCATTGAAGGCCGCCAATATTGATTGCCTAGTGGCTCGTGATGGTATCGAAGAAGAAGCCCATGCCATGCTTGCTAAAGCCGGAATTCTGTCCTATCGCCGCGTAGAACGCCCGGAGATTGAACATCTTTGTCGAGCCACGGGTGCTAGACCGGTTTTTGATGTGCAAGAGATTCTGGACGACGATGTGGGTCAGTTCAACTCAATCCGTGAGGAAAAGTGGCAAGGTGTTGAGCATACGATCTTCGAGGGTTCGCAATCTCAGGGTGTGACCGTGGTGATTCGTGGTTCTACTGAAATGCGATTGGAGGAAGCTCAGCGCGCTTTCGATGATGCCCTCGGTGTAGCATGTCAATTGGTTCGCAATCCACAATTATTGCCAGGGGGCGGTGCAACTCAAATCGCACTGGCACGTCGCTTGCGTCGTCATGCCGAAACCATTCCGGGTCGTGAACAAATGGCCATCGAAGGTTTTGCGGCAGCGTTAGAGGTCATACCACGGATTTTGGCTGAAAATGCAGGACTCGATCCGATTGATGAACTCTTGAAAATTACAGCAGCACAGGCGCAGACAGATTCTGCTTGGCATGGCCTTGATGTCAACACTGGGAAGGCCAGTGACATGGATCAAGCGGCTATTACTGAACCATTGAGCGTAACACGCCATGCGATTGCAGGGGCGACAGAAGCAGCGATTTCCGTACTTCGAATCGACGATGTTCTATGGGCTAAGCAGGATGCACAAGAGCCTGATTGGCAAGCGGATCAGGATTGAAATGGATGAATTCGTCAATGTCGCAGGCTATCGTTTCATCGATTTACCAGATCGAGATGAATTGCGTCAGCCCTTCCGTGACGTTTGCGAGAAGAACAGACTGCTAGGAACTATTTTACTCAGTACAGAAGGAATCAACTTCTTCCTCTGTGGGGATCAAGCAGGTATCGATGGTTTCCTAGAATATCTCGAACAAGATGAGCGATTTGCAGGCATCCCACTCAAAGTATCACACAGTGAAAAACTCGCTTTCCGCCGAATGAACGTCCGTCTCAAGAATGAGATTATTTCGATGGGGATGGATGAGATTCGACCTGCTGATGATACAGGTGAACCGATTTCTCCTTCTGAATTTAAACAATGGTTAGACGAAGGTCGCGACATTACAGTTCTCGATACACGTAACGATTACGAAATTCGTATTGGGACGTTTGAAAATGCAGTCGACCTCAATATCGGTACTTTCAGAGCATTCCCTGAAGCTGTGAAGAATTCAGATCTTGACAAGGACAAAACGGTGGTAATGTTTTGCACCGGTGGGATCCGCTGTGAGAAAGCCAGTGCTCTCATGCTCAACCAAGGCTTCCAAGACGTAAGGCAATTGCAAGGCGGTGTTCTCGGATATTTCGAAGAGATGGGGGGGGCACACTGGGATGGCGATTGCTTCGTATTCGACCGAAGAGTTGCGGTTGATCCTGAAATGAACGTGACTGGTGCTGAGGTTTGCTTTGCTTGTCGAGAGCCGTTGACAGAAGAGGAATTGAACTCTCCACTGTATGTTCCGGCCGTATCTTGTCCATATTGCAAATGTTCATAATAGACCAGAACAAAACTTGTTCATGGCATCAGAAACCAACTTTACAATACCAGCAACAGAAGAAAACCTCTCTTTAGAGGTCGATCGGCACATGATGGATACGCAGTCTACGGAATCACTTCCGGACCCATCACCACCTCATCCGGTAATTGTGGATGGAATTCGTGGTGAGGCTGCGATTGGATGCTTTGGAACATGGAGCACCCGCATTAGCATCGTCCTTGAAGAAGAACATCCAGAACTTGGAAAGGAATTCATGACGAAGTATTTCCAGTTCACAGAACCAGGTGTCGTTCATTGGGGTCATTATGGACAGAGTTTTCGAATCGTGAAGACTCTGGAGTGACTTCGTTAACCAGGGGGTAGTCCCTAGTTAGCCCCTTGCGATACACTGGATTTGTATGCGAAAAGCCTACATCAATAATACTCTAGCCAGCATCATGGCCAATGATTTCTTAGAGAATCATCGTGTTGTCGATGAAATCATCAAGCTGATTGAAAGCGCAATGGAAAATGCTCG
>CATISE010000051.1 GCA_949538655.1 Marine Group II euryarchaeote MED-G33 | reverse complement strand
TGTCGACCAAATCGATAGGATTGAAGCCCAACCGCACCGGCCACTATGGTCGTAATCGAAACCCCGTGCTGAACATGACATGGAATTCCCAATTCATTACATCTCAATTCTAAATCAACATGTGTGGTGGCTTGTAGCGGGTCTCCTACCACAAGCAGGGCGACCTTTGACGATTGAGCCAATGAAAGCAAGTCATCAGGTTCTTCGACAGCAGACCGCATCCTCAATTCCCACGGTCCAACAATCGTTTCCATGTTTTCCAATTCTGTTGGAGGCAATAGAGCCGTGTATCCTTCTAGGAATCGATGGTCAGCATCACGGGCCGCACCCAGTGCAGCCACAGTCATCTGCTGTAGGTCTCCGGGCCCCAATCCAATCAACCATAGTCCATTTGCGCCCATTGTATCCCTCCGTCATCGTCAAGCGGGGTAGGCCCGTCGACCCCATCGAGCAACATGCGTCATTTGAGCGTGCCGAGCCAAGATACGCAGCAGGTACTACAGCGCCTCAAGGTAGAACTGGCTCTTCCCGAAGGCGCCCGAGTCAGGTCTGACCCTTCCGATTCAGGTCGCCGCCTCATCCCGTTTACAGAATCTGTGCCGCAGGAAATGATTGACCAATATCCAGTGGTAAGTATCAACGTCGAACCTCCCAAGGCACGAAACTATCGTGACCATTTGCTAAACCTCCTTCCTGCCACAACGATCGAGGCTACAGAATGGCCCACACGCCACGAGTTTGTTGGCGATTTGATTCTGATCAAACTCGAAGATCATCAGCGGCCCTTTGGAAACTCCATCGGTAAAGCACTCCTTCTCCAAAATGCGCGAACAAGAGCGGTGTTTGAGGACAAGGGGGTGACTGGAACTTTCCGGGTCCGCAATCTCCAACTACTCGCCGTGAGGGAAGGCGAATCTGAAAGCACACGAACCCGAATCGTCGAAGGCGGACATCATCTGTGGACTGACCCTTCAACCGTCTACTACTCATCCCGTCTTTCACACGAACGCGAAGGGACTCTGGATTGTGCCAAGAAGCTCAGCCAAGAACTCGGCCGCCCAATATCAGTCTGTGATCCATATGCGGGGGTGGGTCCATCACTGATGCCATTGATATCCAAATCAGGCTTGGTTGGAGAATTATTTGCTGGTGATTTGAACCCCTCTGCCGTAGAGTTTCTTCACGAAAATATCAACCATCCTGCAGCCACCATCGAATGCGCAGATGCTCGTGATTTGAGAAATCGAGAAGAGATGTGCGATAATTATGATCTATTGTTGGTCAATATACCACACGACAGTCTCACACACATGTCCGATCTATTACCCCTCTTACGAGTCAATGGAGTCATGAGGGGTTGGGCAATCGTCGACGATACCGATTTTGACAATGCAAACGAACAATTACACAGCCTGTTCGGCCAAGATGCAAACCTTGAGATTCGCCGTTCCTATTCTGCGACGGCAAACCTATGTCGTTTCGAGGCGCAAAAAAGGGCCTGATTGGCGTGAATTAGGCGCCCCCGCCGGGATTTGAACCCGGGTCGGAGCCTCGACAGGGCTCCATGATAGGCCACTACACTACAGGGGCTGAGCGGACAAGCGACAGCGGACCTGTATTTAATCGGCACCCGTTCCGAGGTTTGGGTGTGCACATGGCAGACGAGACTGCTGACGACGACGACGGTTCCGATGAGATGCTGCAAAAGGTAACTGGGGGCGCACCCAGTGGACCCCCTAGCGGACCACCCAGTGGACCCCCTAGCGGACCACCCAGTGGGCCACCTAGCACCCCTCCTGGTAGAGGCGGCGGTGGCCGGGCAATGTTTGGAGGCGGTCCATCTTCAACCCCGAACCCTCCTTCAAATGCACCCCCAACCGCACCTTCGGGTGCACAAAGTATGCGCACCGGATCCAGTGTCGTAATTGAAGCAGGCCAAGAAAAAGCCGAAACCGCAAAACGCATGGTCGATGGCGATGAAAAGGCCGAGTTGGAAAAGTTGCGTGAAGAGAATGAAAATCTCAAACAAGGTATGGCTGCCGCTGGCGAAGTCATCCAAGAGGTTGAAAATCCACCCATGCCCCCAATTGTAGGCGACGGCTTCGTTGTTCCTGGCGAAATAGTTGGCATGTTCGCTACCCTAGGTCGCCAATTACACAAAGAGCGCCTCCTCCATGGCACGGCGGGTTCATTCAGCCTACTTTCCACTCAGTCACCCGGACTGGTCCACATTACTCGCCAAGGCGCAGCACTTGGTTTGATGAACGAATCAGACCTCATCACTGGAAGGCTCGGAGACGCTGCTCCAAACCGTGCCAGCGAGGATTGGCAAATTCACAGTGTAGGGTTGGCCATTGCGAGTTTAGAACACGAAGGTCGCGGCGCATGTGTACACGTTGCCGCCCCATACACGACAACATTGAGTTTAGAGAAAGATCGCTATGCACTTGTTCCAACCGACTTTGAGGGCCGTTCTAATTATGGTCGAGCAACTATAGTTGATGTCCAGTACGATGACATGGAAGGATACCTTGTCGAAATCACAGAAGCCCTCAAGCAAACAGGAAACAAATTGTTCGTCGCACGCGGGCATGGTGTCTATGCACTGGGCGGTGATCTCTTGGAGGCATGGGGCAATGCAGCAGCCTTTGAGCACAGTATGAGGATCCTCTATCTCAGTGAATTGGCGGACCTGTGAGTTCCGCCACCTTGATTGAGCGTCAACCCCGCCGCAGGCCAATGAGTGATGCACCCCTGGTCATCGACGTTGTCGATAATGGTGGCCAGTGGACACATCGAGAATGGCGTATGCTACGATATCTCGGCGTCGACACCCAAATCATCGGTAATACGACACCCGTTTCAGAACTGAGAGAACTAGACGGCATCATCCTGTCAGGGGGTGCAGCCCGAGTCGGCCTCACAGGAAAACTTGGGAATTGTGGCGCATATCTCGAATTAGACCTACCAATTTTGGGGATTTGTGCAGGTCACCAATTCATGGCAGGATTCTATGGTGGTAGCGCTGCGGAAGCACAAGAACCAGAATTCGGAGCAGCGAATATCACACTCGTGAGTGGCGGCGGGAAAATTTTCCAAGGCACCCCAGAATCACAAATTGTCTGGGAATCCCACAATGACGAAGTCGATCAATTACCAGAAGGATTCTTCATCACCGCCAGTAGCCAGTCATGTGAAGTTCAGGGAATGGAAAATGAAAACGGCGATCGATTCGGGCTCCAATTCCACCCAGAAGTCAACGACTCAGAATATGGCCAAAACATGTTCCAAAATTTCATTGAAGTATGCCGAGAGTTCCGCGAATCCCAGTAATTCACCGTTTCCTCTCACACTTTCGTAGGCGACGGCTTCAAATGGGAGTGGTAGGTCGGCGAATTCGATGGCCAAGATGGTGACCTACAAGTGTCTGCGATGCGGACACTTCCAAGAATTCACAGGTAATCGAACTGGAATCGCATGTCAGGCGTGCGGATTCCGTATTTTTGTCAAGCCACGTCGACAGGGTCACAAGACTCTAGATGCGATTTGAAACGTCTTGTTGAAAGACTGTGGCACACCCGCTCTTAGCGATGGCATCGTGGCTCACGACCCACGCACCCAAGCGGTTTGATGCGTTGGCCGTGCCTCAGCAAGTCCGCGACCAATTCATTCGTGCCAGTTTGAGCGGAGATCCGCCCCATTTACTGATTACAGGCCCCGCAGGCGTTGGAAAAACAGCAGCTTGGCGCTTGGTCGCTCGCCAAGTATTGGGACCAGGGTGGAAGTCAACTTGTCACATTCTCCAAGCAAGAGATTTGGCAAGGCAATCAGGGGCCATGAAAACCTTCGAAGAATTTCTTCGTCCAGCGGGCCTCAATTCTTCAGATACTTTGGCCAGCCGCACAAGTCTTGATGCATTTGATCGAAACATGTGGTCCGGCGATGTTGGCGAAGCACCGTGTGGCGAGGAGACACAGGTCGAATTCGGCCGGGCCCCAGTCAGTCGATTGATTATTATCGAAGACGCAGACCATCTCGGAGCACGTCGCCAACCATACCTCCGTCGAATGATGGAATCTGAATCCCATACCAGTCGTTTCATTTTCACCGCACGTGCCCCAAGCCGTATTATTGACGCGCTTCGGAGTCGAATGCAACATATTCGCATCCCCTCGATTCCTGCAGATGAGATCGTTGCTACAGTGGAAAAAGTAACCTCACTTGAAGGCATCACACTTGCTGATGGCATGGCAGCAGACATCGCCCACGTTGCTGATGGAAACTTGCGCAAGGCCCTATTTACCACTGAACTTCTTGCTCGTAGAGATATGACGGGCGAAAGAAACAGGCTCTACGAGGTGGTCTCAGCAAGTACGTTACAACATGCACGGAGGATGATTGAACTCGCCCTTCGAGGGCGAGTGATTGAATGGCGTTGGGAGAAGAAAGGAGGCCGCAACGTCAAGACACTCGAAGGTGCAATGGGCCAGTTAGATGAGATGATGGGCGCTCACGCATTGGATGCCGAAGACATCGTACACCAAATCCACATGGAGCTCGTTGGTAACAGACTCATGCTCGCACCTCCTTTACGCAACGAAATGCTCGACGCTCTCGCAGAATGCGACACATC
>CATISE010000050.1 GCA_949538655.1 Marine Group II euryarchaeote MED-G33 | reverse complement strand
CAGTGATTATCAAGACCACAAAGTCTGCTTACTAAATTCAACCTGAAGTCGTGGTGGAATATCCACCATACAAAGGCAAAACCAGTGTGGAATTTGTCAAGTAGTCCCGTTGCCACGCAATGTTGTGCAGTTTTATCGAGAATGCAGCGTCCAGGACATCTCTTCAATGTGGGAGATCAATGAACAAGGCTTGCCTGGTACTGGCAAAGTTTCTGTCGAACAAATGGGTGAATTACTACAATTATCAGATCTGTGTATTGGCGCATATATCGATGAAAAACTTGTCGGATTTGTGCTGTGTCTATATCCCAAGAAAGACTATTCAAGCCAAAATTATGCATGGTTTAACGAACGATATAATCAATTCATCTACGTGGATCGGATTGCGATTTCCACTCAACATAGAGATAAGAAAATAGGAACAGAATTATATGAAAAAGTGTTCGAATTGGCAACTGAAAAGCAAATTCCAATCACTGCAGAAGTGAGTTTAAGACCCCCAAATGAGGGGTCAGATCGGTTCCATTTACGCCATGGTTTCTCCTCTGTTGGAGAATTCCACCAAAGTGGAAAATCGGTCACGATGTACATTAGAGAGTAATATTGTTGCCTGAACTAAAACTGAAAGTAGTTGAATCACTGTATTGGAATCCAATTGCCATCAGCATCATAGTAACCGCCCCATTGTTTGGCTTCTGCATACCATGCTTGTTGCTCTGCAGTCCATTGCGAAGAGTCATCTCCCCACGTAGTCACTTTCCCATGCTCCTGAATCATGGCAATACCCTCGTCTCCTGATGATTGGGACGAGGCGTCATTATGACCACTTGCACCAGCAATATCATCCTCAAGGGCAAATCGTCTAGATTCAATCCGGTCTTTGAGTAACAAACCTTGACCAGCTCCGAGTCGATTCGATTCCAACATCGAGTCGAGCTCACTTTCAACCGCAGACAACCCTGCGAATCCTTCGGCCTCTTCCACCATCAGCAACATGCCTTCGTACTCTTTTCGCTTGCCCTTTCCTGAGGCAAACAATGTCCAAGCCATGATGAGTGTGATGAGGAATCCACTTGCAAGAACCGCAATTACACCTTGAATTACAGGGTCTTCCACACTTGACTTCTCAACAATTTCTTCATGATCCGCAACAAAGTCATTGTCGGCATCAGCAGGAATTGAAAGTGGGTCGAGTGGATTAGAAGGAGGGTCTGCACTCAACTCAGTCATATCGAGATAACCATCGCCATCCGTATCGGCATCCTTCATGTCTGGCCACCCATCTCCATCCATGTCTGGGCACCCGAGGTAGAATTGGCTACTTGTCCCATATTCGTCAGGGCAATCATCAGACAACGCTTCATCCCCACGCTGGTCAGCATATCCATCTAAATCAGTATCCGACCAAAGAAGAGAATTCGTGTTCCACAAATCGATTTGATCGGCCCAACCATCCCCATCACCATCAGGGCAGCCGTATACACCATCTTGATTCGAGGTGCCAGCCCAATTCAAACAATCATCTGCTTGATTGCCACCGGGTTCATCACCAAATCCATCCTCATCCTCATCCGACCATTGTGTAGGATCTAGATGGAATGGATCATTCTCATCAGATGTACCATCACTGTCGGCATCTGGGCAGCCCTTTCTGTCGACTGTGGATTGGCCCCATTCTTCAGGACAGTCATCAACTTCACCATCGATGCCATCATCGACCCAGCCATCACCATCACTATCAGGGCACCCGTTATCCAATGTACTGGCCAAAGAAGGGCACTCATCGTTGTCATTGGACCAACCATCGCCATCATTGTCTGGACAACCAAATCGATCTAGTGTGGAAGTTCCCGGACGATTGGTACAAGCATCCCATTCTGTTCCAGAGGGATTGTCACCAAATCCATCACCATCTGCATCCTCCCATTGTGTGGGGTTGTCATCGACGGCGTCACCGTCATCTGACCAACCATCGCCATCACTATCGATGCAGCCAATCAAATCCCGAACAGATGTTCCAGCTTGGTAAATACAATCATCGTAAGGACCCCAAGGCCCTCCTGCGCCCAAGTCCTCAAATCCATCACCATCAAAATCTAGCGGCGAAGGGTCTGGCATTGTTGCATTCTCGACCCAAATCCCCGGCCAATGACTCGCTCTGGTTTCGTTCCATTCACCATTCGCCCAGTTGTCACCCAAACCGTCCAAATCTGAATCCGACCATTGTGTTGGATTGTTCATGAAATAATCATTCAAATCCGATTGGCCATCTGAATCTAAGTCTCTACAACCAAGTCGATCTCGCCAAGAGTCACCCCATTCATTGGGACAGGTATCAGGTGTGACACCATCCGGGTTTTCACCGAATCCATCTTCATCGTCGTCAACCCATTGTGTTGGTTCATTGGGTAAATCATCTCCAGCGTCCGACCAACCATCGCCATCCGCATCGGGACAGCCATAACGATCTAGGGTCGAATTTGCATGTATGGTTGGGCAACTGTCACCTTGCCATCCATTGAGATTGTCACCAAATCCATCGCCATCAGTGTCGGTCCATTGTGAGGGTTCCCACGGGAAATCATCAACTTGGTCGCCGATTCCATCCCCATCTTGATCCGCACCATACATCAGAATGAAACCATCGGCACCAGCTGCCGAACTGAAGGAAATTTGTCCAGTACCATCTGATGATTGACCATTGAAATACCCACCAAATGCATACATTCCGTTGCGCATGGCAACTGAATAACCATACTCAGAACTTGAACCGCCGAATTTCTTCATCCAATCCCAACCACCTGTAGAAGGAACATGAGCGATGAATGCATCATACGACCCTGATGATGACAATTGTGAATTCCCAAACCAAGCCGTGTTGTAATACATGCCTGCAATGGTCAAGTTTCCACTGGTCTTGTCTATATCCAAGTCATAGCAATAATCGGTACTCGAACCACCTGCATTCTGTGCCCACTGATAGGCCCCTGAAGAATCCCACTTGGCTACAAAACAATCCCAGTTACTGGATTGTTGGTATGCATACATCCTGTGATTGTTATTGGAATTAAAATCCATCAGATACTGGAATCGCCCGCTAACGGATACATTTCCTGAATCATCAATACCCACTGATTCCCCATACGAACTGTAAGATGACTGAAGATAACCGGCCATCTTAGCCCAGGTCAATTGGCCCGAGTTAGTGAATTTTGCAACCCATACGCGATAGTAACTGCTCGATTGGTAACTCGGGGACAATTCAGTTCCATCGATATTGATTCGATAGCTAAACTCTCCAGTCACAGCAATATCGCCATTGGCATTGACATCAATGTCGCGCCCTCTCTGATAGTACGAACCGTAGAAGCGCTTTGCCCAAACGAAATTCCCTGCATTGTCCAACTTGGCCAGGAATGCTTCATCATAACTGTAGGAGTTTAGGGTGATTGAACCAAAATATGCTGTGCTGTAATAGTAGCCGGTAAGATAGGCATTTCCAGCTGCGTCCATGGCCACACCATACCCATAATCGGAACTGCTACTTCCTGCAGATTTTGTCCAGAGCCAGTTGCCATTGGAATCTAAGCGAGATATGAAGATATCATTACTACCTCGTCCAGAAACAGATTGTGATCCAAAAGTGGCTGTACTCGAAGAGTAATAGTAACCGGTGATGGTGATGTTACCACCGTCATCTACAGCGATATCCTGGCATTGATCGCTACTGCTACCTCCGGCTTTCTGAACCCAATCCCACATGCCATTACTTAACCGGCCAACGAAAATATCGTAACTACCGAAAGAGGTTAATGTGGTATTCCCAAATGTTGCTGAATTATAGAAATACCCACAGACGTAAGTGCGCCCCAATGCATCCATTTCGATACTCTGAACTGAATCTGTACTTCCTGAACCTGCAACTTGGGCACCCCAAAGCAAGGCATTGCTAGAAGAACGTGCGGAAGTTTCCGACTCAGAATGGTCCTCAAGCACTGATTCGGACAAGCCAATCGCTGGAGCGATTAACATCAAACCGACCAAAAAAAAGGCAACATAGTATGGGCGCATGAGTTTGTCTTAGCCCCTCACTGGTCAAGAGGGTTGCTGCACATCCCGTAGGGATGTATTCAGTGATAAGGATGGATTGTGACATATCGATCCAAGCGGGAAACGAATGATTCACCAGCATCCACATTGGAAGCCATTGCTCGAACGGCCTCTTCAATCAATGCATGTTCTCCAGCCTGAATCCCCATGACACGACGCATGACGTCGAGCATTGACCATTCATCCTCTGTGATGACTTCATCCACAAGGGCTGCAATCAATGCGGTTTGGTAAGTGGTGGCATCTCCAATCTGCCTCTTCTCGTGCGCGTGTACATCTGTAGGATTGATCGGGTTGGCCATATGGTTGCGCAAAATGTCCCAGGCATCGCCCATCACATCTTCAGGAAGTGCGAATGCTCTGGCGATGACCCGTAGAATTGACATCTCTTCATCGGTAACGATCTCATCTTCAACTGCAGCTTCAAGAGTTCGAAGGTAAAGGTGCAAACCACGTGTTCCAGATAGCGCCATGACCTGTCGACCCGGTTCGTGTGTATAAGCCAAATCCATTCACTGTAACTTCACCCTGCCCTCAAATTGAGTAGAATCGTGTATTTCGAAGTGTATGACAAATAATTTTGAAATACTGTTCATTTTTGACAATAAGGTGGTCTTGAACGACGTGCTGCTTGGCATAAACAGGCACATTATACGCCACTAAATTGTATTTCATTTGTATTTCATTTTGCAATACGTTTAATACCGGGGTCGTTGGAGGACAGTTTACCCGAGAGGTGAATACAGATGCCAGCCAGCCAGATGACCAGCCTTCGAATCTCCGAGGAACACCTGATGTTACTCGACCAAAGAGTCGGATTCGATGGCATGCGAAACAGGTCTGATTTGATTCGTGCTGCGATTCAGTATTACCTCGACTCCACACCTTCTAACGCCGATGTAAGAACTGTCAAGTTTGAAATCGGTCGTGTTACCCGAGAGCGACTTGAATTAATCCACCGTTTACATGGTGATGATGCTTCGACCGTTGCCAAGAAGGCACTCGACACTTACATTGCTCAACTGGCAAAGCCAGACAGAATTACCGAGGCTCTACAAGAGCGCTTGGAGACTTCGCGTGACAACACGCAACCACATGAGGATCATACTGCTTAGGCAGATGCACCAACCAGGGGCGAGAGACGTGGCAACGTACAATGATGATGGGATGCACCACGCGGGGGGGCCTGAAAACCCCCCCGCAACTTCTCCTGGCTTCACCGGGCTTCGAGCTCGAGCGAAGTCTACTACAACACACAGTCGTGGAGCTGGCTTAATGGATGATGCTGGCGAAGCAATTTTCACGCTCGGATTCTCCAATCTCCGCTTTCGTGCCCGCGAGGCAATGAAGGCATTCTTCCGCTCACAAACCCCCCGCCCCCGATTATCGGGGGCACCCCCTTCTTCGACGGATGCTTAGACCGTTCGTCACCCCAACCCCGCCTTCGGGCGGGGCCCCCCTATTGGCAAGGTAGAACGTCAGTTTCGCGAATTTGAAGTGTAATCTTCAAGGGGGGCCGAGTCGCAGGGCAAGTTCCATGCCACCGGAGGAATTGGTCTCTGACGTGCGATTTCTCGCACACAGTACACTCCGAGACGGGCAAATCAACATGGTAAATGATGGATTTAACGCTTTGAAAAATGGTGACTTTCTACTAGCGAACGCACCAACTGGGATTGGAAAAACAGCTGCATCCCTAGCAGCAGCATTGACGATAGCCAGATCGAGAGCAGGTACACAGGTTCTATTTCTGACTGGTCGACAATCCCAACACAGAATTGTCGTCGATACTGTTCGAAAAATCAATGAGCGTATCCAAGGCAATGGTCGAAATGTCACTTTGGTAGATATCATTGGCCGAACATCGATGTGCAAAGATGTTGACCAGCGAACCGGGAAGTGTTCGTGTGAACAAGGGATTCCCGAAAGTGAGCGCTCAAATCGAAGATTTGGCCTCATCAATGAGATTCTGAGTGAACCGCAGCATGTCGAATATTCAATTGAATATGCGCACAAAAGAAGTATTTGCGCATGGGCATCCGCACGTGAAGCAGCACCGGATGCAGATATTTTGGTTTGTGATTACAATCATGTATTTCTCGAAAACGTACGAAAAGCTTCTCTTTCATCGATGGGCATCGAACTCGAAAATATTGTACTGGTTGTGGACGAAGCCCACAACCTACCCGACCGAATCCGACGAAGCCTCAATCTGAATCTCACATACAGAATGCTGGGTACTGCAGTCGATGAATTGCGTGAATACTGTGATGAAGTGGAAAAGAAAGGAGGCAATTCCGGAGCAATGGTTGCAAGTATTGCCAATGGAAGAGACTGTGAGAAGGCACTGCAAGAATTCCGAAAAAAGTTTACCATATGGACGAAAAAAATGCGAGGAGACTCTACTGATGTCAATGATATTGGGAAGAAAATCGAAGAGAAAGTCGATGCTGGACGAGTCCTTGCCATGCTCCGCAAGGAATTGTCCAAAGAGGAAATCGATTTGGACACACTCATCAACCAACTCAATCTTGTCGACCAATCACAACTTGACCAAGAAGATGATGATGACGAAGAGGAGTTAGATGCCCACAGAGTGGCCAATTTCCTCTCGATTTTGAACCGTTATGAACTGGATACTGCATTGTGTGTAGCATTTAATTCGCAAGGAGATGAAGATCGCATCACAACCCACTTGTTGGACCCAGGAATTGTAAGCAAGGATATTTTCAAGCAGATTCTTGGGGGCATCCTGATGTCCGGAACACTGACACCGCCAGAGATGTATGGCGAAACTCTCGGAATCCCCTCCTCAAGGTGTTCATTCAAGTCCTATCCATCTCCTTTCCTAGATGACCGTAGACCCGTGATGATCGCTTCAGATGTAACCTCAAAATTCACTTCACGTGGACCCGAAAACACGAAACGGATGCGTGATCATATCCACGCTGTTTTGCGAGAAACTCCTGGAAATGTTGCAATTTTCTGTCAATCATACAATATGTTGGAGGAAGTTGTCGGAGAGGGATATTGGCCAGGACGGATGACATACATCGAAGATAGAACATGGTCGAAGAGAGTCGTTGATGCCAGAATCAACGATCTATACAATGCAAGAAACGGAGGCAGTAAGGTCCTCCTTGCAGGGGTTTTCGGCGGACGTCTTTCCGAGGGTGTCGACTATTCAGGCAACATCCTCGATGCTGTAATTTGTGTAGGGATTCCAATCGCGCCACAATCAGTCTCTCAAGCGGCTTTACGCGAGTACATCGAAAAGAATCATGGCAGAGGGAAAGGATGGAAATATGGCGTCATACAACCCGCTGTCAATAACGTCCTACAGGGCATGGGTCGAGCGATCCGAAAGATCGATGATCGTGCCTTTGTCTTGCTTCTTGACAATCGATTATTGAACGGGCAATATCGCTCGTGTTTACCGACCACACTGAAACCGTTTACAGCAACCGATTCAAAGCGTACCGGTCGGATGGCAAAGCGATTCTTTGAGCGGCATCCCAACCCAGCAAAGGGTGATTAGGGCGATGGATGGGTTCAAGGACACCCAATGATGCCACGATTCGGGGAGATACCATGGATTGGCAGACAGTTGAGTTGATTTCAATCCCTGAAGATTCAGAAAAATTGACCCCTGAGCCCATTCTAGCCGGCCTCAATGCACAACCGTCTGACCTACACGATGCATTCCTTTCCGATTTACCACACCTGGTGGAGGCGCAAACTGCGCATGCAAATCTATTGGCAATGGCCAGTGAGGGTGTCGATACGCATTTTGCAGAGATTCAATCATTGCAAACAGCAGATGTAGTGATTGGAAATCTTGGCGGCTTCCGAGAAGGTGATGCATTGGTATTGCCACTCTCAGGCGCAATACAGGACAGAGTCCAACTAGAAATGAGTTCCAAGGGTGACTTGGCGACTCTACGACTCAATGCCGAAGGCGTTGACGGTGAGAAAATCTCTCGAACGTTCACACTACCACAGGGTACTGAACTCGCTCGCGCTGGTTGGCGCGGAAACGAGTTGGTTCTCGATCTCACCCACGATTAAGCAGGTGGCGGAGCCGCAGTTGTTGGCATCTGAGATGCATTCTGAATTTCTGCCACCACTCGCTGAAGTGCTGCTGTCGCTTGACTACGATGTGAATCACCGAGTTCTTGCCGGCTGTATCTCGCAATCTCAAACATGTTGTCTAGTGCAGTCAATGCTTCATCGCTGAGAGTTGGCATTGCCTTACGAATGGCCATCTCGAATTCACGAACGGTTTCGAAATCACGTCGAAGATGACCATGGGACATCAACACACCACAGAGTTCCTCATAGCAATGGAAAATCGATTCGCGAATCGCATCACCGGCTGCCAATAATTCAGCAGTGTAGGAAAAGATCTCTGCCAACTCATCGATTGTATCGCGGCGTCGGATGTAGAGGACCCAGGCTGCTGCACTTGCAGCTGCGACGATGAACACTACAAGTCCGTAGACCCAGTATGCTACACCTTCTGAAGCCTCACTCTGAGCCTCATAATCCAATGGATACAAGTCGCGTGCGAGGCTTTGCTTACTTTCATCTGATAGTTCAGCAGATGAACTGTTGAATTGCAGATGTAGTGTGCCCCAATGTGATTGATCAGAGAGTGGGGGGAGACTCGTAGGCACAGAGAATTCGAATTCCCATACGCCACCATCATTGGTGAATCCAGCCAGATACATTTCGAATGGATCTACCTGTGAATCATTGCTAAGGTGCGCTTCAATCGCAATACCTGGGATGATTTGGCTGGTAAAGAAATCTCGAACAACGACACTGCCATTGATGGAATGACCACCCCATTCAACGATCTCAAACTCTATGTCAAAGGTCGCGCGCACGCGCAAGAACAACTCTGCACTGGTATTCGCAGAATTGAGATATCGCAAATCATCGAGTTCACTGGTGAGGACCAAAGTCAAATCACCAGGACTGATATATCGGTCTGCAGTGAATTCAATGACGAATCCACCCGTAAGGTTATTCCATACCAAATTCGATGTCGGCAAGGAAGTGTTTCCAGACATCAATACCAACGACATGTTGGTGAGGGAATTTCCATTGCCTCCAATCTCATCAACACGGCCTTCAAGTCGAACTGGGTGTGTTGGGTCGCTTCGAATCGAATTGTCGGATACGAAGGTAATCTGTATGTTGACATCCGCCCATGTAGTGACTGTGACATTGCGTTCACTGCCCAACCAAGATGTGTCCCCTGCATAGAGGGCTGTGACGATGTGATCGCCACGTGTGCTAGACATATCGACTGGGATGATTACAGTGAAATTGCCATTTTCATCGGTTGTGAGGGTCGTGAATGAGGCACCATCCAATGCAATTTGGATGGTTGCATTGGCAATTCCTGGCAAACCGACAACATCGCTGTCATACAATCGTCCATTCAGAGTCCAATCGAATCCACGTGTTGCATCTCCACCGTCTTGTGCACTTAGTGTGAGAGCAGAGTGATGGGCAACCCAGAGTGTGCTATTGGCCTCCCCACTACGATACCAGCCTTGTGCTGGAGCATAGACATCAATGGGGTGACTACCCAATGCCATTGAAGATGGAATGGTCCAGTTCAACGACCAAACACCATTTGAGTCTGTAGATGCGTTTCCAATCAACATACCACCCACTCGAATATCCAAATTGTGGCCAGAGACCCAACCTGCAGGCAAGTTGTCACGAGCAGTGCCAGAAATGGTCACAGTGTCTCCAATAGCGACCGCATCTGTTGGAGCAATATCGATGTTGACCGGACTGTATACTTGCCAATCGACCGTTGCACTTGATTCAAGATAGAATGCAGCACCTGTGAATTCAACATCCATAGTGACTGGACCGAGGGTCATATCGGATGGTACTGGGTAGAACACATCGAATGTACCGTTCACATTGGAGGTTACATTGGTCAGGAATATTCCATCTAGATAGATTCCAATCGTCATATTGGCCACCGGCCGATCTACTGAATCTAGCAAGATACCCGTAATCGAAATCAGCTCCTCACGATCGATGGGGCCGCCACCAGATAGGACATTGATCTGTGTTGGTTGTGTTGCATTGAACATTGCACTGGCATTAGATGCCAAGTAATATTCAGGATTCACCGAATCTCCGGCACCCACAGGATCGACCCAGAGATACCCACCCAGGAAGCGGACTTCGATATCATGCGCACCTGCTGTAATGCCTTGCGGTAACGTGTAAGTGAGTGAATAGACACCTGTGTCAGCATCTGAAATAACTGCCCAATTTCCGCCGATATCATTGCCATCAAGCAATAGATGTATGACGCCACCAGAGGCATTGCCATCAATGCCCAATAGAGGCTGACCCCATTCGTCAAGTAGTGTACCATTGACGATGAGAGTTTGACCTGCGATTAAATCTCCTTCTATGCTATCCACTGTGAGGACTGTTGGTGCGAGGATGACAATCCGAGTGCCCATGGAATCTCCAATCACTCCGGTCGTCCCGGCCAATCCAGCATAACTTGCATTCACCCAGTGTGGACCCTGTGAGGTTGTGTTCAGAACGTCAATGACTACTGACCCCAACCCATTCGAGTCTGTTGTTACAGTCACGGGATTGTTCATACCGACTGGATCGATTGTAACGGTTTCATTTTCAATCGGATCACCAGCATTATCTACAAGAGAAATATTCACAGTGAAATTATCGCCACGTACAGTTCGATCATCGAGATTGAGGTCAATGGGCCGTGTAATTGTCAATACGGAGTATCCTCTGCTATCGAAGGTGTTGTTCGCACTACTCGATGTGTAGAAGTTCACAGTAGGGGTATACTCGGCACTGATTGTATGTGTGCCTCGTGCGAAATCTGCATTGAGTGTGACCCAAGCCCACCAGGTGCCATTTCCTTGAGCAGTTCCATTTGCGACACTGAATGTGTTTGTCCAACCATCGATATCGAAAGTAAGTGTGGGCAACATCGGAGTGCCATCGCGTAGGATAATTGCAGAACCATTGTCCGAGAGTAATGTTCCTGTAACGTTGAAACCGCCACCAGCGATTGGGTTGTCTACAATCGTATCAACCACGAGGATCGTGATGGAACGAACCGTCACCGTATTGATGTCATGGTGGTCTTGAAGCATATGCCAAGTTCCATTGTAATACAGAGTGATGGTGATTGGACCCAATGGTTGGTCGGTGGGGATGGTGTAGTTCCATCCAACATTGCCGTCCACATCAGTCGTATTCTCCGCCATCCAAGTTTCATCGAATTGCGCCCCTACAGAGGTGAAGTTGATGATGCGTGGCGCACCATTGCAGGTGCTACAGTTGAAGTCGGTCGTTTCAACCAGCTTACCACCAAATTCAACGGATTCACCGCGTGTAACAACGATACCTGAAAGTGGGTATTCATTCTCAAAGTCGGTCACACCCATTACGAGGATTGTCTTGTTGCCCGTATCTGTGAGGTAGAATGGATTTGAACCATTGATTACAGAGACGATAAGTTCGTGGTTTCCACTCACGATTCCATCGCCGAGTGGATCCGAATTCACTGTCAGATTGAACGAACCATTGATCGCAGTAGTGTGACCAGCAGACAGCAATTCTTCAGTATCATCAAGCCAGAATACTTCGATATCCACTGGCCCAGAGAATGGACGTGTTGGGTCGACTGAATCTTCGATGACACCAGACAATTGGAAATTCGTGGCTGCAACCACTGTAGAGGGGACGCTTTGATCGAACACCACTGTGGTCAACACTTGAACGGTAACGTTCGCCAGCGTGTTGTTTCCAGTGTACCGAGCACCGTTGTTTGTGGAAAGTGTGTCCGTAACGTCATCATACATGACTGCCCAAACATCGTAGTAACCAGGCTCCTGACTGAGAGGCACTGTCCAAGAAAGCGTTGCGCGTCCATTTGCATTGGTAGAGAATACACCAAGTGATGTATTGACTCCATTGGCATCCCAGAAGAATTCGACACCTGCAGCAGAAATGTTAGTCGAATCCTCTTGACCGGGGGGTGGGGATGAATAGAATGATGCGACATCCTTCACATCTACCTCGAGAACAAGTTGATTGTTGACTTCAACGAGTACGACCGATGTGTTGAGGAGAAGCGCAGCTTCAGATTCAGTCCCAACATCAATTTGTTCAGGCTCTTCCAAGTTGTAATAAGATCCACCAGCAGGAGCACCCGCTGAGAAATCTGCAGAGATACTGATACCCCAAATCCCACCCGGGAAATTGGTCGGCATGGTGAATGACATGTTGAAAAGACCCGTTGTCGTATTGACAGTAGTTGACCCGATTGGTACGAATGTTGGAGGGGGTGGATTGCCCATGGGGTCTGAAGGGCCAACGCCTGGGAATTCAAATTCGAAAATCAGTGTTGTTTGATTTCCGGTGATGATTGCATTGGTCAAGTCATCACGGATATCACCTGTAATGTAGGATGAATTTCCGATATGCACCCAGTCATCGGCAAGATTTGTACTGATCAAAATGTATCCAGTGACTCTGACGTCACCTTGACTATCTGCAGATTTGTACCATTGTGTAGAGGATGTGTAGTTGGTGAACCAGAGATAATCGCCCACTGGTGTGTTTGCATCTGGTGTCCAATCGATATTGAGACTACCAAATTCCACGTCTACAGAATTATTGGTCGTAATCAGTATTCCATTGAATTCAGAGGTGTATGTTCCATTCGCAGGTAATACATAGTTACCACGATGATCGGTCAATCCAATGTTCGTAGTCGTAGCTTCACCTCGTTGTAAGGGGTTGATGATGTACTCAATATTCAGGGTCGTCTGCAAACCAAAACTCAATCCAGACGAGGTTGATTGATCCAGTAATCCAGCAGTATCACTCGCGCCAAGGGCTGCAGGAATGAACAATAATTCGACATCGAGGAAACCTGGGTCTAGTGATTGTGCGAAAGCCGCAGAGAAATTCCAAACGAGGCTGTAATTGCCTGGGCTTGAAGACCAAGTGGATGCATTGAGAACCCAAGAGGTAATGTTCTCCATGGGGCCGGACGAACCATTCATCCTCATCTGTAGCCATAGTGTTCCTTCCATGGGTACAACGTTTTGTCCACGACTGAGGGTGGTTCCGTTGATGTAGAGATTTTCATCGATTGACAACAAGGAAGCATTTGTACCTGGTCCTTCCAATGTCGCCGTCAGGTTTGGAGCCGCACTGATGTTGAAATTCAGATTGTAGGTACTGGGGAACGCGTGATATGTCGGTACTGGATTCAGATGTAAGCTGTCAACATGCCAGCCAGGGAATTCAATGGTTGCGGGAAGAAGCGCAATCGCTTCATTCTCATCAAGTGTAACGTTGAATTCGTAGTAACCATCCTCACCGACCAAAGTCTGCAATGAGACAGCCCCATCGATGGTGCTGGTGTAATTCATGAACAGAACCAATGAACCCACATCGCTTGGGTCGTGGAATGGAATATTCTCCCACCGGACATTGCCAGAAATCAATGTAGTGGTGCCTGCACCGACAATCGGCTCACCCGGGATTGCAGGTGTGTCTTGAGTAATATTCAGAGAATCTGTGACATTGATTGTCCAAGAGAAAGTCTTGTACGAATGCTCGACATAGCCACCTTGTACGACTTCGACCACCAATGAACCATATCCGGGCTCAATGATTTCTGCAGGGATGCCCCGCAATGAGAAGTTGCCCAGTGACCCAGTGATACCACTGCCCAGTTGGCGTGGACCTGTGGCACCCAAACTCGGATTACTGGCTGCATCAGCAGGAGGCATGAGATACAAACGAACACTGTGATTTTCAATCGGAGTATTGTTATCGGTATGTTCCAATGTACCGTTCAACCAAATATCTCCAGTCGAGTGGTTGCGGTGAACAGTCAAAGGTTCCCAAGTCTCATTGACAATTTGAGTCGGCGCTGCAGCAGGACAGGGGTCGAATGGAATCCATCCCATATCCAAGGAGTTCCCTGCTGGATTGGTCTGCAGGTGGACTTCTGACCACGATGCAGTATCTGCACCCGTAACCGTGTATCCTTGACCGTTCCAGAAGCCTCCGTGGTATCCTGTGACCTTTCGAGCCGGCAAACCTGCCAAGCGAAGCATGGTGGTGAAAGCGGTCGAATATTCAGTACAGCGACCTTCCTTTGCAGCAACGATGAGGTGGTAAGTCAGATCTTCACCAATTGGCAATCCACTTCCATCGTAGTTTCGCAAATATTCATGCGTTGCATTTCCGTTCAGCAAAAAGTCTTGCAAGGCGATTACCTTGTCATATGAACTCACTGCACCTGCAGCGGCAATCACATCATTGGTCATGTTCAGGACTTCTGAGAATGGGTGATTGGAATCTGTGAATTCAGGTGGAAGATCCATTGCGTACGTACCCGCTGCCGCGTAAGGGATAGAATTGTTCAACTCATCCGATTCGTACCAGATTTCAGGAGCATCCACGAATAAATTGGCAACACTCGCATCTTCAACCTTGATATCATGGGTGATATTTCCATGGCTCAGGTTGGCTAGTGTGTCAGCCCAACCCATCACACTTGTTGTCGCATAGGGGTGAGCGATGTTGGAATTTGTAACAGGATTGATGAACTCAAAACCCCAACTCTCAGTCGAGTTGTGGAAACTATTGTTTGCAATCCATTGTTCATCCGAAAAGCCCTGGGACATAGGGGTCCAAATTTGGGTAGACGTGTTCTTACCGTAAGCTGCACCTGTGTAAGAATCGAAAGTGTGGACTCTCCAGAAGCGGTCGAGTGTAGAATCGACGCTGAATGTTGTGTTGTTTGCAAAGAATACGATTTCATTCTGAATGACATCGTCCGTCGGATCCCATGGATTGAAATTACCACCTGCGCAACCGAATACCCACAATGGAGGTGGACATTCCTCACCATCAATCATCCCGCCACCGTCGGTATCAGGGTCACGCCAGTCTGTACCTGTGATATTTTCAACACTATCAGGAATACCATCCCCATCGGTATCAATCGGATTCCGATCATCGCCTGGATCGTTCTGTGGATTCGTACCATCGAGATATTCTTGGCCGTCCCAAACCCCACCTGCATCCGTATCTGCAATCTGATAATCAGTAACATAAGAATCGGCACTACCGTTGCCCAGAATACCAGGAATGAAATCCAACAAACAGCCTGTATTGTTTTCGAAATAGTCGTTCAATAAGTCTCCATCAGTGTCCAAATTATTGTCACATGGTTCCATGGGGTCCGTTCCACCCATGACCTCATCGTAATCGTTGACCCCATCACCATCGGAATCTTGCTGTGTAGGTAAAGAGGTGAATCCAAAGGTACCACCCAGTTCCTGCCAATCAGCAAGACCATCGCCATCAGTGTCCTCAAAGTCGTCATCACAATGCCGTTGGGTTGAACCGATTGTGCCAGACTGAATGGCATCGAAATGACACCAAGAACCGTTTTTGTGAACTGCATCGGTGGTACCTGCCGGTGGCGCCAAGGCGACACCAAAGAGAATGTTTGACTGTGACGAGGCATAAGCGAATGAAGTATGCTGGCCGTTAGAATCATTGTAAAATCCAATACCTCCATTTGGATTGAAGCCTGAAGCATTGGACAAAGTTAGGCGCTGTAAAGGAGTGCTGTAACTGACAATCAAGGTAGAATAATCGATCATTGAATCACAAGGATCAGTTCCGTGTGACCAATTTCGCTCATCACCGTCACCAATTCCGCCAAAGTCGGTATCATAGACATTCCACATTGTACAACTTAGGTTTTCTTCCCAGTTCTCAATTCCGTCGTTGTCGAAATCGCCAGCGTCTTCTCGTCGAGTTGGATCGGTTTCGTTGGCCCCGATTAAACCATCACCATCTTTGTCTTCATCACCGTCATCAAGAAGATCGTCATCGGTGTTGTTGTCTCGTGGATCACTGGCCTGTGGGGGATTACCATACATACCACCAACCTCAACACCATCGTTGATACCATCGCTGTCGGTGTCGATATCGGTTGGATCGGTCAAAAGCACCAAGGCTTCGTAAGAATCATTGAGACCATCACCATCGGTATCCGCTTGCATTGGATTGGTCGTCATGACACCATCTACCTCTGCTGTCAGTGTTTGACAACCACCGGGGCCAATCCCCAATACTGGATTACAGGGAGAAATGGTTTCTGTGCGGCCACTTCCAGCAGGACCGGGCTGGAAATAATCTACACCGCTTGAACTGGTGTCCCAAGACGGGTTCATGTATTCGTAAATGTTGACTAGACCATCGCCATCCGGATCACCGAACATTCCGTCAGCATTTGAAGGGCTGGTTGCATTGAGGCCATTGGCGACTTCCCATCCATCGGACATTCCATCATTGTCGGTATCCCAACCATCTGGATCCTCGTCGACATCCCCGTCACCGTCATCATCGTCACTACCACAGTTTGTGTCACCATCATTGTCAGGGTCTGCAGAATCGACCAATCCATCGTAATCATTGTCGATGTTGTCATTGCACATATCGCCCATCGGATCTTCGTCAGTTCCATCTGACCCTTGTCCAGGGGTTGCTTGCATGGCGGTTTCCTCATCCCAATTTCGAACTGGGACGGTCCCATTCCACCAAACACCGTTGTCCAGAAGGTTGGCTGTGCTAGATGAATCCCAACTAGAGGGTTCGAGATAGGTGTACTCTTGTAGGTTGCTGAGTCCATCACCATCTGGATCTCCTGCGGCACCATTGTTTCCGAGTGTTGAGGCGTCGAGTGGGTCCAAACCATACTGATATTCCCAACCATCAGGCAATCCGTCGTTGTCACTATCCCAATCAGTTGGTTGGGTGTTGAGTAAGAATTCGAGACCAAGGGTCAGCCCATCCCCATCCTGGTCGGTTGAAGCCGCGGCTTCCCAAGACGAATATTGGATGGCGGCAAGACTTGAGAAAATCATTAGCAATGTAAGGCCGATTGCACGGAATCGCTGCGTTCGCGGAGTGAATCCTAGGGCGCTCGAGGTCGGAGATATGTTCGTAGGCATGGCTGAACCCAGTCATCTCCGTGCCCATCAGGGTATTAAGGCAAATGGAGCGACGTTCGGACAGAATACGACCCTCCTATGGAGGGTCTGAGTGCCAAAGGGGGCTCAATCGAAGTCAACGAGCTCGATATCGTCGTCATCATATGCGTCATCATCTTCGGCACTGACGAGATCAGGCAATTCCATTTCGGCATCATCCTCTTCGTCTTCATCATCAACCCAGACATCGATGTACTCAATACGATTTTTACGTCCAGTGACCGCAGCGACCAGCAGAATCACAATGCCCAATCCAATCGCAATTGTCGATGGGCGAGGGTTTTGCAATTCCTTCACAATGACTGCAAATGTATTGCCTAATTTGACACGAACTGTAACATCCATTTCTGCAGTATATTCAGCAGGATAGGACTCATCCTCCGAGAGCGGTGTCGCTGAGACGATTATCTCCACTTCGTCATTGTTCAGCGCATCTTCGCCAGCCCTAATCTTAACCGTGAAGAATTCTTGAGTGAATGCCTTTACTGAAATCAATTGGGCACCAGTTGATGAATTGTATGCGTCGGCTGACCACCCGGCAAGATTACCACCCACATCAGCATCTAGGAGCACCATGACGTCACTATTGCCCTCATTCTTGACAATCATCGTAATTTCTTCTTCCATTCCAGGCTGGAAGACTGGGATTTGAGAATAGAGTTTGATTTCGATTGTAGGATCGTCCTGTCCGATTTCAATGGAAATTGGGAGGTCAAAATATCGAGCAACCGATACATCGCTGATATCTTCACGGATACGCAGGTAAATCGTGTGGTTGCCTTCAATAACTTGGCTGGTCAGAGTGACGTCTAGGTTGACCAGAGCCGTGTCGCTAGGAGCCAACTGAACGCGTGGAGAGGGGTCCCCATTACTGTCTGTGATATCATACTGCCATAGGCCATACTTGGCATTGGCTTCAGGGTATAAATTTTCATCGACATTGCGATCTAAGTTTTGTGGGTTGACGACCAGCCAATCGGTTACTGTATCCCCCTCGGCCATTGTATTCGTTATTTCTATAGAGAAGGATATTTGGTCATCACTGTTTAGACATATCTCGGCATCTGCATGACCCAAAGGCGAAGCATCACAATCCCAAACAACGTTGGCTTGGATGCCGAATGTTCGCTGAATTGTAAAGGCGATTCGAGCCTTCTCTGTCGAGTTCCCGATACTGATGATTTCCAGTTCAATCATGCCTGTATCTGGATCATCTCGAGAGGTTGATGGTTTGACTTGCAAGCGGATTGTTTGAGTTGTATGTCGATCGAGGGTGCTCGTATGGAATGTTCCATCCCCTTCATCCTCTTCGATACGCTGGCCCGTGTCGTTATCCCAGAACCGCAGGTTGGCATTGGAATCCTGTTTCACGTCGATTCTGAATTGATCCGAATCGAACCCAGTGTTGAAAATCTCAAGGTAAAATGTTGTGAATACACCATCTTCTACGTAGCGAGGGATGTTTTCATCGATGTTCAGAGCACCTGTGCTATTGGCGTATTGGTTATCATGCTCTTCAGGCCACAAGCTTGCCATCGGAGGGGCATAAGTGTCTAACTTCTCCAAATCCAATTGGAGGGTTGTCTGATGGACAAGAACTGATGCGTTATCATATGCAACCGCTCTGATTTCTAGTGTACTTGGTGCATTGGACAAATCGTCCGGTGCAGTCAGCAAAAGAACTGGATGTGCTTCCATACCGCCACCCGAAAGGGCGTAAGTCTTGTCTGCTCGATCGAATTCAACAATCCAACTCGATGCTAAGTTTGACAATACTGCCAATTCAACAGACAATGCGAATGCGTTTCCACTCGCACCCACGTGCCGGAGATCAAGATTGACAGGAGTTGTTGAACTGGGAGCGATGTATTCTACAGACCTTTCATTTCCGTGTGTAAGGGCAACACCATAGGAACTCATCAGCACGTTTGGATGATCAATGGTGAATGATTTTCCTTGGATATTCTCAACCTCAATATCAAGTTCATACCAACCGGAAGCAAGACCACCTGGATATGTCCAATTGTATTGGGCCCGCAGGGCATTGTTATCGGTGACCAAATCATCATCAGTAAAGGTGTAAGTATGTGCCTGATTTCCTTGATCATCGACCATAAACAGGCGAACGACATCGATATCCTCTCGGCCGAATGCATCCCGCAGTTCAACATTGAACTGCATGATGCGCATATCGGGTGAATCATTGGGGAACCACGGATTTTGTTCGGTACCCACTTCTGCATCGGTCCAAACACTACCTGGGCGTTGAACCTTCACCTGCGAACCACTGAGAGGCTGGGTTTCAACCTCGATTTTAGAAAAGCGGTCTGTTGCGCTGTCGATTTCGTTCCACGCGACCCAAGCATCACATTCGGTACTTCCACCTCCTGGCCACGATTGTCGACCGCTGGTGTCATCATCTGTACCGTTGGGAAGATCGCCTCCCCCGTCTCCAGAATTACAATCCATATCTGCTGACACGACGACCTTTAGTCGCTCATCGGCATCGACTGTGAAATCTTGTGGCGAAACCCAGCTTGGATGGAAATATCTCTCATCAAACCCACATGAGTCTCCACCGCCACCCCACGAGCCTCCAGGAGTGCACGTATCAGTGCTCCAATCTTCGGTTCCGATAATGGAGGTGCCAGCGATGACAGAGACTGTCCAATCAACCGTTGAACCTTCTTGTCCAGTCGCCTTCAAGAAAAGGACGATTTCCAACTCAAACTGGTCTCCATTTGGATTACCTGAAATTATCAAATCAGAAAGCATCTGGTCGGTTGAGAATTCAACATTGGTACCTGAGGCCGATTCTTCTTCTTGACCACCACTGTCCGGACGCTCTGTTGTGATTCTTCCATCGGTGGGGTGACCACCGGGTGCAGAAGCGAAGTAGAGATCGTAGCTGACTGTCCCCGAATCCATCCTATTCGGTATTTCTTCCAATGAATCGTGAGACGGTGTCAGGTGGACCATGAGTGAAGTTAGCATCACAGTGACCAACAGAATGGACATTGTACTCTTGCCTCGGGCCCCACCTAGCATTCGCTCACCTACGGTGACCCGTGACATACAGCCCATTAAACGGTTTGCAGGACTCGCTTATTTCATGAATCACTTTGGAATCGTGTATCACAGGGCCATTAATGCTGATTTTAGTGCAGGGGGTGGGATTTGAACCCACGAAGGCATTGCCACCGGAGCTTAAGTCCGGCCCCTTTGGCCGCTCGGGTACCCCTGCGGGGTGCATGAGCCGCACTCAGGTCTTGAACGCTACTACGAGGTCAGTGACCATCCACCGTCGACATCGATGATCTGACCGGTGATGTAGGATGGCCCATTTGCCAAGAATAAGACTGTTTGAGCAATCTCTTGAGCTGTTCCCTGTCTGCCCATCGGTATAGAAGAAAGGACAGCCTCTCTTCTTTCCTCTGATTCCCAATCCTGAAACAGTATCGCGCCAGGGCCGACACCATTCACCCGAATTGCGGGGGCAAGTTCCTGAGCCAAACTCCGAGTGATCGAAAGTAAAGCCGCCTTAGATGCACAATAATGACTTAATTCAGGCCAATCGTTTCTCCCACTTGCATTGTCGAGCATGTTGATTACACAGCCTGGTTTTTCTGAACCTCCAAATCGAAGATGTGGAGCTGCATGTTTAATCAACATTAGAGGTGCTTCTGCATTGACACTCCACATCTCTTGGGCGCCATCAGAAGTCATCTCTCCAAGTGATGATTTTTCAAATATAGATGCGTTGTTTACGAGGATGTTCAGCCGACCAGAGCGTGAAACGACCGCCGCAATTAAAGCAGCCCGATCTTCATCTTTAGAGAGGTCTCCGCGAACCACGAAACATCGCCCTCCGGAAGCGTCTATTTCTTCGGCCAAATTCTCTGCGGCAGACAAGCTTCTGTTACAGTGGATGGCCACTGTAGCACCAGCACCTGCGAGGGTTCGACATATTTCTGCGCCAATCCTTGCGGCACCCCCTGTGACCAACGCCACCTTGCCATCTAGTGATGTGCCCATGTCGCTTGGAATCAACATCCAGCCTTGAACACTCCGAGCCCGACCCTAGGGTCGGGGAACAAAGGATTAACCGAGTCCGATGATGACGGGTATCACGAGAGGGGTGCCCATGACCGGAAAACGTCTGCCTATGGCGAGAGAAACAAAGTCTCTCTCGGCGATAGAACGTCGGAAAAAATCTCGGAAAAGATTGCCATCTTGGTTCAGGACAAAGTTGCCAACAGGTAAGGCACAACTCGCTTTCAATGAGGTTCGCGGAAATGTGCTTGAACATCAACTCAATACCGTCTGCCAAGAAGCACAGTGCCCGAACATTCACGATTGCTGGGGGAGAGGTACTGCAACGTTCATGGTTGCTGGTGAACAGTGTACTCGCGCCTGCCGGTTTTGTGCAGTTGGCACTGTCAAAAACCCACCACCACTGGATGTGGATGAACCTGAAAATTTGGCTGAGGCTGTTGATTTGATGGGCGTATCTCATGCAGTCATTACCTGTGTTAATCGTGATGAACTTCCCGACGGAGGTGCATCACATTACCGCGCATGCCTGGAGGCGGTTCACGCACGCCGCCCCGATGTTGGACTGGAATTCCTCAGTTCAGATCTGGATGGGAACCTTGAGGCTCTTGCCACCTTACTCAAAGGTCTAGAGTTGCGTGTTTTTGCGCACAATGTCGAATGTGTTCCGCGTTTGGATGCCGTCGTCAGGGATCATCGGGCATCATTCCAGCAATCTCTCAAAATCCTTCGTGAAGCAAAACGCCTGAGGCCGGATATTTTGACCAAGTCAAGTATCATGGTCGGTGTTGGTGAGACGGATGAAGAAGTCGTGGAAGCCATGCAACTTCTTCGTGAAGTTGGTGTAGACCTACTTACCATCGGGCAATACCTTGCCCCCTCACCAAGGCACTTGGCTGTGGACCGGTTTCCTGAGCCAGAGGCCTTTAGCAAGTGGGACCAAGTTGCAAGAGATTTGGGTTTCAAAGCGGTGGCTTGCGGTCCACTTGTGCGTTCATCCTATCGAGCGGGCCTCCTCTTTGAAGAGGCAAAAGGTGGTCCTGTGACGCTCACCTATGGTGAATCATGAATCAGCGAAACGCTATGAGCGAATATGAAGTGGTGAGGATAATGGGACAAGAAGAGGATACGCAAATGCACGTCCCTGTGCCTCCGCATCGAGAGGGGGGTACGTCATTCCCATCGCCACATGAAACTCCTGCTGGCCACCATGCAAAACCACCAATCGATTGTGGTGGGGCAGAAACTCGTGAAATCGCTTATGGTCTACTCCGCGTCCTCAATGATGACGATGAAGCCGTTGGCGAATGGGATCCAGGATTGGATGCCGACACCCTTCGAAATGCCCTGAAACACATGGTTCGAATTCGCGCATACGATGATCGGATGATGAAGATGCAACGCCAAGGTCGGCTTTCGTTTTACATGAAGTGCTTGGGTGAAGAGGCGGTGAGTGTCGGGGCCGCAATGGCCATGGAGAATAGAGACATTGTCATCCCATCCTATCGACAACAAGGGTTGCTATTTGTTCGAGGTAGAAACCTTGTCGATATGATCAGCCATTGTATTACCAACTCAAATGATAATGTCAAGGGACGGCAAATGCCTGTTCATTATTCTTGGAAAGAGGGGAATTTCGTCTCCATCTCAAGTCCTGTTGGGACCCAATTCCCACAAGCGGTTGGGGCCGCCATGGCCTTTGCTTATCGCGGTGAAGACAGTATTGCATGCTCTTGGTTGGGCGAGGGAACATCCGCCCAGGGTGATTTCCATTATGGACTCAATTTCGCTTCGGTTTACCAAGCGCCTTGTGTACTTGTAGTCGTCAACAATCAATGGGCGATTTCCACACACAGAAACCTGGCACACGGAGGCCCCTCCTTCGCGGCCCGTGGCATCCCTTACGATGTTGCATCAATGAGAGTTGATGGGCAGGATTTCCTTGCAGTCTATGCAGCGCACAAGTGGGCGACCGAACGTGCCCGTGCTGGACATGGACCCACACTTCTGGAGATGTACACTTACCGTGGCGACAGCCACTCCTCATCGGACGACCCGAGCATCTATCGCCCTGGAAACGAGTATGATAGTTGGCCGCTCGGTGACCCCGTCGATCGTCTCAAAGCACATCTGGTGAAACTGGGAGAGTGGGATGATGAACGCCATACTGCACTTGAGGCTGATTGTGCAAAGGAAATCACTGCAGCCTACAAGGAAGCAGAAAAGCATGGAACTCTGAAAGATGGCCCCTTCCCCTCGGTGTCAACACTGTTTGAAGATGTATACGAAAAGGAGCCATGGCACCTGCTGGAGCAACGTGGAGAGGTGGGGATTTAATGGCGCAGATGAGTATCATCCAAGCGGTCAATTCCGCATTACACAATATGTTTGAGCGCGATGAAACCGTCGTTTCTTTTGGTGAAGATGCCGGTTTCTATGGAGGCGTATTCCGTTGCACGGCTGGATTGCAAGAGAAATTCGGGAAACATCGCGCATTCGACACACCCCTTGCGGAAGGTGGCATAATGGGAATTGCCATTGGAATGGGAATGAATGGATTGCGTCCAGTCGCTGAGATTCAATTCGCAGACTACATTTTCCCTGGATTTGATCAAATTACGAACGAATTGGCCAAACTTCGCTACCGGTCCGGTGGGGAATACAGCGCCCCAGTCACCATTCGTACGCCCTGTGGTGGTGGAATCAAAGGTGGACATTACCACAGTCAATCCCCCGAGGCATACTTCACCCATACACCTGGATTGAAGGTCGTCATTTGTTCCAACCCTTACGATGCCAAGGGTTTGTTGATTTCATCTATTGAATGCAATGACCCCGTTATTTTCTTTGAGCCAAAACGCCTCTACAACGGGCCGTTTGATGGCGACCACACTGCTGCTATGGTCAAGTGGGATAGCCATCCAAAGGGCGAAGTCCCTGAAGAATACTATAACATCCCACTGGGTAAAGCAGAAACCATCAGAGAAGGAAAAGACGTCACAATTCTTTGCTATGGGACGATGGTTCACGTCGTCAGTGCTGCAGTAAAGAACAATGGAATTGATGCTGAGATTATCGATCTCAGAACACTGGTCCCCCTAGACATCGATGCAATCGAAGATTCTGTGAAGAAAACTGGTCGATGCGTGATTGTGCATGAGGCTCCCCGAACATCGGGTTTTGGTGCGGAATTGATGTCGCTGGTTCAGGAACGATGCTTCTGGCATCTTGAAGGACCGATTCAGAGAGTCACCGGATGGGACACACCCTATCCGCACAGCCTGGAATGGGATTACTTCCCAAGTCAGGCTAGGATAACAGAGGCTATCAAGGCTACAATGGAGGAATGAAAATGGGTTCGAATGTATTCAAATTACCAGATATCGGAGAAGGTGTCGTCGAAGGTGAAATCACCGCTTGGCACGTTGCAGTTGGAGACACTGTGACGGAAGACCAAGACATGGTCGACATCATGACTGATAAAGCAACTGTGGGAATTGGTAGCACCGTTGATGGCAAGGTCACAAAACTCTACGGTGCCATCGGAGATATGATCGCTGTCGGAGCACCGTTAATCGAATTCGAAGTCGATGGTACAGGAAGTTCTGCCTCTGAACCTGAACCTGAACCTGAACCTGAACCTGAACCTGAACCTGAACCTGAACCTGAACCGGCCCCTGAACCCGAACCGGTGGCTGCACCAGCACCTGAGCCCGCTGCTGCACCAGCAGCACCAGCACCAGCTCCAGTCGCACAACCTAGCTCTTCAGCCGAAACCTCACGCCGACCACTGGCATCACCAGTTGTACGACGTCGAGCCAAAGAAGAGGGTATCTCCCTATCCGAAGTCACAGGAACTGGACCTGCGGGGCGAATCAGTCATGCCGACCTTGATGCACACCTCACTCGGCCTCAAACAACTGGTGGCGTTCCAGTGAGCAAACCTGGCCCAGTTCAATCAGGGGTCACAGAGGTCCCAGTCGTCGGTCTACGACGAAAGATTGCAGAGCAAATGACAAAATCATACACAACAATACCTCACTTCTCATACTTTGAGGAAGTTGATGTCACAGACCTTGAAGCACTCAGACAATGGATGAATTCGAATCGTACAGCGGATCAACCAAAGTTGACTTATCTTCCATTTATCATGCAGGCTCTGGTCAAACTTTTCCAAGGTGAACATGGAGGATGCAATGCCAGGTTTGATGACGAAAATGGTATGCTTGAAATTCACAGTGCAATCAATATCGGTATTGCTACAACAACCGATCGCGGATTGTATGTGCCTGTCGTGAAACATGTAGAGGCAAAGTCGATTTGGGAGTCTGGGTCTGAACTTCTACGCGTTGCAACCGCTGCGCGAGATGGAAGTGCGAGTCTGGATGACTTGACAGGGTCGACGTTCACAATCACCAGCCTTGGACGCGATGGCGGTTTGGGAGCAACACCCATCATCAACCATCCAGAAGTTGGAATTCTTGGTGTTCACAAGGCAAATGACAGAGCCGTAGTCATCGATGGAAAAATCACTATTCGAAGAATGATGAATCTGTCTTCTTCTTGGGATCACCGTGTGGTAGATGGCTCAGATGGTGCCGCACTGGTACAGGCACTGAAGCGATTACTAGAGCACCCAATTTCGATCCTCTGAGGTGATTATGTGGAGAATATCTCTTGCCAAGTATTGGTCGTAGGCGCAGGTCCTGGTGGATATGTTGCAGCGATACGAGCTGCTCAACTCGGACTAGACACTGTGATTGTTGAAGGGGACAAAGCCGGTGGAACCTGCTTGATTAGGGGTTGTATCCCATCAAAGGCGCTCATTCATGCGGCTGAAAGGATGGACCATT
>CATISE010000049.1 GCA_949538655.1 Marine Group II euryarchaeote MED-G33 | reverse complement strand
TGAAATTGCAAATCAATTAGATGGTAATTATCTCTATCAATTGAATGCTGTGATGGACGTCGGATATATCCTCGAAGGGGATCAACTCGAACTGAACGTGTACTTCGTCCAAGTGCCACCAATCGTAATGACCCCTACTCAATCCATTGGCTCTACTCAATCGATGGAATTGTCTTGGGAACCCGTAGAAAATGCTGCATGGTATTCAGTCACTGTTCAAAATGCGGATGGTATAACCACTGAAATTTACAATGGTACAGAAAGTTCAACCCTCCTGGATGACCTAGATACTGGACAGAATCGTATTCGAGTACAAGTTGGCCTTCTTGATGGAAAAATATCTGAAAAGTCATCTTCGATTTTCATTACGGTCGATGAGGGCCCCACACTAACTCCTGCCAGCATTTTCTTTGCTGGAGTCGTTCTATTGGGTCTGATAATTTTAGCAAACTGGAGGCGAAGTAGTTGACAAGTGATCGTCCTCTAGCTATTTTCCAAGCTGTATTAATTATCGCTTGTTGTTTTGGTGTATACCATTTTTCGACAGACCAATCTAACGTTGATGATGATTTACCCATACAAGTTACTGATTCAAATGGAGTTACACACAACTTTGCCAGTTCTCCAGAACGAGTTGCAATTACCAACACATATGCTGCGAGTGTTATGCGTATGCTTGATGTGAATTCCTCCGTAATTGTTGGTGTATCTGGAGATTTTTATGATGAAGCCCTTTGGCCAGAATTTACAGAAACAAAAATCGTACAACAATCTGCACATTCAGAAATCGATTTTGAGGCCCTACTTGATTCCCGTCCAGAGGTATACATCGTTTTCGCAACCAATGGAATGGTAGATACCAATGCGATTCGCGAAAAATTGGAACCCGTTGGCATCAATGTTCTTGCGCTTGATTTTTACAAATATGATGTCTTAAGAGATGAAATATCAGTGATCGCAGAACTATTTGGCAAACAAGAAAAAGCAACCCAATTATTTCAAGAATTTGATTTGATAGAGTACGAAGTTTCTTCAAGAATTTCGGGATTAAATCAATCCAATCGAACGACAGTTGTGATGGAACACCATGCCTCCTTGACTCGAGATCCAGTGGTGTTGACAGGTACATCTCAATGGACAGATATCATTGAGAAAGCAGGTGGAGTGAATCATTTCAAAGATTTGCCCGGACATACAACTCATGTCGATATGGAAGCAATATTGGATGCCAACCCTTCGGTAATGATGTTCGATGGAATTACATTTGATATTGGTTTCAATTCCTATGATGCTGAAGATATGTGTGGTACGCATATGGATTTCATCCGCGACCGCCCTGGTTTCGATAATATGGATGCTATACAGGACAATCGGATGATCATCATGTCAGGTGAATTCGCTGGACCGATGATGATTCATGGTCTACCTACACTGGCAAAGATCCTACATCCTGATTTGTTTCAAGATTTAGATGCAGAATCTTTCATCAACGATTACTTTGTCAATTATCATGGTTTAGAAAAACAAGGTAAATTCGTTTGTTTGTCTTAGGTGGGTGCTATGGATACAATTTCAGAGAAACACATCCAAAATTCAAAATCACAAATCATGATGATTTTGATTCTCTGTGTCGTAACCTTGTTGTTTGCAATTTTTGCGATGGGATGGGGTTCGTCAAGTAATCTCGATTTATTCACCACAATGAAGATTCTTTTTGGGATGGAATCTGCAGATGAATTACAATCAGCTATCATTTGGAAACTTCGCTTCCCAAGGATCTTGATGGCAATTGTTGGTGGTGCAGCCCTAGCCACTGCTGGTGCTTTGATGCAGGGTTGTTTAGGAAATCCATTGGTCTCTCCTTTGACATTAGGTGTAGCATCTGGGGCCGCACTAGGTGCTGCATTTGCGATTGTTCTTGGCTTTTCTATCGTGGCAAGTTCAGACTTAGCCATTGTTGCGAATGCCTTCCTTTTCTCTCTGATAGTGGTGGCAATTATCATTCAGCTGGGAAATCTAAGATCAATCACTGCAGAGTCATATATTCTGGTCGGAATTGCAATTACGTTCATCACGGGTGCAATCGTCTCAACGATGCAATATTTTGCTACAGATGCGCAATTGTCACAACTTGCGCATTGGTCCTTTGGGAGTTTATCCCGGCCTACACTGGAAAACGCTCTGTTGGTATTCTTTGCCGTCACTGGGTTGATGCCCCTGGCACTCAAGTATGCTTGGGATCTCAATGCCTTATCATTGGGCGGTGATGATTTTGCCATCTCTACGGGTGTCGACCCCGCTTCAATGAGAAAGCAGATTCTGATTCTATCTGCTCTAATGACTTCAGTTGTGATTGCATTCACCGGACTGATTGGATTTTTAGGTCTTGCAGCACCCCATATGAGTCGTCTAATTGTTGGTAACGATTATCGGAAACTCATTCCTTGCTCGTGTGTATTTGGTGCTCTATTAATGCTGTTCGCTGATACAGTGGGCAGGACTCTTTTCGCACCCGTTGTAATTCCAGTCGGAATTATGCTGTCAGTCATCGGTGGACCATTTTTCATGTACCTACTATTGAAAGAAAAAGGGGTGGGGCATTGAGCGAAATTCTTCACGTTGAGAATCTCAATTTTAGTTGGGGCGAAAACCATGTGCTGAAGGATGCATGTTTTTCCATTGGAAGCAATCAAATCGTTGCAATTCTCGGCATCAATGGAGCCGGTAAATCCACCTTACTGAAATGTATCAACAAAATTCTGAATCCCTCATCTGGAGAGATTTATTTGACTGGAAATGATGTTAAAAATTACAACTTAGCCCAGTTGGCTACCAAAGTATCCTATGTTCCGCAATCGGTAATGACTAGTTTTTCGATGGATGTTTTTGATGTTGTATTGTTGGGTAGGCGCCCTCACTTAACCTGGAGGATTAGCGATAAAGACAGAGACCTTGTGAGCGAAACACTACGCTATCTTGGTCTAGAAGATTTCGCATTTCGGCGTTTTGATCAATTGTCTGGTGGTGAGAGACAACGTGTCATCATTGCCAAGGCAATCGCTCAAGATCCATCTCTGATATTGATGGATGAGCCCACAAGTGATTTGGATTTGAAAAACCAAATTGAGGTGATGAAGCGAATGAAGGAAATCGTTTCAGATAAGGATCAATCTAGATCAGCATTGATTGCTATCCATGACATCAATATTGCAGCTAGATATGCAGATCGGATTCTACTTTTGCATGAGGGAAAAATCATTGCTGATGGCACTCCATCGGATGTTTTGACTGAACAAAACATCGCTCAAGTTTTCGGTGTAACAAGTAGTGTTATTGAGAAAACAAAGTACAAACCCTTACGCGTCATCATTGAAGATGCAATTGAGAATTGAAGGATACGAGGTGATTTTATGACCAAAGAACACGACAATGAACACTTTCTCTATGACCGCTCTTGGGTCGAGATTGAAGAAATGCTTGACCGAGCAGAGCGAAAAATGAATTATCACGAAACGGAATCACATCTGGCCAACTCTCAACAAGACAAGATGTATCATATTCGGAATTTCAAAGCATTACAAGGTGTGACGAAGTCACTTCGTTGGGTTCTCGGTGATGTAAGAATTGATGATCCATTGGAATGAAAAATGAAGTGAAGGAAGTGAAAGAATGAGTG
>CATISE010000048.1 GCA_949538655.1 Marine Group II euryarchaeote MED-G33 | reverse complement strand
ATCTTCGAGAGTGATTAGAAATTCGTGCATGAACCTTTGAACAAACAATTGGCTTTCAATATACCGAATACAGTAATGTCTTATTCACGAGTTTGGACCTTGGCATAGATCCACCAAACCCCAATCAAACCAGCGATGATAATCGTCATAGAGCCATAACCAGGATCTGCTCCATCCCATGTCGAAGGCTCCATCACTTCTCCATCTCCTAAGGTGGAAATGTACCATACAAAAGTGGTCGAAATTGAGGTCATGGTTGCAATCAAACCCATCACCAAATATTTTGCATGTTTTGGTATTGTTTTTCCAGTCGCATAATATTCAAACATCGCCGGCCCAAAAAACCGATTTGTCAAAGTCCAGCGGAACAGTGACTCATTCGAATAAGAAAAGAGAAACGCCGCCGGCACAGCCCACGACACGGTCGGCCACCCGGGAACCCATATGCCTACAATGGCAAAAACAACGAAAACCAACCCCAATCCAGTATAGGCCCGATTCTTGACGGGATGACTCGCCACACAATATTGCTCAACGATTGCGTCAAGAGACACCAACCGCTCCTCCATATCACCCCCTCGCCGTCTGACATATCACCCTTCTCATGCAAGGGCCAACCTCATCAGGAAGCACTGGTTGCCCGCGCTTGAGTGAGAGAATGACAATACGTGAAGCGACGGTGGAAAACCCACTTCGGTTGGCCGTATTGATCTCGGGTTCGGGTTCGGGAATGGAAGCCCTACTGCGCCACCAAGAATCCAAACCATGTTTACACGAAACAACTCTAGTCGTTTCCAATGTCGCAGATGTATCGGGATTGGCCAAGGCGGTGGCTCACAATGTCAAAACGATGACAATCGAGCTGGAAGCAGCAATCTCTGATGCCAAGGAACGCCGGGAAACACACGAATCCGCCATTATGACAGCATTGGAACAACACAACATAGAGGCAGTAATCCTGTCAGGTTACATGCGAATCTTGTCTCCGTTATTTGTTCGAGCATGGAAGGGGAGGTTGCTCAATATCCACCCTTCACTATTGCCAAAATATCCAGGGGCGCACGCTCACCGTGACGCTCTTGCTGATGGGGCAACGGTGACCGGTTGTACGGTTCACTTGGTTGACGAAGGAGTTGACACTGGCCCCATTCTAGCCCAAAGTCAACTTGAGATCCATCCGAATGATGATGAAGAAAGCCTATCGGAACGAGTCAAGGAACTTGAGCATAAGTTGTATCCACAGGTAATCGATTCATACGCAGAAAACCCACCGAATCACGCAGACGATACGGATTGAAGGTTGAAAACATAGACGACATCCGAGTGAACATGCGAGCACAGGCAACCCTCCTTGTTTTCCTGATGCTATCAGCCTCTCTTTCGGGTTGCTTTGGCCAAGAAGACACACCTCCGCCCGTGGAAGTGCCCACAGAACCTCCTCGATTTTTCGTCACCGGTCCCGATGGCCTACCTGTCGATGTTCCATTGTTATCTCTGGAGTTCAACTTTAGCGATGTAGGCGAAGATGGTCCTGAACCCAGTATCGGCGTCACTTCAAGTGGATGCATCTTTTTCATTGCATTGGAGAAAGTCATGCGTTCCTGCGACCATGGTGAAACATGGGAAGAGGTCCAAGGCCCAGAATGCTCACCGACTACCAGTGACCCATATGGCTGGGTTGACCCAATCACAGATAGGATCTTCAACGTCCAGATGATTGGTTTGGAAACCTCTTGGATTTGTTGGAGCGATGATGATGGTGAAACATGGCTGGGGAACCCTCATGATTCCGGGACGACACCAATCAATGATCACATTAAACTTGCAACTGGCCCCTGGACTAGCAGCGGATACGGAGTGGTTGGAGGCATCTCTCAGACATTCTACGAGACTGCTGTTTACTACTGTTACAATAAGTTGGCAGGAATCTTCTGCTTCACCAGTTTTGATGGTGGCGCCACCTTTGAGGCCGGAGGGCAAATCATCGGACTTGCGACGACCAACGGGGGCCTACACGGCGCGATTTCTTCTGCACCAGATGGGACCGTTTACGTCACACCCCGTGTTGAAACCCCCACAGTCATCGTATCCAAGGATAATGGCTTGAGTTGGTTTGAACGCACCATGGGTGAAGACATTGGTACGCCCTATCCGCGAAAGAACTCCGAAGTCGCAGCCGACACCGATTCGAACGCTTACCATGTATGGACCGGCCCAGGTGGTACAGATGGTGAGGGGAACTATCACGGCGAAGGCATCTACATGTCCAGAAGCACAGATTCTGGCGAATCTTGGGAACAAGACAGCATTAGAATCAGCCCTGTTGAGGTCGTTTCGTATGCCTTTCCACAAATCGATGCTGGCGACCCAGGCCGAATCGCAGTCATGTACTTGGGCAGTGAAAATGGAAGTGAACTGGGGCAACCCAACTTGGACGGTAGCCCATGGAATGGAAACGCACACTATGCAAATTCAAACGTCTCATATCATCTGTACATTACATACAGTCTGAATGCCCTAGATGAGAATCCAGTATTCCACACAGTTCGTGTGACAGATGACCCAGTTCAAGTTGGCAGCATTTGTTTGAATAGCGGCGATTGTCGAGATATTGGAGGATCCAATCGAAACCTATTGGATTTCAACGATTTGCACATTGACAGAGACGGGCGGGTTTACATGGCCTTCACCGATGGATGCTTTGGCGACTGTGCAATGAAAGAAAGCCCACAACCCGAAGACTCTCGAAGCCGAAGAGGCATCATGTGTTATCTCACAAGTGGCCCAAGTCTGTATGAATCAGTCGGCGATTTACCAGAATTTTGAGAATAATGGAGGTCCATGAAAATGGAGCCATTTGCAGCATTCCTGATGACTGCTGACTTTGCATTGGCGATATTCTTCGTTATTCTTTTCCATTATCTCTACCGTACAGACCGAATTCCACTGTCTTACCTGTATGCTTTCTGGTTTGGAACATTCATTGGATCAACATGGGAATTCACCTTCCTGTTCCTTGGGCCGGAATTCCTGCATGGAGCCGTAGAGTGGCCATGGGGGTTGGATGGTTGGCCCCGCAAGGTATCACATTCGATCTGGGATGGTGCCATTTTCATGTTCGGAGTCTACCTTTGCCATCAATGGTTGGACGACGAACTATTTGAGAAGTTCAACTCAAAGGAACTCGGAATCATGTGGAGCTGGGGGTTGTTCCAAGAATTGTTGGTCGAGTATCTGTTCAATGGCCGCGTTTGGATCTATGAGCCGCTACCATGGAACCCTGTCATCATCCCAACCATCCCCGGCTCAGCACCGATGTCCCCCGGGTACACTCTCATTCCTCAGATGGTTTGGGTGATTGCCCCATTCATCTTCTACTTCGGATTCCTGTCGATTGTCAAACGATATCCTCAATCTGCATTGAATGCTGAACCAAACTAATCGTCATCGCCATCCCTTCCCAATGTCCCTAGAATACCTGCGACGTTCCCGATCTTTAGTTCACTATCATCAGAGTCCATTGGTTCAACCAATACTTCGATCATATCACCCAATTTCTCCCCTCTAATTGCTCCGTAGATAATCCTGAAAAATACAAGTGCTGCGATGATGAGAAACGAACACAACATGAACCAGATTTCCAAATCTACACCCATGATGTGATTACAATGCTCTCCTGCACTATACTCCCTCAGTGTGAACCTACACCCACCATTTGCCATGTGTTGTGCAACACCTCACCTACTCTATCAAATTAGAACCCTGAAGCCCCTTGATTGGTGATATAATGGGTGCTTAGGCAAATCTCAATTCGAAAGACAACTAGTCGCTAAAAACTAATTAATTGACTTTTTTTCGATACTTTTTAGTTAATTGCAAATATTACATCACTAGAACAACATATCAAAACCCCACAATCATCGAAGCTTGGATCCGCTCCTCTCTTACGTCCCCAATCTGGTACCCTTTTGGCTAGAACCACCCATCTTCATCTGGTATTGCGTGTATTTTGAAATTAATACAAAATACGTTGATAAACAACGAATTAACTCATTAATCCCCTCCGCCCCCCTAGGTGCCATGGAGGCCACCGTCACACTCCCTTCATTGCTCGTTGAGCGGTTAATGAGTGGTGCAAACGAACTGGACCTCTCTATCAGTCAGTATTGCCAATTGTTGCTCGAAAACCACCTCCAGGATGAAGAGAATACAGTCGATACCGACCCATCCATATTGAACCCACTCAAGTTGATTAATTTGGATGAAAGTAGGCTGGGGCGAACCATCCCCCTCCAACCATTTGCAGCGGGTGCCCTTTCAGGTCACATCAACCGCCTCCTCCCGGTTAAGTACGGTTGCCGAATGTTGTGGCACCTTTTAGATGAACAAGGAAGCGGACCAACCATCCACGATTTCCGTGCCGCAATACGAGCGAGTGTGACCCCTGTCCGGGAGTTGCTCAAACAGTTTGACGAACACCAAGGTAGGGAGAGGGGGTCAAGAATCCACTCCTCATT
>CATISE010000047.1 GCA_949538655.1 Marine Group II euryarchaeote MED-G33 | reverse complement strand
GGTAGAGGACAGTATTGCCCTGTTTGATACCGTCAGCGTCGATCGTTCCGATACTGGCATTTGGGTGCAACACATCAACCAGTCGATGAGTACACGCCCTACCTTCTGGGACACTACAGTGACCAATAGCATGTACCGTGGTGTAATGGTTGAACAGAGCAATCGTTCAAATTTCAATACCCCCCTAAAGGCAATCTTTGACAACCTAGAAGTTCGCGACTCAGGGGGTCTTGGTGCCAAGACACCCGGACTATGTTACCATGCAATCGGCGTCAATACCAGTGGCATCGATTTGACGAATTCCCGAGCGATAGACAATGCTTGCAACGGGTTCAAGGGATACATGATTGATTCTGCCACAATCGTCGATAATCTAACGATTGTCAATAGTGGAAACCCAGTATCATCCAACAACAACGATCGTGCTGGTTTGTTCCTCCGAAGTGCCAACTGGGCAAGCCAATTTCGCAACATCAGCGTCTCAGATAGCCCCGGCGATGGAATCCATCTTTCCAAAGCCAGTCTGCAAGGATATGGGTGGTCATCCGTGAACAATACTGGACACGGAATGTATGTTGACGAATCGCACCCAGATGTGACTGGAATTCTTGTTGCAAACAATGGTCTGAATGGCTTGCGGGTGTATGATTCGAGCAATGTTGAATTGTATGATTTGGTCAGTGCAGATAATGGTGATTTGGCCATGATTCCCGAACAAGGTGTCGGGCTTTCCTTTGAGAAATCAAATGATGCGATTTCAGGTAACAAGAATGTATCTTGCATACGGTGTTCATCAACCAATGATGCATGGGGTGGTGTTCGAATTGAGAAGAGCATCGACTTACAACTGCATGATTTGGAAGTCACTGATCCAGGCAATGGTGCTCTCGCTGTAGAGATCGACAACAGTGCTCTCATCTTTGACGGTAGTGTGGAGATTCATGGGTTGGATGTGCAGGCCAATCGCACCGGTCCCATCATCCAATTGATCGATTCTGAAGCTCAACTCTCTGATGTTCGCCTCTATGGTTCACACAACGGTTTGGCTTGGGATGGCAGTGAATCCGTCCTCACAAGTACTCTTTACAATGCGACATTTTCTGGTTCCAATTGTCTTGAATTAACCGATTTGCATCTGGTGGTCGCAGATGGTGTCGATGTCTCCGCTTGCACTGGACAAATCAATCTGAGAGATTCAACGGTCAACATGTCTCACTCCATCCAAGGAACTTCAACAACCTTCGATATGACAGGCCAACCAAGTATTCTAAGATGGATTGATTCTGCTCCTTTAGGTCTACTAAACGTAGGTGTTGGCAGCCTGGTTGATGAGATGTGGACCATGCACGTATGGGCTACAAACCAGAACAGTCATGCGTTACCAAACGCAGAACTGAACCTCTCTTTTGACCAAACTGAATCTGACCAATTGCATACATTGCCCTATGAGGGGAATGTCATACTGGGTCCATTCTCAGCACAGCAAACCACTTGGATGGGGTCAAGTTCGTGGACTGAATATTGGATTGGTTGCGAATATGATGGTCAAAGATCTGATTCGGGTAATTCTTCACCGCTTCCAGTCAATCATGTACCGGATTTCACATCACCTGTAGTCATCTGCGAGATTGCATTGAGCAACCAAGCCCCTCTCATCATTTGGGATACACCATTGGACGAGGATGTCTTTGGTAGTGGTGCTATTGTGGATTTCAATGCCTCCGAAACTTGGGATTTGGATGACGACCCCATAACATATACTTGGACCAGTAGTTTGGATGGACAATTTAGTTCAGTTGATTTGTTTTCAGTTAACGATGGCAATGGTTTAACTCTCTCAGATGGTCTACATGTGATTACTCTCGAGGCGTGTGATGATCAGGGCAATTGTGCCAATGAGAGTCGTGATGTTGAGTTGCGAAATCTCCCACCGGTCATCGATATCATCACCGACCCTGGAGTCGATATGGATGGGGCACTGCGCCTCTTCCGTACAGCATCACTACACATTAACATGACAGGGACAAGCGACCCTGAGGGTGACACGATTCTGTGCGGAATCGATGTGTCTTATCGTTCGGGGGATGGGGCAATTGAGCCTTGTGCAATGGAGTGGAATGCAACCTTCCTTGATGCGGCTGAATCGATGACATCCTTCAGCTACACAATTACAGTGAGCGATGGTGTCAATACGCCGGTCGACCTCATCTATCAGATTGAACTCGTCAATGAGTTGCCACACCCTGTATTCTCAGTCACCAGATTGGGCAATACCTCAGCATACATCGTTCAGCTCGATGCTTTTGGCTCCTTTGACCCTGAAGGTGATCCAATAATCTACCGTTGGTCAAGCGATTTACTCGGTGTGATGTACGATGATGGTGACGGTGTTTGGACGGGCCGTCTTCCTGCAGGAACACATGAAATCACCTTGTCACTGAGCGATGATCGAGTCGAGCATCTCGATGTTTGGTCGACACATAGTCAAACAGTGGTTGTCGGCAATACACCATCCACCGCCATGATTTCGAGCCATGCTGATTTCTCTACCGATTCAAGTGTCGTTCACGATTTCAAATCAGAAGGCAGCGGTGATTGGGATTTGGCCTGTGATGATTTCAGCGATTCCTGGGTTGTTTCACATATCTGTGAAGCAGGGACCGTGGTCAACCCCGACAATGTTGCCGTCCGTTGGGATTCAAGCCTCATCAATGGGGCAATGGGAACCGATTGGTCACTTTCGACTCGCCTACCAGCCGGCCAACAAACTGTGTCATTCACCGTCGATGATGGTGTCAATCCCCCCTCGATTTCCAGTATTGAAATTGATGTCACAGAAAGTGCACCAGTACTCGTTTTAACCAGCCCGGTACCTGGAATTGAGGTCGATAGCGATGGCCCAGTTCTGTTTGATTTCCGAGGTTCCTTTGATGCGGATGGTGACGACTTTTGGGTCAATATTTCCAGCGACCTTTTGGAAGGTCGAATCATCGAAAATGGAACCACAGAATTTTGGTATAATGATGAACTACCATCTGGAATTCACAACCTTACATTCAACTTGACCGATTCAACTGGTATGACTCGAATCCATAATCAGATTCTCCATGTCAATCCAACCGCACCACATGCGATCATTTCGTCACTTGACGAAGGGATGTATATCACTCCGGGCGATCCAATCGTTTTCGATGGCTCACAATCGTGGGATGCAGATGATGACATCATTCAGTACATTTGGCATCAAGTGACATCATCTGGTTCAGTTGAAGTTGCGAACGATGTGAATTTCACATCATGGTTCCCCCCTGGGCAATCCACTTTCACTCTGACAGTTCGAGATTCTCGAGGGGTCATGGACATGGCTTGGGTCAATATTACCGTGGGCACATCGAATCCAGTTCTTTCAGAATTGGTTGTCAATTTAGACAAGCTTGAAGCCGATGTCAAGAACACCATGGTCGTCACAGTCCTCTTGCAAGATGCCGATCGAACCACACAAATGGATGGCAGTTTGCAAGGTCGAGTTGCCTTTGGATCAGAGAGCATTGAGTTCTCGATGCATGATGATGGCGCTGGCAACGATGAAGTGGCAGACGATGGAATCTATACTGCGACATTGACAGTGAAACCGGGCGCAGAGGAATGGGCTACAGTCGAAGTTTGGGCTTTAGATGGTGATATGTCATCAAACGTGGTCAAAGAGCAATTGGCCATACATGAAGCTTCAGGGATATCTGGAGTGTTTGGCCTATTGAGTTCAACAGGTGTGGCCGAATTGGTCGCCACCGTTCTGATTTTGCTACTAATCGGAGGGGTCTACGTTCTGCGCAGTAAGCGACAGTTGGCAGCCGATCTAGAATTGATTGAATCATGGGGTGGTGGCCTCGGTCCAGGACAAGGCTTTGATTTAGGTGAAGAAGAAACTGCACCTGAGTTACCAGATATGTCTGCTGAAGCGCCACCAGTGATGAGTGACTTTGATGAAGTCTAATTCTTGGATGCGTAATATTCAGCATACCGTTCAGCATTCAGAGCGTATGTGTATTCGTCCAGTACACGTCTTCTTCCATTCGAAGCCATCGATTCTCTTCGCTTCGGGTCACTCAGGAGTTCATTGATTGCTGAGGACAATGTTTCGGGCTGATTGATGTCAAACAAGCCGCCAACAGTATCGTCGACCATTTCCGGTAGAGGGCCATCATTGACGGTAACGACTGGTGTTCCACTGGCCATCGCTTCAAGCGGAATCAAACCCTGCCCTTCGTAGTATGATGGGTAAGCGACCAAATCCGCACTACGGAATAGTTGCGCTAATTGTTCGAAAGGTAAACTCGGTTCAATGGTGACAGATTCGGCAACACCCAATCTCTTGGCTTGCCTCTCCAAAGTTCGCTTCATATGTCCACGTCCTACAATCACAAGCTGTGCATTTGGGTATTGTTCGAGAACCCCTGGCATTGCTTTCAGTAGGGTTCTGTATCCTTTGCGTGCGACCAATCGTCCCACGGCCAAGATGAGTGGTGTGTCGGTTTCGACAGCCCCCTCCAAGGCTTTTTCATCTGGTTCACCGTAACGATTACGCATTTCTTCATGGGCGAGCATGGTGTCTTCATGATCGCGATCTAGTGGCACGAACATGTTCGTATCGACGCCCCAGCGAACGACTTCACATCGCCAGTTTTCAGGAGGGTCGTATCTCGATTCAAAATCGGCCTTTGTCGCCTCTGAATTGGCTACACAGAGTGTCGATGCACGGACTGCAGCCCGCTCATATTTTGCATAGTACTTGGCAGTCAACAAAATAGCGAGATCGTTTGGATTTTTCCAAACCGCTGATTCTCCATGTTTCGCCGCACGAGTCATTCCATCTCGCTCACCCAGCCAAGAACCGTGTAAACTTGTGATGACTGGTCCGACTTTTTGTCGCACCTCACGATATTGCTTTTCTTTCCAAGAAATCATGGGTGCGTGCACGTGCACAGCATCGAAAGGATCCTTGCGATGAATTCGCAAGAGTTCGCGAAGTGCCCATTTACCGTAAGATACCGTGAATGCCATTGGCAGTGGCGCCCATTTTACCGACAAAACGGAAACACCCTTTTGTTGAGGTATTTTTGCCGGATTCCGCTCGACACTCTTGTCGCGCCTTGTAATCACAGTGACACGATGTCCTTGCTTGACCAGTGCCCCTGCAAGATGGAACACAGTAGAGCCCATTCCACCCCATCTTGGGGGGTATTCTCCAGATAACATCGCTATGTGCAGGCCACACCCTCCAATAGGGCCTGTAAGGCCTCCATTTTTCAATGAATCCGGTTTAAGTCGGAAACGGTTGCATTCAAATTAGCGGTCAGGGTCGGAGAGATGGGGATGACATGGCAGATACACTACCTGTTCACGTAACCGTTGTAATTCCAACACGAAATGAAGAAGCTGCAATTGTCGATACAATTCGCTCTATTCCGAATGATGGATGGTGCGAAAAACTCGACTTTCTCGTTGTCGATGGGAATTCATCCGACCGTACTCGCGAGTTGGCTGCAGAAGAAGGTGCTTGGGTGGTCATGGAGCCAAGAAAGGGCTACGGTCGAGCATATCGAACCGGGTTTGCTCTGGCGCCAGGTGACATCATTGTGACCCTAGATGCCGACTGTACCTACCCGGGCGAAGAAGTTCCAGGACTGGTTCGAAAACTCGTCGAAGATAATCTGAAATTCATCACTTGCGATCGCCTACGACGTGCAGAAGAAGGTGCCATGTCCGGCTTGCATGGATTTGGCAACTGGGGTCTGTCCGTCACCGCCCGGATGCTGTTTTGGTATGGCATACATGATTCACAAAGCGGGATGTGGGTTTTCTGGAAGAATATCATGGAGAATGACAAGATGCGGCCAACACATGATGGCATGCCCCTCTCTGAAGAAATGAAGATCAATGCTCGCCGTGTCTTTGGCAAAAAGAAAGCGATTGAGGTCAGCGTTCCGTACCGAATCAGAGTCGGTGATGCGGAGAGCAATTCCTGGGGAGACGGGTGGTTAAACTTCAGATTCCTATTTGCAAAGAGGTTTGGAATCAATCGTACTCGCTCCGATTGGGGACCCGAT